>CAIMVM010000257.1 GCA_903844895.1 uncultured Pseudomonadota bacterium
AAAACGTTTCCAAAGTCTTTGCAATCTCTGGAAAATTGACTTCAATCTTAACCAAACTCAAATTTAACCTCATATCCCTAACTTTTCTCTGAGAACATATCCGAGTTCGCAGGGGCGGGACACAATCTTTTACACGCTACCAGCAAGGATTATAAGGCTCTGTTCCAGGAAGATTTGCTGCATGGGAGGCATTTTGGGAAAGCTGGCTAGCAAGTCCCACGTCATAGGATAAGTCGTAGGTCGTTGCATTATTGTCAAAATATCCGGCAGTATCACTGTCTTCGTTTTTAGTTTTGCCACAGCTAGCAAGGATCATGGCAATCAAACAAATCTTTAACGTAGTCATCATTTTGTCCTCATTCTTTCCGTTTGCCGCCAGGCAAGTCCAACAGTCCTTTCGGATTCCCATGGAAATGTCCCGAGTTTTTTTAATGAAGCCCAATTGTCTTGTCTCTGCGCTAGATTGCAGGCGTGAAAGGGAAATAATTAAACGAACTCACTTGAAAAGGAGGATTAAAAAAAAGGTTGTTTTTCAACCCGCCAAGGTTCCTGGGTCATGTCTTCTGAGGGAATCAGGGTCCTGTCGTTTCATTCTAAATAGAGGAATGGGCGGCTAGCCTAATACGTGAGGATGTCTTATTTGCTTTTATATTTAGCCATTATAGGCATTGATTTTTGAAGTCAACTAACTTGGTGGTATTTCACTGAAAACTTCCTGGTAATCGCCATCGCAATTTTTAGGAAGATCTCTTATATGCTTCCAGTAAGACTCTATGGTCCGGATCTGACGCATGTCTATCAGCATTTCATCCAACATGAGCTTCATGAGTTCTAAAGCTTTGTATACATTTACATCAAATTCATCGGCAAGGATGATCATGTCACTGTCATCCGTTACGATCGGAACTTTTAAGATATAAGCTGGGGCAATTGCTTCAATATCGACTGTGCCAGTAGTTAGGTCCATGCTGATCGCAGCATCTAAAAAGAAATCCTTAGTGTCCATTAGGCTTTTTTTCGCAGCGAGATAAAGAACTCATTTTTTCCTATTCTCGCGGTACATCGACTCCGATTCCCAATGGAACCTATTTTGCAATCGACTACTCTTCATATATTCTTTTTCAAATCCTTCGATTCAATATAGAGAGTATCTATTCTTGCCGAATGGCCTACCAAGCAACGGATGTATACTATTCGCCAATCGAAAGTAAACGTTCGAGTCTACCAAAATTTTTGACTGTTTTATCCCCTAAGCTCCTGCTCTAGGGAGTGGCGTCAGTTAAGGGGATGTCTAGGATATTTGCGACAAATTTGGAAGAGTCGTCGTGATGTTCTTTAAGATAGGCAGCTAGAAACTCGAAGAAACAAGTTTTAAACTTAGTCTTGCTAACGTCAATGTACTCTTTAGGCTCCAGGCAATCAGTCTTAAAAAGTGACTCGCTTACAAGCTCATACTTTTTGTTAAACAATGTCGATGTTTTGTATATAAGTCTGTTTCTTTCCAAATCTAAAGTTTCAAGGGAATGATGCTGTGCATAGGCTTTCCCTTCTTTATAGATTGTGATTGGCGAAATGCCGTTTTGCGCTGCTATTTCTTGTGTGAATTTAATTTGATCCCGGTACTCTAAAGGTTTAAGTCTTCTATAGGCTTCAGCCGATAAGTCTGACGAAAAAAGCAAAGCACCCGCAAAGCGATCAGCAAAATTTCCCCCTTCTTGCTCGACAAGTTGGGGTGATTTTGCATGGCCAAGTTCATGTGCAAGCCAGAATTTAAAATCTAAAATATTAGTGTCTAAATTGATAAAGATCCAAGTTGTCTGTGATTCAGGCAAGAATACATGGGTTGCGTTTTTATAGTGCTCCCTTCCCCACAGCACAGGAATGATAATGGCTTGCAATTTGCCAAAGATCGCCAGAAGGTCCTCAATTTGAATTTGGTCTTTTCCGATTTCTTGCCGAACGGCCCTAGCAGCTTTTTGGATGTAGTTATAATCAACTCTGGGAGCCTTAAGTGTTGCTGGGGCACTCAGGTCGTCAAAAGGAAAGATAGGGCACCAGGCGACATAAGAGGCGGCTGACGTAGTAGAAATGTTCACGATGCGAGTCTAATATTTTGTGATTTCCACTTTTGCGGAAAGCGACAGACGGTTGTAGTTCAACCTTTTTTTTAGGACAATCTCGTCAAAACTCAATTTAAGAAGTTCTGCAAACTTAAGCAGGTGTCGCGGGCGGGGGTGTTTTTCTGGCTTAAGGCAGCTAGATATTGCGGTCTTGGTTACTTCAAGTTTCTCAGCGAGCTCTGTCTGCGAAAGACCAAGTTGAAGCATTCTCTCGTGGATAAGACTTGTGTTGAGTTGTTTTTCCATCTTTTACTACTTTATCGTGGTGACACAGGAGCCCGGGCCTTAATAGGGCACGGGCGGTTCTCAATGGGAGCGTGCTGGGCGACTAGCGCATCTACCAAATCATAAGTTTTATGTCGTGTATTTCTAGTCTGGCGCACCCCCCTGTTAAAAGCAAACTACTTACAACAGGATTCTATTTTAAAAACAAAATTCTAACAGGGATCATTTTTTAGAGGCTCTTTGAGGAAGTCGTTTCTAGAATCGAATGACTTTGCGGGACTCAATTCCGTCGACAGCGGATCTAAATTTAAGTGTCGGCTTTTTAAAAGTTTCTGCGACGTTGTCAATCAGGTGATGACGTGACCGGATCGAGGTTTCGTCGGGATTGAGATCGATTTCAAACGATGGTTTTGTCGTGTCCTTCGGGATAAACGTCAGAGCAAGATCTGATTTCGAATGATTAGAAACATGGCATAGAAAAACATCTTCAAATTCGTCCCAATTGTAGCTCAGGGTTTTAAGGCGAGTGGAAATTGAAATGCCAGATCTGTCTAGTTTGAGGGAATGCATCGTCGTTAAGTAGGCTTTAGCAACCCAAATCATGGGCAGAAGAACGACGGCTAAAAATCCAGTGATTAAGAACTCTGGTTTGGCGAGTGCTTGAACTTGCGAAATAGCGATGTTGGTAAAAAACGTAAAGGAAAGACTTCCTATAAGGCCAAATATCATCGGTTTCAAAAGGCCACGTTGGTAGGTGAGGTATTTAAATCCACCGCCTGGGAGTTGGTCGGTGAAATACCGATGTTCCTGTTCTTCAAGATGGCGGGTTTGAAGCCAAGATGTGGCGTCTTGATCTTCGGTGTCTATTTTAAGAATGCGAAGCCAAGTTTCTAGCTCTTCTTCAAATCGTCCTTGAGAGGATAGAATGTAAGCTTTAAGTTTAAGAGCTTCCGTATTTTTCGGCCCTAATGCTAAAAGCTGCTCTAAAGCATCCTCTGCTTCGTAGGCTTTGCCGGTTTCTATTAACTGATTGATTTGTTTTACATGCATCATGGAGGTAGGATTCGGCATTTTCCCTGGAGTATTTAGATTTCTTTTTTGGAACAACGACATAATCTAGCTGTCTGTTCTGGAATTCAGGTGGGTTAGGCCTGGCCGCTGAGGCGAACAATAAATGATAATTTCTCTAGGCAAGGGATGGATTCTCTGGCAGGCTTTTAGCAAACTTTAAAAACACCTGGAGGTTCCATGGTTAGAAGTCACTCAAGGAAGAGAGTATGTAGTTTGCTTGGCATGTTTTCCATGTCTATAGCTGGGTTTGTTTTTGCAACCCAAGCTTCGTCGGAAGTTCTCTATAAAGTGCACTTTAAAGCTTCCAATTCAGACGAACGATCAGAAGTGGCTCGCTATGTACACCCAGATTATATGGATGAGACGACAGCCTACAGCATTGTGAGAGAGGTAGACTTAAGAGCCACTTTACGCGGCATACCCCAAAGAATTTTAAAAATCGAGCCTATGAGTGTCTGGACACCAGACTTAGGGGCTCTGTCGGGAGATATAAGGTTTCCTAAAAAGGATGCTGCCTATCACACGCCGATGCAAGTCGTAAAAGAGCTAACACGTCTAGCCGCGCTCCTCCCCGAGCAAAGTGAACTCCTGTCTTTAGGGAAGACTGCTGAAGGAAATGATATTTTAGGAATTCGTCTTGCAGGCGATCTCTCAAGCTCAGACACTAACAGTCTCATGATTTTGGGCACCCATCACGCTAGAGAACATATTTCCACAGAAGTTCCCTTGCTTTTTGTGAAGCATGTCGCGGAGGACTTAAATCCCCAAGAGAGAACGGCCTTTTTAAAGGGCAAAGATATCTACATTTTTCCCATTCTGAATGTGGATGGAGTCAATTATGATTTAGAAGGCGGAAAATACAAGTATTGGCGTAAAAGTCGCCGCGATTTAGGCGGTGAATTTGGAGTAGACCTTAACCGCAATTATTCTGTCCATTGGCAAACAGGCGGCAATTCCACGTCTAAAGGAAGTGATGTCTATCGTGGGCCGTCTCCCTTCAGTGAGCCTGAAACTCAAGCGGTTAAGGCTTTTGTGGAAGAACACACCAACATTAAATCCATGATTTCGTTTCATTCCTTTTCTGAAGTCATTTTGTATCCTTGGGGAGGTCTGAAGCAAGACCCGCCCGAACAAGATCGAGGAACGTTTGAGTCGCTGGCAAAAGACATGGCCAAGTTTAATGGCTATGGCTATGGATCTGCAGCAAAAGTTATGTATGTAGCCAGTGGAGAGACTTGCGACTGGGCTTATAAGGACCACCAGATTTTTTGCTTTACTATTGAGCTTTCCCCTAAGAGCGCCCTGGAGGGAGGGTTTTATCCAGGCCCTGAAATCATCAAGCCAACTTTTGAAAAGAACCTCGGTGCCATTAAAATATTAGCAGAGAGAACCATGGGGCTTTAATGCATTTTGCTATCCTCACCGACGTGCATGCTAATTTAGGTGCCCTGCGGGCGGTGCTTCAAGATGTGGATCGAGTGGCCCCTCAAGTAGAAGTCTACGACTTAGGGGACCTCTTGGATGGGGGCCCATCACCTGTCGAGGTTTTAGCCTTGGCTACGTCGCGGGTCCATACTTTTATTCAAGGGAACCATGAGCTCTATCAAAGAGATTGCGCCAGCAATCCCTATTGGGAGCATCAAAAACACAAACTTTGGCAACTGGTTCCTTTTGGTGTCTCTGCCCTGGGGGACAGTCTTTCCCCATTTTTAGCCGGGCAAAAGTTTAGTTATAGTCCCTCGCCTGGAATCACCCTCCTTCACGCATCCCTCAGCACCTCAAGTAGAGTGCCTGATTTTTTTCCAGAGCAAGGGGGCTCGGGATTTGTGCTTCCCAGTCGCCATGTCTTGCAAGCCAAGCAGTTTTATTTTATGGGGCATTCCCATCATCCAGGCGTGGAAAAAGATCCGGAGGGTCATGTTTGGATCAATTGCGGGAGTGTAGGGTATCCGTTTTTGAATTCGCCTTGTCCTAGGCCGATGAGCAATTGGGTGGAAGTCAAATCTTTGGATCCCATCGGGGGCACCCTTCAACTCGAAGTGTCCTTTCATTTGGTGCCCTATGACTCCGAAGCTCTCCTGGTGGAGTGGATAGAGTCGGGCGCTCTCGAAAAAGGCAGCCCTTTTTCTTGGGCCATTTTAGGGCAAAGTCTTTTTAATGAAGACATCACCTATCCGCTGTTTCGGCGCGGCAAAGGTCTCACCACAAAAAAAATGGAACTCTTTTTTGAGCAAGAACTAGAGCGTTTGGGTCTCAAACAAAGGATTCTATCCGCTATAAAATCCCCAGATTTGGCCGCCAAAGTGTCTCGTTTCGTCTAAATCGTCGTAACTTTTTTTCAAACTTTTTGCCCATACAGGCCAAAAAAGCGTTGTTTTTAAGCTCACATTACGTGCGTGATTGCGGGTACTTATTCTAGACTCTCTAGGAAATCACAGCTGAAAAGCTTCATTTTCCGATCTCTTTCCTAGAGGTAAGAATATGAATTCCACGTCTAAAATAGGTCTGGTGGGCGGAGTCCTAGGGGGAGGTTTCTGTGTTTGGAGCCTTACTCCTTTGGAGCCTGTGGAGGTGGTGTCAGAGTATCGGGACTTCTATGCAGAAGAAGCTCAAGCGATTTTTACGGAAGCCGGTCATCCAAAGAGCTGGATTAAGAACAGGGAAGGTTTAGATGCCTTTGATATCATGCAAGCCCTTGAAAGTCATGAGCAGGAATGGACGCGCCTTTCGCCTCTGTGTTCCGGATACCCTTCCAAAGCTAAATGTGACGATGGCGATAGTGTTCTTTTTAATGGCTTGCTTTGTCACGCGGGATTCGAGCTAGGCTGTGAAACCGTTAGGAAGTCGTTAAATACCAGTACTGGCGAGTGGGTCAGAAGTCCAAGACGGGTGGAGTATAGTCCTCTTGCAGATGAGGATGCCAAGTCCTTTAGTCGGGATCATTTGCTGGGGATTTTACTGTATACCGCAAAGACCGCTGATTTTGCTTCTTATGACACATGGCGCCGCTGGATGAGGGACTCCCCTAAGTGTCTGGTTCAGGTTTTGGGGCGCTGTCTATGGGAGTCTCAAGTGGGGCATCTTTGCAGAACGTTTGATTTTGGCTGTTTGTATCTACCCGGGGTAAACCGCTTATCGGACACTGTTTTGAGCTTAGCGGGAGGGCGCAATAAACAGTGGCGTATCGCCGAGGGTGGAAACTTTTCCACAGAATGGATTTTGCGGTTTGAACTTAAGGCGACATCTCCTGGATATCCTCTTCACCTTAAGGCGGTGAGTCTTCTTCTACTCGGGAGTCTAGGGTATGACAAAGATTTTGTCTCGGAGCTCTCTCAAGACCTCGTGAAGCGTGATCCCCGCAACCTGTTTTTCCAATTTTTAGCCGACGACTCTACCTCGGGCACGATCCGCCAAAGCCAATCCTTGCTAGATCAGTGTGCAGTGTCCTTCAATAATTTGCGAAAACGTGACTCCACCCGCAATCAGTGGTCCTTTGAACGGGATTCCAGCGAGAAAGCCTGGCGCTCTTCTATGGGGTGGGACTGTGTCTTTTTAAATCGCATGCTGGTGGAGCGCTTATCCTCAAAGCTTTTCCATCCCGATCTCTCTGAGAATGAGGGCTCTAGCGAAACCCCAGAATCGGAACTCTCCCACTAGTTAGTGGGAGAGGTTTTTCTTTTTTAAAAAGAATTACTTCTTTTTAGGGCGCGATTAGGGTGTGCTAGGCGACTAGCCTATCTACCAAATCGTAAGTTTTCGATCGACTGCTTCAGCCCCAATTTTTTCCCACTTTCGGTTTGTCTGACACTCTTCTTTCGAAATCGCTCTTGTGTCCTAATTAGCGGTAAAAGAAATTAATTTGTTATATTTAGTGGTAATCAGGACATAAATTGGGCTAAATGTCCTAAATAGGCTTAATTAGGACATAAGTTTGTCCTAATTAAGCAAGTAAAGGAATCTTCAATGGCAGAAAAAAAAGTGAGCGAAATTGAGACTCTAATTTTGCAACTACTTGACGAAGTCCAGGAAGTCAGCATCCGATCTATCGGATTGTCGGCAAGTACTCCAGCCATAGCCCGTCCCGAGCCAGCGAGGAACCAGACGGGTTTGGCTGGTGGTGAAAGCCGACTGCCGTGATCCGAGCAAAGCGAGGTGAGCGGCCTATTCGACTTCCGCCTGAT
>CAIMVM010000258.1 GCA_903844895.1 uncultured Pseudomonadota bacterium
AGCGTGGAATTTCCGACGGCTTCTTGTTGCTTTTCCTCAGAAAAACCACCACGAATGGAAAGCTGCCTGGCCAATCCAAATAAGTTGTTATAAGAACCCTCCGCAGCGTACCTAAAGCCTTTTCGGATGTCGTAGCCTGGCCCAAAGGACACAACGCCCGGCTTTGCCTCTTTAAGAAGAATGCTAATGTCTAAGATTTCCCTTTTTTCTGTGTAGGCATTGGGATCCGAAGCCACAATGTTAACGGTTTTGAAAATCCCGAGCGCCACGATCTTCTTTCTTGATGTTTCAACATCATCAGGGTTCCAATTGTCGCCTGTCGCAAATTCTAGCTCTCGTTCTACAACTTTTATTTGTGATATTCCTAGACCAATGATTGCAATGCGCCCAATCTTTACAAGTGGGCCCTCTTCGATAATAAAGTTTAGTGTCGTGGCAATATTTTTTCGCTGTTTTAATTCAGCTATTGCAACTCTCACTTCGGCGTGAGCGAATCCCATAGAAGAATAGCGATTTTTTAAGCGGGACTGGATGTCACTCAAGACCGTCTTGTCATAGGGATCACCACGATGTAAGTTAATAATTTCTTCAATTTTGTCAGTAGTGAGCTGCTTATTGCCTACAACTATGATATTTGAAATGATCCATGGCAATCCTTCCTCAACGTAAAGAATAGCTTCTGCAGAGATGGCAGCTGAAGATTTCGATATCCTAGGTTCTCTGATCTTTACGTCAAGATAGCCCATTTTTCTATAATTGGCGCTTAAGTTCTCGATTCCTCGGTTAAATTCTTCCATCGAATAGGAGCCTAATTTGCCGACAGGCCCGCTGGAAAAGTATTCTTCAGCTTTTTCTTTTGTCATGGCGGTAAGACCGTCGAAATGAATTTTTCCGATAGTCGTTTTTGGACCAGCATTGAGCCGCCAGGTCCAAATTACCGTGTCATCTTCTCTCGACTCTGTCGGGCCTGTGATGGCGATTTCATTATATCCTAGCCCTCGGTAAATGCGAATGAGTTCATTGGTAACAGCATCGGGAGCGATAAACCTGGGGGCGATTCGATTGTTGGATTCAGCAAAAAGGTCAGAGAATTTGGTGCCGGAGCTGTCGTCAATGATGCGGTATTTCGATTTTTTGCCGACCTCTCCTTTAAAGACTGCGCGGCCTTCGCGTTTTTCTCCCGGGAACTCTATTTTGTCGAATCTAAGTCTTACTTCGTCATATCCCAATTCTCGAATTCTATTTTCTATAGCTTCAAGTCTAGTTTGTATAACCCTGGTGTCGCAAATGTCTCCCAAGAACTCATCTTTTTCAATGAGTAGAGAGGCATCATCAGGCCAAGAGGTTTCTTTGATAATGCAGTCTGGCCCCAGTTTTACGACTATGCTTATGCTGTCTGAGAATTCCTTTGACTCAAGATTGAGGATCCATTTTGCAGATGGAAATCCTTTTTCAGTCGTTTTTTCCAAAATCTTTTCATATATCAATTTCCTGGTGGAGTAGTTGTTGTTTTTTCCAATCAATTGATTCAATGCCGAATCAATTGCATTTGTAATGTCGTCACTGGGAGTCTCTATGGAAATCGACCCAATCGGTTTGGTGTTTTTCTCTCGCACTTTGTAAGTATTATTTTCATTGGAAACAGAAAATCTATCGGGTGAATTATCCTTGGATAGGATTTGATCAATCTGAAATACGTCAAGATCCATCGGCTGCGGCAGGGAATTTGCACTGTCTGATAGACCTTCAAAAGAAACCGGATAAGCCTGTGCTGTGCAAGGCATTAACTGTTGTAAAAAAAATATAAGTAGAAATATTTTCAAATTTTGCCTCATGGGAACTGAAATCTGAAACGTAAGTCAAAGCCAGCATCATACTCGTCGTCTTTAGTTTGAAAGCTCTCTTGGCTCTTTTGCTTTGAGTAGTTTACAGATGAATTTACATTCGGGTCAATGGGATACTCAGCTGAAAAGCCAGATTGCTGCTGGTCAGCTTGTATAATAAAATCTAGATCGTCAACTATTTGAAGCGACGCATTCGCCCGAAATACGGGTGAGCCGGTATTTGTGGGTGAGTTCGATGGATAGGTATCAAAGTAGACCCCTTTTACAATTTTTTGGCCCGTCATGTCAAAAAGTCTCTCGACTGGCTTCTCAAATTGACCTGCGATTATATTTAAGCCACCTGATTTTAGATTTGAATCCGCAAGTCCTCGGCCGGATTTTGGCAACGATCCCGTTGTTACTAATAGTACAGCGTCTGTTTCAGTAACGACTGATCCATCATCTTTAGTGGGAGGGTCAACAGAGATACCTATTAGCGGCGAGGATCCTTTTCCTGTAACTTCGACATCTACTCTTCTTTTGTCAATGTCGGCATTTGCTGAGATGTCAAGGGTCGGGTCGACTCCTTGGCTAGGATCAAATGATATAAGGCCTTTACTTATTTTATAATCGGTTCGATAAACAAACTTGCCTTGCTTGACCTCAATGAGGCCTAGCATTTTAGGGTCAATATCGGTTCCCGATATTTTTAGATCACAGGCAAGAATCAAGTTCATATTGCGATTCACAATAGAAATGCCATCGTCGGAATGCAAGTGGAAGTCTAATTTAGCAGATTCTTTAGTTCTGCTTTCTTTGACATCAAATTTGGCATTTCTAAGGGCCGAAATGATTTCATTTCTGATATCAAATTCACGGTTCAATCTTGCTCGTACTATTTCTATATCACCTGAGATGGAAGTGGGAATTGAGAGGGATTTTATTAATATATTTCCGGAAAGAATAGCATCAAAATCTTTAAGATAGGGTATGCTCCGAATGAGTGATGCTTCTTTAAAGCTAATATTGAGTCCCGAGGACTCCTGTGCATCAAACGAAATGCTGCCTTCTGCCTTTACGATTCCGCTTCCTTTGCGAGCGCTAAATCTTTCAATCCTTAGGCCTGTACTGTTCACTGTAGCTCTAAATTCCACATCAGAAAATGCTGGTCTCAGCTCTTTTAGGCCAAAAGAAACGTTTGAATTAGAACTTTTTGAGCTTTCCAAGGTAAGAGATAGGGCAGGGGCGGAGATATTTCCTGTTAGGCTAGATTCAAAGCTTATATATCCGCTTGTGGTTTCTAGTGCTGGTGAGAAGAGTTTAGCTAAGTTTAAGCCAAATTCTCCTTTTGCATTTAAGTCAAGGTTGTAAGGCAGTTTTCCCATAATGGGATCTAATTCTATCTTAATATCAGTGGAAGAAAACTGGAGCGGGCGTCCGCTTTTAACGCTGAGAGTTTGGTCTTTTAGGATAAGTGTTTCATTAGGAGAGGTATTAAAGCGAGCTGTCTTTCCTTCAACGTCGGTCAATGCAGCTTTGACGTTCTTTAACTCGAGCGAGCCTTTTGAATTGAAAAACTCTGAAAATTTCCCCTCCATATCTAAAAATCCACTGACAAGAAGGTAGTTGGTGGGATTTTGATAGAATGTCTTTGGAAGAAGCCACCTGAGGTCCATTTGATTGGCAATGATTCTTAGCTTATAGGGTATGTTAGGGGCAAATGCGGATAGAACAAAGCGAATATCGGTGCTTCGTCCGCCGCAGGACGCCACAATATCAAAGTTGCCCTTGTCGAGCGTAAATCTGGAGTCTATAACCGGGACCGGTGAGCCTCTAAAGGTCATATTTATAAGCTTAAGTTCGCCGCCACCAATGGGGTGCCCGACAGTTCCTCTAAGTGAAATTTTTCCCTCAATATCAGAATCCAATTCTAAAGATTCTAATGTCTTCTTGACAAAGGGTAGGTTTGCCAGATCGGAATGGGATTTGCCGACTTGGTTGATACCCATAAGGCCGACCGTAGTGAGGTCGAGGGTAATCTCGTCGGAGTCTGAGATCCCAATTTTGCTAAGACTGCCATCATGCTTTGAAGTGAGATTGATAGCAGCATTGCCAGATATTTTTGTGGTTTCCAACTGGCAGGCAATTTTGTTTATTTTTTGTAGCTTTCCTGCAAGATCGTATTCTAATTTACATTGATTTAGCAATGTTTCACTGCCTAGTTTAATATTTGCCAGTTCTATCTTGCCTGTTCCTGTCCAGGCCCCTGGTGTGGGTACTTTCCCGGAAATGGATCCTTCCCAGCTAGAGATCTCTGTTGTGAATTCAGTTTTTATATCGACAATGTCCAGGATGGAAGTTAGAAATGTATCTTTAAGATTTTGAGCTTTGATTTCTGCTGCAAAGTCTAGGTTATTCAGATGTACATATCCCTTTTCTGATTCTAGCTTGGTCGTGTCGCTTTCAGATAGGAGATTCCTCCAAGAAACTAAGTTTCGTTTTATATCGACAATTGTAGTAGCTGAGAGATTATTTAGAGGGATTTTTTTTAGTTTAGCGTTTTGCAGTGAAAATTCATTTTTTATCTCAATTGCAGACCAAGGTCCAATGACTTTAGTAGAGATATCTCCGCTGCCCTCTAGTGGGTATTGAGCCCACCCTGTAAATATATCGAGGTTGGTAGCGTGAAAGCCCACATCTAAATCGATACCTCGGTTTGAAAAATAGATCGGTCCATTGAAAGTAACAGTAGATTGGTTTTGGCATTGTCCGAGATTGTTTAAGAACTGCATCTTGTCGCTATTGATTTTAACGTCTATGTCGACTTTGCAAGAGGGTATTTTGTCTTGAGCAAGGCTTTCATCTAAAAATTGAGGAAAGCGCATTTTGCTGAGATCGGAACGACCCTTTAAGGTCATTGTAAAAGGGGTTCCTTTTCCTTTTAGTTCAAGTTCATCTGAGCTCAGGTCAAAGTCAAACGCTTTGAAGTCAACTTTCAAGATATCAAGCAATTTAGAAAGAGGAAGGGATTTTGGTTGAATATTAAACGAATAATCGGTCGCACTATCAAAGGACACCTGTCCTGCCGCGTGTCCATAGGACTTTCCATTTTCTGTGAGTTCGATGTCGGAAAAACGAATTCTATCGGTGTTGACATCAAATTGAACTTTGGAGTCTAAAAGTGAATATCCGTATAGCCAGGCATCTTCCAGTGTGGCCAAGCCTTTTGTCATAAACTTAGTTTTTGAAGTATCTTCTGGAATTTCTACTTCTGTATTTGCAGAAAGCTTGACATTGCCGCTAGTTTGTTCAAAGTCTAAAAACGTTCCTAATACACTTAGGTTTCCTGTGCCGGTTGAACTCGTATATATTTTTATAGGAGAAAGTAGTTTGTTGTCTCTAACTAAATCGATATTTCCATTAGTAGATAGTTTTAAAGATTTGTTTTCTAAGTTTGCTCCCACAATAGCAATGGATCTTCCATTCCAATTTAATTCCGAATCTATTGCTGTGTTGTTGGCGAGTACTACTGTGTCGGAGATGTAGGAGAATTCTGGTATTGATAGCTTTAAATTTATGCTGTTCCAAGAATACATGAGCATGTCTATTTTGGCATTTTTGACATCTATTTTTGCGTCGTCATCTTGGTAGTATGCGTCTATTTCTGTAGAGAAACGAGCAATTTTGATTCTTTCTACCGGCACCGGGAAGTCGGGCGGCCAACTAAAAGATTCGTTTGATTTGGTACTGGTCTGTTTTATATTTTCTAGTATTTTTTCATGGTTTAAATAGAGGGAGTCAATGGTGAGGTTGGACATTTGAAATCTCGCTAATGCAAGGCTTACGATTGATATTCCGGTGCTGCCTTTTTCTAATTTGAGGAGTGTTTCCCCCGTTGTAGATGACTTTAAATTGAGACTCTCAAAGTCAACACGAAGCGCCATTAGATTGACATTTATTTTTTTGAAATCCAGTTCAAATGTGCCGACGGCTTTGATGCGATCATTTAAGAAATTGAGTACATAGGTTTGCGAATATTTGTTGTTAAGTATGGTGTTGGAAAATAGAGCTAAGATCATTACTGCAACGAAGGGCGAAAGGGCAACCTGCATGGCTATCCCTAAGATCTTTTTAAAGTATCGCTCCAGTTTTTCCATTTTTCTTTCTTAGATTGTCCTATATTTTACTTAGATGTCCTTGGTGAGGGATACTAGAGATATAAGCGATATAGAACTTTTTTTATTGTTTTTTTCATCCTTTTTCCTACTTTCCAGCCCGCCCTCTTCGAGTTCGTTTGGGTTTCTTTTTTGCTCCTTATGAGAGACTTTTGATCCTTCAGGAGTATTTTTTTGAGACATGGGCCTTAGTGATTTGTTGGAGTTAACATCAGAATTGTTAGATTTTGAAGCATTTTTAGTAGTTTCTATAGTGTTTTGTTCCAGTGGTCTTTCTAAATGAGTGGTTCTTTCTAAAAGAGTGGTTCTTTCTAAAAGAGTGGTTCTTTCTAAAAGAGTGGTTCTTTCTATGTTGTTAACTGCGATAAATGCAGCTTCAGATGCCCTTGTGTCGTCATTTATGGCTTGGGATTTTGGATTGGGTTCGGTTTCAGTTTGAATTTGTGACGTATTTTCTTGTTCTGGCATGATGACGCTTTGATTTTTTCCAGGCGTGTGCAAACTTAAATCTATAAGTTGTGATTCTGCTAACTGCGATAGTTTTAAAAGTGATCCGTTGGCCCGCAAATATAGATCCGAGATCATTTGGGAAGTAAAGATTTCTGGGTCTATTCTTGCGTCGATGAGGTTCCATCTGAGATAGGCTCCTGCTTGCTCTGCTGTGAGGGGGCGAATGTCTCCCGTCCAATCTGATTTGGCCATTATGTTTTCCATTTTTCCATTAGGGCAGGCTGCTATAAGGTAGAGGGGGAGATTGTGGTATCTCACGACTTCAAGGATTCGTGCAATTTCCAACTCTAATTTTGTTAGGTCCTCTGCGCCTGAATGAATGTCTAAAAGGCACAGAATTTTTCTTCTGGATTTAGAGAGTCTCTCCAGGCTGGAGACGATTTCTAGAATATTTTTGGGGTTTTCGAGGCTTGCCGTTGTGTCTAGAAAACGCAATAGCTTAGTGGTTAATGTATTTGGTGCAATGTCTGTGGATATGGTTCCTAAGTATAGGATGTCCCATTCTGCCACGGGCAATTGGCGAGACAGCTCTCTTAGCACCGCAGTTTTCCCGCAGCTTTCAGGACCCCGTATAATTTGAAAATTCATGCCTATGTAGAGCTGAGTTTTTAAGCGTTCAAAAATTGTCCCAAAAGGATCCTCCGGGTAGAAATTCCTTTCATTAGAAATAAATACGGGCTTTGTGATGCTCCAATATTTGAAGTACTTATTGTTCACTAGCTGACCTTTTCCATGGCTTCAGAGAGAGTGTCTTTCCATTTAGTTTCTATTTGGCGGTATACATTTTCCTGGTTTGCTAAGATGTAGGATGCCTCTTTGTGCCGTCCTGATGCATATAATATCCGCCCTAGGAGTCTAGGGGCATGGTTGGACATATACCCTTTTTTACATAGGATTTTGAATAGGTCTATCGTTTTTTCAAATTCATCCATTATGATGTAGGATTGGATGAGATCTGGAATAGCGATGGTGGATTCATTAAATTTAGAGTGAATTTTGGCGAATATTTTATTTGCGATTTGGGGCATGGCAGACATGAGATAGACTTGCCCAAGGGTCGTTAGAAGGCCTACATCATGGCTGTTTTTTTTCATTTGTTCGAGGAGTATCGCCTCAGCCTCTTTGACTTTTCCCATTTGATGTAGGTTCAGGGCAATAGCTCTTGTGACAAGGCATGCCGTTTCAGGATACTTGAGCAAACTTTGAAAGATGGTATTACGATCGCCTAGACTTGCGGTTAGGCTAAGTTTTGTTTTTTCCCTTATGTCCCTCATTTCATTCGTGGACCAAAGGTTAATGAGCTTAGAGAAGGAAGGTGGAAAGGTACTTGGGGTCAGCGGTTTTCTTGTGGCTTTTATCTTTGCTAAGTGTGAGATATGTATGGCTTCATTTGCATTCCTATCCATGAGCATGGCGAGCATTGGTGTCAGTACACCAATAGGGTCAGAGATGATTTCCCGCACGTATGCCGTGGATGGGGTATCATTTCCGTCGTCAATTATAATGAGATTGGCTCTACCTGAATAGATGTACTGTAGGGCTGATTGCACAGAAGAAGTTTGACCGGTAACGTAACATTTCGTGTGTTTTAAGTATTCCTTTACAACCTGAAAGATATTTTCAGAAGTCGTAAGCACAATAGCGGAATAGTTTAAGTTTTCTGTATGTAGATTGGACTGCTGTACAAGACCCATTTTTTAGTTTCCCCCATCTCCCATGATACTGGACAGCTTGGTGCTTTGAAGTGGGCAAGAGTTATCGGGCTTGACTAGGGGGCTGAAACAGTTAACCAAAAACTTATGCAAACTTGATCGATTGCCCAGTTACAGCCTGTAATTGCTTGGGCATCGAATGGGGCATACCGGGATTAAAACATATTGATGAACCGTTTCTCGCGCTTGATGTTCAAGAGATAACCGCAATTTCTGCAGGCTTGCCGAAAAAGGTTCCTAAAAGCATAAAAAAATACTTGCACATGAAACCATTCTTATGTATGGTTCTGCCTGATTGGAACTTTTTTCAAACTACCTCGCCAGGAAATCAGTAATGCGATCGAAGATCTAAGCGGTTCAGGAATGCTTAAAAACCACAAGCATTCAGGATCGACGGCAGATCTAGATTTTTACGAACTGACAAGGCATCTTGAATCGAAATCCATGCTGTATGGGATTAGTCCTCTCCTAGCAGACAGGCTTTTCCATGGCTCTGTAACGTATTATTATTGTTCCCCCCTTTAATTGGAGGATTTAAAATGATAGAGACTTAAATGTATCTCTGAACCTTAGGAATTTAACAAAAAATAGGACCAGCTAGGTCCGAATTCACGCCCAGGGAGATGACGGCTCTGGACCTTTGGACACTTTCCATGGGTTCAACTAGCATCGTGGAATTGGGAAATGAACAGCATGCGTAAGTTTGCATAAGTTTCATGTAGCGGGAGACTTTGTTACAACCATAACTTCAAAATGAAGGTAAAAACCTATGAAAATATTGTTAATTGGTAGCGGAGCAAGGGAGCATGCTCTTGCATGGAAATTTTCTAAGTCGGCTGCCTTAACGGCGCTTTATGTGTGGCCGGGCCATGCGCTTTCCAAAAGGATCGGGATTGCCCTTGACCTTAAGCCCGCGGCTAGTTTTGAGGAGTTGCGTGCGGAGGTATTGCGGCTCAAGATAGATGCTGTGGTTTGCGGTCCTGAACAGCCGCTTGCTGACGGGTTGGCTGATTGTTTATCAGGCATTCCTGTTTTTGGTCCTAAAAAGGCGGCCGCAGCGCTCGAGTCCTCGAAGTCATTTGCAAAGGAGGTCATGAAGGCGGCCCTTATTCCAACTGCAGAATATGTTGTCACGCGCTCGGAAGAAGAGTGCAGAACTGTGAGTCTCGGTATGCTAAGGCGCACAGGAGGCGCTGTGCTTAAGGCTTCAGGTTTAGCAGCTGGCAAGGGTGTGTTCGTCTGCCGCACTGAAGAAGACATTCAAAATGGGCTAGACCGTTTATTTGGTTCAATGAAAGAAGCCGCAAGTGAAGTTGTTGTAGAAGCGGTACTTGAGGGAAGAGAATGCAGTTACTTTACGTTTATAGGTTCTGAAGGACCTAGCGAGCTTTGCTTTGCTGTGGATCATAAGCGGCTCCTAGATGGTGATTTAGGTCCTAATACGGGGGGCATGGGATGCTATGCGCCTGTTCCTTGGTTGCCTAAAGAGGCAGGGAAAGCCGTTGAAAATGCTGTGGTATTGCCCCTTCTTAGAGAATTGAAGAAACGCGGCATTGAATATACGGGTGTCTTATATGTGGGGCTCATGTGGGGGGAGTCGGGTCCCCAGGTCGTCGAATTTAATGTTCGCTTCGGGGACCCTGAATGTGAAGTTTTGGCATGGTCTGATTCTCGTGATTGGCTTTCTATGATTCTTTCTAAACTAGGACTCATGAAATATGAATTTCAGCCGGCGCATTTGCGGCCGGCTGTAAGCGTAGTGATTGCCTCAAAAAGCTATCCTTATGGGGAAGCTCAAGATGAGGCTAGTTTTGTATCTCATACGGACCTTAAAGAAGAGGAAGATTCTGTCGTCTTTGCTTCGTCGATTCTCTTCGCAAATGAAACTCAAATCACCACGGGAAAAGGGCGGGTTTTTGTGGTTGTATCTGATGGTGAAAGCTTTGGAGATGCTAGGAAGAAGGCCTACCAAAGAGTGAATAGGCTTCGCACCCTTTGGCCTGCCTCCCAGGTGCGCATGGATATTGCCAAGTTAGTGGAATAGGTGCGAATAGGATCTTTCCCATAAATCAAATACTTCGTTCAAGGATATCTATGACACCGGAAAGGGAATTATTGAGGGCTTTAGAGATGGGTAAAGTTTGCCTACATCCGGCCGGAACTATGCCCGGACTCACTTGTGCCATGGAAAATCCAAAAGCGATGCAGTCTCTATTAGGTTTTAAATTGAGACCGGCAGGGAAACCGTTTATTGGTCTTATCTCGAATTTAGATCAGGCCTTTAGATTTTGGAAGCCAGTGTCAAAATATTGGCACCTGGCTCTTGAAGGCATTTGGCCTTCTCATTTAACTGTGATTTATCAAGCTCGATCGGTTTCTTTCCCTTTAGGGGAAGACCAAAGCTTAGCACTTCGAATGCCTAACTTTTCCCTTCAAGACCAGTGGATGACTCAAGTCCTTCAGTCTCTTCAGGTGCCACTTCCTTCTACTAGCGTCAATATATCGGGGGAACCACCGGCAACAAACTGGGACGAGGCTAAGCTTTTTGCTATGAAGCATGATGTTTTTGTGCCAAACGTTTCTCACGAGCCCATATTTTCTGGGAAGCCTTCGACGGTCATTCAAATTTGTGACGATCGTTCCTATCGATTGTTGAGATCAGGGGCTTTTGATCAGGAGACATTGAAGGCATTTGGAATGGAAGAGATGCCTTAGCCTGCCTGACTTGGGTGGTTCCTTCAGCGATTGATTATTTAAAGGAAGACTCGATGCTTTATGCTACCCCCACGAATATTATTTTAGCCTCGGAATCACCTAGGAGGCGGGACTTGCTATCTTCAGTTTTAGGGACGATTCAAATCAGCCGTCCCTCTTTTGAAGAATCCCTTCAAGTAGGGGAGGCGCCCGCAAAATACGTGGAAAGAAACAGTTTTGGTAAAGCTTCGTCCATTGCCCAACTCCAAGGGCCAGGCCCTTGGATCGTCGTAGGGGCAGATACCATTGTTGTAAAGGATGGGCTGGTGCTGGAAAAACCTAAATCTCAGTCTGATGCCTATCAAATGCTTAAAAGTCTTTCAGGTGGATGTCATCAAGTGATCACTGGCTATTGTCTTTTAGCGCCAGTAGGCCCTGCTGTAATTAAGCATGTAGTGACTCAAGTCTATTTTTTAGAACTCTCTGATACACTTATCCAACGGTATATTGATACTAATGAGCCAATGGACAAAGCAGGCGGATACGGAATTCAAGGTTTAGCAGCGAGTTTTGTTGAAAAGATTGAAGGCAGCTATACTAACGTAGTAGGCCTCCCCCTCGCTCAGATTGTCAGAGACATAGAAGAAATAGATTCCCGGTTTTCTAGAGCCTAACCGCAGACCAATTCCATTTTATAGGATTGGCACTATAGATTCAGGCGTATGATTTACTCATCATGGTCAATTTCCACGTCTGCAGCCTGCGGCTGTTGCGCTCTCGCTTCCGATAGGCCAGATTTTGACCTAAGAAAAGCTTCCCGTGCAATAAGATGGAACGGTACATCGACAAACTTTAAAGGATTGATCGGGTGGCCGTGGAGCCAAATTTCAAAGTGTAAGTGCGGTCCTGTGGTACGGCCCGTCATACCGATTTGGGATATAAGCTGCCCTTTTTTAACCTGATCGCCATCTTTTACATGAATCTTTGAGTTGTGGGCATATCTTGACTCTAAGCCATTGCCATGATCCAGGATTACCATGCGGCCATAGGATCTGTGATAAGTCGTAGAAACTACCCGTCCTGATCCTGCAGCTTTAACATTAGTTCCATAACTAGCTCTAAGATCAATCCCTCGATGGACCCGGGAGCGGCCTGAAAAAGGTGATTTTCTGAGACCAAACCCAGAAGTCATCGTAAAATGATCTACAGGAAGCAAGGTGGGGATGGAATCTTCATTGGAATCAAGGTCTAGAAAATCTTGGTGCTGAAACACAAATCTTTCATAAAAAAGATCAAATTTTCTTCTCATCCGCTCAATGGTGCTTCCAGGCCTAGCAGGCCCTTCTAGTTGATCTGTAAAATGATCTCCCCCAAGTAACTTGAGCTCATCTTCCTCAGTCAAAGTGTCGTCTTCTCCGCCGAGTCCTTCTTGTATATCGCTATAAGGCAAAAACGAAGGAAACAACCCGTGCTCCAAAGACTCAGAAACGTCACCACTTAATAGGTCTTGGGTTAAATCTTGTCCTAAGGCAGAGGATGCGGAGCTTAAGTTTTGCCTATGAGTCCCATCAGCCAGCCCGACTAGTATCACACCGAGCGAAATCCCCGTAAATAGATTGCGCTGCGCTGCATTAATTTTCAACTTGAACATCCGTCTTGGTTCCCAAAAATTCATGATCTTGTCCTCCTTATTTAAGGGAGCGAAGGGGCGCTTTTAGAGTCTTCTCTACTTGGTCCCGATCACTTACATGGCCCATGCCGAACTTAGAGTCTAACACAAAGCTACAAGGTATTGAAAGCTTTCAATATTTTGAATGATGCTAGTGTTAACATTTGAAAAACATTGAAAAAATACGCCTAAAAAAAGCAGCTGACCATACTTTAGACAGGACGGCAGCTGCCGAATATGATATTTTTCCTCAATCTTGATTTTGTTTCGCCGAATACCAAAGCGTATTTAGTAACTCTAGGAATGTGATCTAAAAGAGGAGATTTTTATGAGACTTGCGGCACTACTTCTTCTCACCCTTTTTTCTACGAATTCGTTGGCCCTAACGCCACAAAACAAAAAGAAATCGCAGCCTTTATCAGATTCAGAGCCGACGGCCGAACAGTACTGCCGTCAATACGAAGGCAAGTTGGTGGCTTTCTATTCAGATGTTTGGGAAGTCAAAGGGTGTAAGAGAATTCCGTTAACCGCAGATGAAGTCTACCGTCGCACCAACGCAGGAGAGCTGGTTTCAGATATTGAGGCCGCCGTTGTGCGTGGGTTGAAAGAAGGACAAAGGACTCAGACAGCTAAAAAGCGGACTTGTACTGAGCTAGAGGGGAAATATGTTTCTTTGGACTTTGAAGAGATTTGGTTAGTAACCGACTGTATCCGGAGAAAATTCCCAGACTGGATGAGCTATTCACGGCAAAGAGGCGGCTTAGATAAAGAATCTACCATCCTCGAGCTGACCTGGGACGAGTTCAAAAGCATCAAAGAAGGAAAAGACTATGCTTCCGTCTATGAAAGTGAGGCAGAGATTACCTCCCGGGACGTAGATGTCATTCCATTGGATGAAGCCTGCCGAGGAGTGGATGGTAAGTTTGTCTATTATTATTCTAGAATCTATAAGATCGAAAGGTGCACCCGCCGCCCCATGGATCCTGAGCGTTTTACCAAAAAATACCCAGAAGTCGCCCCTAAAGAGCTCACTTCAGAACAGTGGCTATCCCTGCCACTTGGAGCGCCGCTTTAAAAGTCAGTTCAAAGCCTTGATTTATAGGTCACTCTTTAATTAAGAGAAGCACTTCGCAAGGAAGCGCCGAGGCGATTGACAGCTAAAAAATGAGCATCCCTAGTTTTCGTCTGATTGCAGCAGGCGTTAAGAGCGAGGTCGATCTAAATTAGTTATACGAGCATGTAAAATTGATATCAGCTCACTACTTTTCCCAGTTAATGATGCTGAATGTACACATTGGTTAAAAGCTTTGAGATCCACTTAGGAGACTTAGCCCTGCACCTGAAGGGACATTGCTTCAAAATTACCGTTTATTTTTGGTATCTGCTGCGCGGCGAGTAGCCTTAAAAATTGAATTCATGCAGCTCAACACTTCCCCGACTCCAATCTCCGACAAGTGGGCATTGCCACCTAACTTCCTCATGAACCGGCTGTCTTTGCGAGTGCAGACATTGTATGTATTCGAAATAAAAGCATTTTTTAAATTCTTGTAAACCTGAAAAGCATCGTGCTATAGAGACACAGCCTAAAAATTAGGCAATGAAGAGGAGAGTTGATATCCCTCGCTGACGTAGGTTCTGGAGGCAGCATGTGCAAATCCTTGTAAGAGGGAATTCTCTGCGAATTGCTACAAACAAGTTAGCGGGGGGTGAGGTTGAGACTTGGCCTGTGATGGCTCAGTTTATATTTTTAACGGCAAAATTATTTCGGGAGTGAAGTCTAGGATCAAGGCAGCTTATGTTTTGAAGTTGTCCCCAGCCCGAACGAACTACATAGGAATTTGAAATATCAATTTTATGGATTATGGAAATATTTATGAAAACGCTCATTTGAGCTCCGCAGCTCTGCTTTCCATAAGCGCGGTGGATGCCGTTCTCGTAACATCTCTGATGCCCGTTTTTTCGATATTTATTGAACGCATATTTGGCACCAGATTTCGAACTTATCTACTTCCAC
>CAIMVM010000259.1 GCA_903844895.1 uncultured Pseudomonadota bacterium
AATGCGGATTTTGTCTTCATCAACATCAAGGTGCACGACAACAAGTACACGCGATTTACCGCTCACCCCAATCAAGATCAGGCGACCCTCACGAGTTGAGCTTTCCGGATCATCGATCAATATGTGCATAGGGTCATAGAAACAGGACTTAGCTTCTGCGAATGTGACTCCATGCTTCTTCTCATTGGACTTCGCTTTGACGGGATCCCAATCAAATTTCAGCATTCGCCCTCCTGAAAAGCGACGGCCACGAATCATGCATAATTATAATATAATTATGGATCTGATGCAAATTTTTGTTTTCCATCTCGGACTACAACCGGTTGTTCCATTTTGAAGTGCAGAAAAAGTGCGGAAGACTAGTCAAAAGCCATCAAAATCGGTCATAATTGAACACACCAGATAAGAGTCCTAACATTCTGTTATTAAATTTAAAACATTGATATTAAAGCACTCTTTCCACTGCGCCAAATCTGCTTTGGGAGCATGAGGTCGTAGGTTCGAGTCCTATCACCCCGACCATGCTGAATAAATGTTAAAAATCGACTACTTAAGTATGATTGAAAGGCCTCCGTTAAAGGCTTTTTTTCATGTAAAAACCCAAAAAGTACACCGCAGGTTTAAGTCTCTAGAAGTTTTGGCTCCTCAATTGAGTTCGCAAGAGACAAAAGCCGGTCATCCGTACGATGGATATACCTCTGCGTCGTCTCAGCTGACTTGTGGTTAAGGAGGCGCCTGATGTCCTCAATGCTTGCTCCCCATTTGGATCCAGATCTCAGTACAGGTGTGCCTTAGTTCATGGGGGCTAACCTTAGGGATTTGAGCCTCCCTGCGTCAGTTCAAACCATTTTAACACTTACTGAACGAATATTCAGTGGCAAAGCCCTAAAATTTCTTGCCGCGTCGCACGGCGTTGATTTTACCAACTCATCAACTTAGAAAAGCTGTACGCGCTGAGCGCAATGAGAAGCAAACGGCTGAAGCGGGCAAATCTTTGCTCAGAAATCCTTGCTAGGATGCGAGTGCCGAATCGGGTGCCAGCGACCGCGAACACAAGCGAACCAACAAGAATCATGGCACCACTTGAGTCTGCCAGAATCGTATTTGCCGTCCAGTCATTCGTCACACCCTGCAACCCCGTCTTGCCATGATTCGACAACCAATGACTGCCGAGCACAGCAAAGTACGTTACTTTGATGAGATGTGAAAGTACCTGGGTTGTGGATTTAGTAGCGATGATCCCGTAACGTCCTTTGCCTGTTTGACTAAAGAAGGCATCAAGCAAAGGTCCGGCCGCCCCCGCACTGATTTGCCCTGCGGTAATCAGTCCTCCGCATACCAGCGCATGAGAGCGTCGAGCGATATCCAGTTGCAGTTGTTTAATAGGCGTAAATTGCAGAAGAGGTATTACTCCGCCCAATAAATAAACTGCTCGGCGGTCTGGCAACCAATTGATTGATGCGAGGCATGTTATAGCAATACCACACCCGAAAGCATACCAGCCCGTGCAGCGCCACCAAATATGCTCCCTATGTGTCAACGCGCGTGCTCCATTGGCAACCAATTGCACGAGCCCATGAAGGACCATGGCATCGCGAACTGGCAATACTGAGAGCAAAGAGAACATAAGAATAACTCCCCCACCCATCCCGAGAACACCTGAGAGCGTCGATGTCAAGAGAACGCTCATCCATATCACTACGATCGTCATTTCCATGTGCGCAGCTCCTTCAAAAGATCGTGACGCCTGTCATCTCCTAAAGCTAGAATCGCCCACAAATAAATATGACGAAATAGAATAGATCGAATATAATATATTCTGTTTTGGAATATATATTGCCAAGGAGAATTGATGGAGCTATTTCAGTCGCTTGACCTTCTTTCCTCACTGCAGAAACTAGGCTCCACCACCGCTGTCGCCAATCGCCACCGCATGAGCCAGTCCACCGTTAGTAAACAACTTGCTGCTCTTCAAGAACAAGTAGGCTTTGCCATTGTGGAACGGGAAGGTCGAAAACTCCGACTGACCAACGCCGGTAAACAGCTCGTAGAGAAAGCATTGCCCATCAGCCGCGCTTTGCAAGAGGCTCTCAACCCGAAACTACGCCGTTCCGTCGATTCGATTGCCATCTCGCTTGGAGTCGCCGAATCAATTCTCTCAACTTGGGGGGCCCCATTGGTTCAATCCGCCATTCGACGCACCAATAATCTAGATCTATCTCTGCATTCCCATCGGGGATTCCTGGTGTTAGAGCGCGTTCTCAGCGGTGAATACCCAGCCGGAATCATCGCTGGCACCTCCCATATTCCCAAAAGCATCGAAGTAAATACTCTAGGCTCGGAACCCATGGTCATCATAATGCCACCAACGCATTCACACTATCTCGCCAAGAATGATGCCGAAGCAAAGCAGATCCCGCTCATTACCATCGAAGAAAATTCCGGCACCTGGAAATCCATTGCCAGTCGGGTTGCACGTTATAAAAAACCTAATCTCATCGTCAGTACCTGGGTGGAGTCATTCACCTCGGCAGCAGCAATGTGTGAGGCAGGGTTCGGGCCAGCTCTGGTGCCGTTTGGAATTGCAAACTTACTAAGAGTTCCTTCGTCGCGGATTACTGCCCTACCAGGCATCAACAGGGAAATCGCGTTTGTTTGCCGCAAACGCACCTTGGAAGTCCCGGAAGTTCAAAACTTCTTGCAGGCACTACGACAAAATTTTCCGCTCTTTGAACGGCAAACTACAGGACAAAACTAAATGCGCAACACCGGATGCAATGTGACGACGAGATTCTAGCCATATTTGCCGCCGGGCGTCGAATCAGACCATGGTAAAGTAAATAAACCGAATATTCACTCGGATTAATACAAAAAGTCCTGAATCGCTGCACTGCATCAATTTGTAGCTGAACGCAAACTCAAAGACGCCATTCGTTTTGATCTAAATACGCCAGCAATAAGCAAGATCAACGTGAAAACGATTATGCCAGGAGGAGATACTCTCACTTCAGAATACAATTTACACGGGCTACCCATCTATTTATGTGATTATACCTATGCTTATATTAGGTCGAGATTTTAAAAGAATACATTTATGAATCCAGAAAACTAATCGGCCCTATTTCAACGTCTTTTTAGTAGAGTTTTAAGAGAACTTGAAAAGAAACTTCAAAACTTACTTTCTCAGATAGAGCAGAAAACATAATCGATTTTTTATACCGAGTGCGCACCAGTCGAGGGGCATCTCCCTAAGAAGCATTGATTCTTCACCAAAGTGCAATTTAGGGCGATTTAACTATGGTAATTTTCCCGGACGCTTTGCTTGGTGAAGTTTTTGTCGAAAGAATGTATATCGTTGCAATTATATCTAGTGGTGTGTTTTAGTTTGTTTCTGGTTTTGTTGGGCTTTAGCATTTTTCCAATGGAAGGGATATGCTGCAGTGAGTACCTATTAGCTTAAGCAGTGACGTGTCTGGTTAAACAGATTTTTAGCAGTGAACAATCACAAATTTATAAGGATAGGAATTCAGTTCTTCACTTAGGGTTTTTAAGGTTTACTTTTATAGTAGCTATGCTTGCAGGCTTCTAGGCTTTCGTTTTAGAAGTTACTAACATGCTACTAAAAAATGAAATGAAGGCATTGTCCTAAACTATTGCCAACCAGGCCAACAGCCAAAAACGACTCCACCAAATGGGTCGCGATTTTCTGAGATATAAGACATAAGGCTGATGAGGTAACTTTTATCAAATAATAATGTATCTCCGTCTGTATGGCTGCTGCAGCTCATGGACGAGTCTAGTTTGGGTGCTAGCCTAGGTACGGCTAAATTTGATTCCGGTTCGTTAGGGCAACTTAAACGGGTTTCTTTTGCCTTTCTAGAGTAGCCGTCGGGATCTTTAAAGTAGATTTCCATTGTGTTTTGAAGAAATCCAACAGTTTGTGAAAAGTCTGTCTTAGAATAGAAAAAAGAACGGTATGGGGCATCCTGGTAGAGGATGTCTAATTGCGAACAAATACGCATCGTGCTGATTTTATTTACGTACTCTTGAAACACAAACAAATTTTTAAGAGGGGGAATTCTTTGCCCTTTTGCTACTGCAGAGGCAATGGAAAGTGGCACTAGTCCATACTGTTCGCAGCCCGCTTGATCCGCTTTAAAATTCTTTCGATTTTCATGCGGTGTAGTGGCCAATACGATATCTTGTACGATGATTTCCTTTTCGTCGTTACTAAGTTTTGCCCAAATTTCTGGAGTGACAATATTGTTGTTTCCTAGTGCTCGAAGTCGCTCTAGCAATTTTCTTCTGTCGGAGAATTCGCATTTTTGAGGTTTTTGAAAATTAAGAATATTGTTTGGTTTGTCCTTATTTTCCATATAGTAATTTTGCGACTTCGCCAAAGACGGAGTTAGTAAAGGAGCAATAGCTAAGGTGATTTTTAGAAGTTTTTTGCGCATCGTATTTCCTTCCAAGTGGTCTGAATTTAGAAAGTTGTTGGGAACGTTTTCTTAAGAGGTGCTTCTAGGACACTTATTATCTGTTGACCTTGTCTCGGTCCATGAATAGGCTTTCAGAATCTAGATTGCAGCCTGAATGGGGTGCATTTCTAGCTGTAGGGTAGCCGGTACCAAGCTTAAAGCGATCTAAGTGTAAGTGTCGTGCTCCTCCACAACCCGGCTCTGGGTAACTTGAATGAGTGCATATCGCCTCGCCGCCTTTAACTCTTTGTCCTTCAATCAAATTCGGTTTGTTGCAGTGCAAATATCTCCATAAAGCTCCGCGGTCATCAGCTAAGTAGACGCCGTATCCACAGGAAGCTAAAAATTCTATCTTTTCTACCTTTCCTGAGTAAATGGCCTGTGAGGTTAAAACCGGAGGGAAGTCACCAAAGTCGGTTCCGATATGCGGTGAAGTGCCTATGTTTCTGGTTTCACACCAAGAGCTGGTTATTCCAGGATCGCTACCAGGGCGAAGGGGATAAAAGTAACCCGCTGATCCGTCTGAAACCGGCTGGGCTTTGGGGTCTGCGAAGTTTGTTTGGCTTGGCCAAAGATATCCGACTTTATTGTTAGGAAAGTTACACGTCATTCTACCATTAGGTATTTTTTTAGCAATTTCTGGATTCTTAAGCACTGGACTATTACTTTGAAATGGTTTCCCCAGTGGAACTTCATTTATGGGGACAGAAAATTGGACCTTATAATGAGATCCTTCTAACGTAATGGGGCGCTCCAATATATAGTCGCCTGGAGGGATATAGCAAATACGGCTATTCATAGAATTGGCGTCCCCTTTGCTCAATTCGTCTGTTTGGATGGGCTTGACCTTCAACATCGCAAATTTAGCCAAGCTGATTGCTTGAACTCCTTTGACAAAAGAACTCTTGGACACGTAGTAGCTGGCGATTTTCCCACATTTATCTGGAAGTGAATCAATAAATGAAGGCATAGGTCTAAATTTCACGAAATCGCCGTCTTCTAAAGGTTCTGTTAACATTCGAACAATTGAAGGCTCAATAACACATACGGATTTTTTATCTAGGTTGAAAAGAGTCGCACGTCGAACTATGGTAGCCACTTTCTTAGGGTCCATGATGTGGCCTTTAAATATCCAGCCTTTTTTTCTGTCATTATCGCAGCCTGGAACCGGGGAAGTAAATTCTATATCAATATGTCCTTCTACGAATTTACCTATCGATTTCACTTGGTGTTGTCCCGTTATTGCACAGTCCTTTTTATCTCGAGCAGTCGGAGACACTTTAAATATGGTTTCAGATACTGTAATCAGCGAGTCTGGACTAAAACCCGCCATGAAGTCGGAATCAATATCAGACGGATTCTTAGCTTTACACGCAACCATTGGGTAAGCCAAAAGAAATAAGGGGATGATGGGCATAGATTTAAACATAAATCTTGAAAAGAAAAACCTCATAGTTTGACCTCATTTTGGACAGGCGCTAAGTTAAATTATGATTTAGATGCAATTAGTTTACTTTAGTTTAAGTTATTTTAAAAAAAAAAATAATTTAATTCGTATATTTGTTCCTAGACTCCAGGATAGATCCTCTGAATTTTTATTGACGTTTTCTTAGGAAATCTGGTGTTCCAAGTGAAGAATAAAATCCAGCAATAGGGCTGCAAAGCTTTCAATGCGGTGAGGTTTTTAGTCTGCGGATCATGAAAACACAAAACCTGCTTCCATTCCGATCTCTATTGATAGGGTGGCTGGTTTTTAGAAGTTTGATTTCCGAGAGTGCGCAGGGAGCTCGCATGATATCAATTCTAGCGCCTCAAAGTTAGCGCCTCAAAGTTAGCGGCTCATGAAGAATCTCAAGCGACAAGATTACCAATTTTAACTTAGAAAATGAGGCATCTCGAGATGCCTCAGCTGAAACAACTCTGACTATAGTCTTTTATTCTGTAAGTGAGCCTTTTTATACTAAGGGGTCTTTAGAAGGCATCGGCACTTAATGATTTGTTACTTTAGTTTTCCTCTGAAAACTTGGCGACGACGCTTCCCGCTAAATCTACTAAATTGTAGAGGTATGTCGTGTTGATTTTATCAAATGTATCGCAAGATGCGTGGTAGCAGGGATTGCCATCACCACCAAAAAAGTTCTGAGAAATAACTACGGCAGGAATTCCGGCATTCCAAAATGAAGCGTGGTCAGAGCGGTTCGTGCAGTACGGCGATACTTTGAGCGACTTTCTTTCTGAGGCAGATTGCTTCACCAGATTGACCAGGTTCTGACTTTCTTTTCTTCGGCAGTCGATAACATGGAAGGCTCCATCATTATCGGAATCATAGCCAAGCATTTCTAAATTTATGTTCGCTTTTAGAGGCGTTTTAAGTTTAATTTGTTCTTTTACATAAGCTTTTGAGCCCAATAGGCCCCTTTCTTCTAAGTCAAAGCCAACAAAGTGGATTGTCATGTTCCAGGCCGAGGATTTCATGGACTTAGCTATAGCCAACAAACTAGAAATGCCACTTCCATCATCATCTGCGCCTGCATTTTTCTCTGAATCTGCATGTGCGCTTACAACTAGAACCTGATTTGTCTTGCCGGGCAAGATTCCTAAAATATTGCAACCCTTATACGATCCCGAACTAAAACATTGCTCTTCGACTTTAAGCCCAAGTTTTGAAAATTCTTCCTTTAAATAGGCTTGTCCAGCTTCGCGCCCTCTTACGGAGCCTCTTTCCTGAATTCTGCCTGTGGCAATGGGTAAGTCACCCGAAAATTCTCGAAGTGACTGCACTAAAAAGGCTGCATCGATCTTCAAAGGACCAAAAGGCAAAGGAATGCGCTTCGCGATCTGGTCATCCTTCGTCTTGTCGCTCCCCGCTAAAATACGTGGAGTCGTTTCGAGCAGTCCGCAGTCCTGTGCTTTCCCTCGCCCTAGATCTACTATTTTTATGAAGAAGGTGGCGCTGGTATGCAACTTCTCTAGGGACGAAGTCGAGCCGACAATCAGCTTCGAATGTCCCTTGGTCTTAAGGATGCGAATATCTTTTCTCAAGGGGATTGGCAATGGACCTTCTGTAAATGCCAAGGCATCGCCCTTTTTAAGAGAAATTTTTTCTTTTAAAAATTCATGAGTAGAGGTCTTATTTTCGGCGAATAGCTGCCATCGGATTCCTTGGCCCAACTCAAATTCACTTAAAACATCTGTTCGACACTCGTCGTTGTCAGTTTCTTTAAGCCAAAATTGACTTTCTGTAGCCGCCGTTGCTTTCTGAGGCTCGAATAGGATGGGGGCTATGATTGCAAAGAAGATGAATTTCCAAAGTGTTTTTGATTTTGTTTTCATGTTTCTAAACTCCCCCAAAAAGTGATTTGGCAATATTAAATTAAGATAGCTTAGTTTGTAACGGGCTTTCAGACCAGACCCCTGGTAGTTAGAGCTCTTAGGAACTCTCATCTGCAGTGCTCGACCTATCGCCAGGTATGCCTGCCTATAATGCAGTGACCTCCAAAAACATAGCCATCCATAATCATGCGTTTTCCTTTCCGTCTTCAAAAGAACGGGAGCCTGCCCTGATGGTACTTGGCTGATTGGCCAAAACGCAACAAGATTTCGAATAAGTGAGTGAAGTTAGCGATTTAATTGCTTGAAGCAGGTAAAAATGACTCTTTCTCTATGGGGCTGCTATTTTTCTAATGTGGCACGTAAAAGAAGCAAGACCACTTAACCTTATCTCAAAATCCGATCCTACAGAGCACATATCTATAAATGAAGGCTTAGCTAAGAAGTTAAGAAATCTTAAAGTCACATGAACTCTTAAAGCTCTAGGAAAGTTCAGTAAATATGGAAGAGAACACTTTCTTTGAAAGAGTAGGTCGACAGACTGCAGCTAGATGGTGCACTCCCGGGTCGTTTTCCTCAATAGTTGCCGGCGAATCAATGCGAACTAATTCATTTTCCATACGTCTGGCAACTCGAAGGGGCAATGCTCCTACCGTGGATCCTGACCGAGCAAGTCCAAGTATGACTTCAAAACTCCAGGTTTCCAGTGTCGGAATGGAGTTAAGATTGAGCTGACTCAGAAACCTAGAAAAGCTTTTTGTGTGGAGATGGTCATCTGTTTTTAGGATGCCAATTCCAAACTCATTTAGGATTTGTTCAAAGTTCCGTCCCTGTGCTGCCGATCTATGGATGAACAATCCAAAAGAATCTTTAGCAAAGTTTTTTATGTGCAGTTTTAAATTCTTAGGCGGTTCTGCGATCAACGCAATGTCTATTTCACCATCTGAAACTTGCTCCAATAGTGTTCTAGATCGATCAATTTGCAAACTCACTTTCATGCGGGGCCATTTTGTTCTGAGCATAGTCATGAGTCTTGGCATAATGTCGATTGCAATGCTTTCGTAGGCGCCAATTCTGATTTGTGCTGGCGCAGACGGCGGCGATAAGTAGGAGATATCGAAGGAACTTAATTGAGTCAACGCCGGCTTTAGGGCAATGATAAGAAGCTCCCCTGCTTCCGTCAGGGCTATTTGGCGGCCCTTTCGCTCTAATACACTCTGACCTAAAAACGACTCTAACTGTGTCAAGGACTGAGATACTGCTGAAGGCGATATTTTCGCCTGCCGCGCAGCAAGGGATATGGATCCTGTTGATTTTACAAGGTATAAAAGCCAAATTTTGTATGTGTGATGATGTAATTCCATAGTTGGATTAAGATAAACTTAATTGTTTTACAATGCAAACTAAATGGTTTCCTTTCACTAAGTCCCCTAACATAAGAAGCAAGGAATCGGTTCTCGCTCGTTCAGTGAGAGAGAAAAATCATCCTATTTGGGCTTAAACTTAAGAGAGGAATGCTATGATTAAAAGATTTAAGTGCGAAAAGAAATTCATTTCCAGAGGGATTTTGTTCCTGGTATTTGCGGGTGTCACGCTGGCAGGCTGTGGATCGAATCTTAGTAGCAAGGTCGATGCCAATAATGAAGAAAATATCCGTCTCAAAGACTATTTCAATTGGACTCCGGTCCTAAAAGGCGACAAGGCATTTCCTAGCGCCGGCCATGGAGGGATTACAGTAAAAAGCTACATCAATCCAATAGCAAAAACCCATGTAGACAATTCTGAAAACCCATTTCCGTTACCAGAAGGCTCTGAATTGGCCAAGGCCGTAATTTCTGCAGAAGGCACATCATCAAAGGATGCTACGAGAGTATACTTTATGAGAAAAGAAAAGGCGGGCTTTGACTCAGCCAATGGAGATTGGTCTTATGCGCTTGCCACCAGGGTTAACGGCGCTTTGGTTTTTGATCCTTCAGTGAAGCCGCGTGAAGCACTATGTGTATCTTGTCATTCTAAGTTTGCTGAGTTTGACTATGTTAAGACGATTGACATTTATAAAAAACAGAAGCCTATGTAGTTTTTGGGGCCGTTGTTTGCCTTTAATTGCCACGGACTCGCTTCGAGAGCCATTTTTTGGTGCCCACTTTCGGTAGTGGGCACATTATTTTAAGCATTGGGATTGTTGATAGATATGACGATAGGTAGTGGGACAGTTTTGGAAGACTTTGATGCTAGCAAATTTGTGATTTGATGCCTTTGCATCGAAATGATCATGCATATGTGATAAAAAAGGGGACTAGGAAGCTTTTCGAAACAGCAGAAGTAAGCATGTTTCGCTTCTAAGGCCTCCTTTTGTCTTTAGGCTGCTATCTCTTTGGAGTTAAGCAACTTTTTTGGTGGCTGGTATTTCAAAGCATATGGAAGTCGGGTTTTGAGGTGATTCAAGATACATATTGCCTTGGTGTTTTTTTACGATGCCATAAGAGATGCTAAGGCCTAGTCCTGTGCCTTGCCCCACTGGTTTTGTCGTAAAAAACGCCTGAAACAGTTTTTCTGGGAATTTGACACCTTCTCCGTAGTCAGAGACACGGAACTTTATAAAATCGTTTGCGGAGAGTACTTCTACCGATATTTTTTTAATATCATTGGAAATCTGAGCGTCAAAAGCATTGTTGAGCAAGTTTAGTAGGACTTGGGAAATTTGTTGCGGTTGGCAGGAGATAAGCAGCACTTGCCCGGCAGGCTTGACGTCCAGCTCAACGCCGCTATTTCTGAATTTCTCATTGCAGAATACTAGAGTGTCTTCAATGATAGCATTTGCAGAAGTAACCTCCATAGCGTCAGCGCTGCCATCGCGTGAAAATGCCTTTAGACCTCTAATTATCTTAGTGATGCGATCAACTGTTTTAATAATACTCTTTGTTTTTTCGGTTAGCTCGACTTGAATTGCGGAGAGGTCTTGAGTATTTGATTTGTTGAGGCTTCTTTCAAGAATCTGCTCAATTTGTCTGGTTCTGCCTTGGATTATAGCGAGGGGATTGTTTATTTCATGGGCGATTCCGCCGGCCATCTCGCCTAGGCTAGCAAGTCTGGAGGCTTGAAGACTTTTAGCTCTTTGCTCTTCAAGGCTTTGTGCAAGCGTGATTTGTTCTTGTATATCCATCATTATCAAGAAAATGCAGGTCTCATTTTTATATTGGTAGCGTTTTAAGTGTAGGCTAAACGTCCTGAGAGCGCCTTCTATATCAATCTCTATTTGAGTAGAAAGATCCCCGTCCTTGGAGGCTAAAAATAGCGACGTTTGGTTTTTGATCTCAGAAAATACTGCTTCGTGATGGGATGCTAGCATATCTAGAAAGGTTTGGTTTGCTCCATAAATCTTCAAATCTTCTGAAAGCCACGCTGCAGCTCCAGGAATTTCATCGACAAAGGTTCTAAGTTGATTTTTTTCAGCCTCAAGAGAAAATTTTGTGCGTTCTAAGTCGCTCCAATTCTTATAAGTGGAATTGCCTTGATAGAGAATAAATAGGGCAAAAAATAAGAGTATCAGTGCGAATGTCTTAGACTGTGGAACAGAGGAAAGAAATAACGAGACGCTTCCTGGGATAAGCACGATCAGGATTTGACTAGAAAGCAAATATCTATTGGAGCGAAAGCTTATAATCATTCCCGTCGCAAACGTTGTGAGACCTATAAAGCAGATATATCCATTAACGCTAGTCATCCCGTAGAGTTCAAATACAACATGGGACCTAAATGCCATCGTCGCTGTGCCTAGAGTAGATACTAGGAAAAACAGTTTCATAAGCGCCCATGGATCACGAGATCCGACTTTCATTTGATGGAGGAGAATCAGCCTTCCCAAAGCCACCATAAGGAAAGCGACTGTAGTAAAAATCGCGACTCCAGGTGAGTCTTTTAGAAACGGAGAAAATAGGGACATCACAGCGATGTCGAATATGTACAAATAGCTGCCAGATTTTGCATCCTGAGCCAGAGCCTTGTTGCTTGTAGCGACCCACAAATCGTGTTTATTCAAGGTGGTATTGTTTTGCATTGGCAGGCGAATCCTTAACTATGGGTCACATAGATGAATCCTTCGGCTGTTTCTTTCCTTGACTTAAATTATCGAGATGGCGGAGTAGGGAATCTCCTAAAGGTTGGAAAGGGTCACTATAACTTCACGGTTTAACTCAGGAAACGTTTAGGCTTGGAAGCGAGACGATTCTTTTTTGTGGTTTTCTGGTTTGATCGGACCCTCTATGGGCGGGGCGGGGCGGGGCGGGGCGGGGCGGGGCGAGGCGATTCTCTATTCCAGAAGATCCCGTTAGATCTGAAGCGGCCCGGGGCGCAAGTGCTCGAAATTTTGTGCTATTTTGCTTTCACGGCCGACCTGATTGGGTCCTTAATGACGAAGAAGCAGGTGAATTGCAAGTTTCCCCTTGCCTTTTGTTGGGTTGGCTATTTAAGCTGATTGCGCATGGTAGCATTTGCTTGGCTTAAATCACTGGGGGACCTGTGCTTAAACTTATTTTAGTAGTTTTGATAGCTTGCTTAGGGCAGGGATTTGCTTCCTCAATACCTTTGATTCAATACGTGACTTCAGCGGGTGACGAGGATCGCAAACTTATCTTTGTAAATAATCCTGAAGAGATACGTTCAGAAGGTAAGTATTGTGACCTAGCCGATGGCGGGGCAAATAGAGACGGTGGCAGGTGTGCGAAAGTCCTCCATAGGCTTAATGGTGTTAGTGGGAATTTTAGAAATTGGTTTGAACATACAAATAAGACGGCCTCAAATATTAATTATGGCGTTCGTATTTATAATCCTGGTCCAGGATGTGTTGATATTTTGGTAAAAGGTAAAGGAAGTGTTACTAACGCCGTCTTTTTGGGCGGTAAAGAGTTTGTGGATTTGTTTTCAAATTCGCAGCCTTTTTCAAAATCTCTTTGCCCAAATGAGCAAACGTTTGTGACATTGATTCCATCAATTCCTTCCAGAAACTTTTTTGCCGGAGTCGTTGATTTTAATATCTCAGGGGGGGGCGTTGTTATTGACAACATGGCCTTTGTCAATCGCCCGGCAGAAGTTACAGGATATACAGGCTATGACCGAAGGGTTCTTGGCGGGGTTCATGAAAGTTTGGTTTATAAAGGATTTTCACCGCATTCAGAAGCGGTGGCGCGTGACGTTGATTTTACCTTCGGAGACGATGATCCGGACGGAATTCTTAAAGTGGCTTATAAGTATTTTAGGCCTTTTGCGCGACCTCCAGCAGAGATTCAAAATGCTGGTCGATGTGAAGTGGGCAAAAGTCCTGTCTGCTCGGGAAGTGCAGGTTATTTTGACGCCTCACCATCCGTAGTCGATAGCTGGGTGACGCATATAGTAGTTGATCCGTTTGATAAAAATCCACGGCGTATGCGTGCCGTTCAGTCGGATAATGTCACATTATTTATGCCTGGATACGGAGTAGGTTGTTTAGGTAAGGGATTTGAAGTTGAAAGCTGTTTGCCCATATCGAGTGAATATCTTCATTATTATCATGATTTTTCTAGATGGCTCTATCCCAATTGGGCGAACTGGGGCGTTCTTTATCGCGTTAAAGGTGTTCTAAAAAACAATGGACAAAATTCTAGGGTCTTTAATTTAAGTATACGCCCTGATGCTCACACTTCCATCGCCTATAGAGGATCTGATAACAAGTGGCGCCAAGCTAGACTAGAAAAAATAGACTATAGCAATCGGAGCTTTACTTATTACTCTAAGATAGTAGCGCCTGGGGAATCGTTTAGCTACGAGGCGATGCTTGTGCTGAGTGGTCCGGCGTCTGGAACTCTTGAAAACCTTGCGACTCTTTCAGGTAGGCAACTTAAGGAACCCTCTACTGGAAGGACTCTTAAATAGAGGTGTTTTTCTTAATCAGTGATCACTATGGATATTTGCAGTTGGGTGGATTGATCAATTCCAATGTTTTTGCCGTCGGGCTTTAACAACAATTCACGATGTCTCGGAGACCACCATAAAAGATCCTTAATCTCTTCTAGTGATTTTCCAAAGGCTCTATCTTCAAAAATAAACGTGGTTTTCTCAAACTTGTCTTTAGGCTTGAGGCCTAATAGTGCTTTTTTTAAAAATGCCCTGTCATGTAGAGGGGTTGTGTGTCGGTTGAGTTGGCTCGCAAGGGCATTTAATTCGTCGTTTAACTGCAGCTTAGAAAGCTTCAGTGTTTGTCTTTTGAGATTGATCCAGTTGAATAGATCGCTGCTATCAGTAGTTTTTACCCAGTTTGAAGAAGGAAGCAAAAACCACTCTTGAGTGGTATTAGCTAAAAAGCAAGTAACGGAAACTCCTTGATCTTTGATCTGCTTGGGTGGAAGACGGATGGGCACAAGGAGGTGGGTTTCTGTTGTGGCATCTGCTTGAAAAGACAAACAGCTTTCTTTTAATTTCTTTTCAAGCTCAGTCGAACTCGGCGGAACGGGCGATGGCATGGTAATTAGGTAATATTTAGAATTTTCACAAGACCCAAAGGCAAATCCTCGATGAAGTTTTGAGCTCGCGGTCTTTTCTGCCATGGATCTTGCCATGTCGAGAGTTAACTTTTTTTTACTTTGGTATATTGATACGGAAATCTGTGAGTCGAATAGTCCCTTTTTCCAGAAGTCATATGTGTCAGGGGACTGACAAGGAAAGGTTCCTAGACTCATGAAGTCATCTCTAGGGGCGAGCCCCTGCCCTAAGGCAGGTAGACTCAGCAACATAGAGATTAATAAAGACCATCTCAAGGGCATTTTACTTTTCTAAAAGCTTGTAAATCGTTGCTAACTGCATATTGGAGGTTCCTTCATAGAGCTTTCCAATTTTTGCATCGCGGTAGAATTTTTCAGCTGGGTATTCTTTAATGAATCCATAGCCGCCAAAAACTTCAAGTGCTGAAGATGCTACGCGCTCGGCAACTCCAGATACATGATATTTAGCCATGGCTGCTTCTTTCGTAAAGTCTTCGCCAGAATCTTTGATAGCTGCGGCGTTGTACACCATGAGCTTAGCGGTTTCGATTTCAATGGCAAGTTCTGCCAGTTGAAACTGAATCGCCTGGAAAGAGTTAATATTTTTTCCAAATTGAGCCCGTTCACCTGCATATTTAAATGCGGCATCAAATGCGCCTCCAGCGAGGCCCAGCATTTGAGCAGCGATGCCAATGCGTCCTTCATTTAAGGTTTCAATGGCAATTTTATAGCCCTTTCCCAGTTCTCCGATCATTGCATTCTTCGGGAGCTTGACATTATCAAGGATGACTTCACAAGTGGATGAAGCTCTAATTCCTAATTTTTGTTCTTTCTTTCCAATGGAAAATCCTGGTGTTCCTTTTTCTACTATGAAGGCAGTGATTCCCTTATATCCTTGCTCGGGATTTAAGTTTGCAAATACCACAAAAATTTGAGCTTCTTTTGCATTGGTTATAAAAACTTTTTTACCATTTAAAATGTACCCATCTGGCGTTTCCGTTGCCTTACATTTTAAAGCAAAAGCATCAGAGCCAGAGTTAGCTTCTGTAAGGCAGTATGAAGCTACATCTGTAGCCGCGAGTCGGGGGAAGTATTTGGCCTTTTGCTCATCATTGGCCCAACGCTTGAAAATATTATTAACTAACGTATTTTGAACATCGACTAAAACTCCAACTGAAGGATCCACTTTTGAAATGGCTTCTACGGCTAGGCATGCCATTAAAAAACTGCCTCCTGCGCCGCCAAATTTCTCTGGAATTTCAATTCCCATTAAACCAAGCTCAAAAGCCTTTTTAATGATTTCGGGATCCATCCACTCTTTTTCATCCATTTCCATGACTCGTGGACGAATCACGGACTCAGCAAATTTAGTAATTTCCATTTGGAACATAAGTTCATGCTCAGATAGTCTCGTAATGGATTTCATTTTATTCCTCATAAAATACGGGGTATGTCAGTGTATAGGATGCCAAATGGTACAACAAACCATTGCTGGTAAGTTATATCTTTTTGGGGGAAGGAAGGCAAAGACTGGTTTGCCTTAGCATGTCGGGCCTAAGATTATTTACAGTTGAAGTGGCCCGTTTTTCTAATTTGCTTGTAAAACACTGCTCAAGAAATGAGCGAAATTCGTTAGAACTTCATCATCAGGCTTCGGGGAGGTTGCGATGGCTTTCTTCTCTCCTATTGCGGAGGGCGGTATTTCCGCATTTGCAAGAGCCTGAGTCCTGGTTCTAGCCGGAGGCATTTTCAAAGAATCTTCAGGCAGATTTCCTGGCAGGTGCGTCTCTTTATAGAACGGGGTGTGTTCTGTTACAGCCCTCGCATAGTCCAAGCTTAAAGATAGGAGCTCCAATTTGTCTTTTTGACTTGGGTGCATACAATGCAGGCGCAGGTTCGGAAACAGAAGTGAGGGGTCAGTAAGAGCGCCATTTTCTAATCTTTCCATGGAGATCATATTTTCAAGTGTCACCGATTTTTTAACTTGCGATTGCTGCGTTTTGTAACGTTCCTTTTTGAGCTTTTCCAGCGCAGCTCTGCAGTCTGATTGCTTTTGGGCGAGAAGGTTCCACTCTTGATAGAGGAGTTGACAAAATTCCTCGGCAGTCTCTACTTTTTTAGGTAGAAGGTCGCCTAATGCCCGGATGAGCGCGATGTTTTTTTTATTCTTTCGAAGCAGCATTTCGTTTTCAAGCACCTGTTTCGTGGCAGAGCGGATCCAAAAAATACAGTCACTTGGTCCAGGCATTTTGGTCTCAAAATTTAGTGCCATGTCTAAAATAAATTGTTTTTTTCGCTGAATCTCGCTAAAGAGCAAATCCGCTTGCTTAAGGGGGGGGGTAGCATTTCCTCGTAACGCTAGAATTCGGCTCATTTGTGGCGGTAGCAATTTAAGATTAGAAAATAATGTCATTCTTATCGCCTGTTCTGTGTGCCAAGAGCACTACTGACTTTAAAGGGGCGGTCGGCAGTTGTAGCGCGATTTGATTCCACAAATGCCTCTGAAGCAATCGCAGCGCTTAACGGTACTTCTTGTTCTGTTAGGTCTTGGATTTCTCTTTCCATTTGAAACAACTTTGCTCGAGCATGTATCCAACTTGAAAGCAGGGATTCCAGTGAGGGAAGAGATTTTTGACTCAATTTTGCTACGATTTTATCCACATGCTCGGCTTCCCACTCTAAAGTGTTGCGGCGGGCAGCTTCTGCTTCCGACAGTTGACTTAATCTTGAAAGGACTAAGTTCTGCTTAAAATTGGAGACTCCGGGTTGGATCACATCACGGAGTAACTGACTGATTTTTTCGAGATTTTTTAAGCTAACCTGCGATTCATGGAGAAGATTTGTGCACTCTTTTTCAAAATATGAGATTTGTGGTCTCGGTAATGCGGCAGGACCTCTTCCGGCATCTTGTCCAGGGCCAGACTGGAATTGGCGGCGTGTGGCGCTTAAGTGATCCGCTAATGTCTTTGCTCGTTGTTTCAAACGAATATCCCCCATGATTTATTGATATTGCCATGCCCGCTCTCAGGGACAAGGTGAGAATTTTTCCTAGGTACTAAAATCCAAAGATTTTAATCCATTAAGCTATCGACCTAAGGCGCACGAGAGGTTAAAACTACCTAGCGAGCAAATTTAGTGGAGATAACCGGAGATAGCCGGAGATAACTGGAGATGAAAAGATGTCTAAGCGCCGAGTTTTAACTGTAGTTATGGATGGGGTCGGAGATTCTAAAGTCATTTTTGGAAATGCGGTTAGGACAGCTAGGACTCCTCATTTAGATTGGCTTAAAAAGAATGCCATTTACCGAACGTTATTTGCCCACGGAACTTATGTCGGGCTTCCTTCCGATTCTGATATTGGAAATAGTGAAGTCGGACATAACGCCTTAGGAGCCGGTAAGATTTTTGATCAAGGGGCTAAACTGGTATCTAAAGCAATTGCTTCGGGCGCTATTTTTAAAGGCAAATCATGGCTTGAAATTCAGTCTCGTTGCGCAAGAAACAAAGGTTCAACTCTCCATTTCCTAGGACTATTGTCCGATGGAAATGTCCACAGCCATGAAGACCATTTGTATAAAATGATGGAAAACGCCATCAGCGAAGGCATCAAAAAGATCCGCATTCATGCGCTCTTCGATGGAAGAGATGTAGGAGAAAAGACTGCTGAAATCTACGTTAAGCGTTTAGAAGCTCATATCTCAAAATGGAACGAAAAAGGTGCCGATATTAAAGTGGCCTCAGCTGGAGGAAGAATGCAGCTGACGATGGATCGCTACAATGCAGACTGGAAGATGGTCGAGCGAGGCTGGAAGATCCATGTTAAAGGGGAAGGACCTTTGTATCCTTCACTAAGCGAAGGTCTCGCGGCTCTGAGGATGCAAACAGATGTAGGGGATCAATACTTGCCTGGAATCGTCATTGGAGACAAAGGAGCCCCCAGTGGCAAGATAAATGCGGGTGACTCCGTAGTGTTTTTCAATTTTAGAGGCGATCGGGCCATAGAGATTTCCAGGGCATTTACAGAGTCTTCGTTTCAGGAGTTTGATCGGGGCCCGCTGGAGGATATCTTTTTTGCGGGAATGATGGAATATGATGGGGATCTCCACATTCCGCAACATTATTTAGTTTCCCCCCCTGAAATCAGCAACACTCTCGGTGAGAGGATGGCAAGCTTAGGAATTCGGCAGTTTGCATGCTCTGAAACTCAAAAGTTCGGACACGTGACCTTTTTTTGGAATGGGAATAGATCTGGCTATTTCGATAAAAAATTAGAAGAATATCTTGAAATTCCGTCTGATAATATTCAGTTTGATTTAAAACCTTGGATGAAAGCTTTTGAAATTACGGAAGCGACGATTCAGAGAATGGCCCAGGGGACGTTTGAATATGGCAGAATTAATTTCGCTAATGGCGATATGGTAGGACATACCGGAGATTTTGATGCTAGCGTCATCGCCGTGGAAATTGTCGATCGTATGATTGGGCGCCTGGTTCAAGCAGCCATAAAATACAATGTCATTCTTATGATTACCGCTGACCATGGGAACGCAGATGAGATGTTTGACGGAAATCCCAAAGATTTTCCGAGTGATTGGGAGGGCATTTCCATAGATCGCCGCCCGATACCTAAGACGTCTCATACCTTATCGCCCGTGCCTTTTATCGTCTTTGATCCAAAAGGAACCGGAAACTGGACTTTAAGTTCGGCGGAGAGCCTGGGTCTTGCTAATATCGCTAATTCCGTTTTGACCTTGCTGGGTGTGAAGAATTATGAAGATTTTGCAACGTCAATTGTGGGGGTTAAATGAGTCAGGGGTATAAGTCCATAGACCAAGAGCAAGCCTCTCGTCTCTTTAGTGATTTTTTGGCAACAGTTTCTGCTCTTCGTCATCCGGTCCATGGATGTCCCTGGGATTTGGAACAGACTCATGAGTCTTTAGCGCGATTTATGCTAGAGGAAGCCTACGAGGCATCAGAACTTCTCGCCTTAGGCGCAAGCTCTGCAGAACTCTGTAGTGAATTAGGCGATGTTTTGCTACAGGTCGTACTTAACTCGCAACTGGCCATGGACAAAGGAGGCTTTTCTATTGTGGATGTCCTGTCAGCCATTGATTCCAAAATGAAGCGTCGCCATCCTCATGTGTTTGGTTCGGAGGATGATAGAAAGATCAAAGATTTGAAGTCGATCAAAGACAATTGGCAGGCCATTAAAAATCAGGAAAATGCCAGTAATCCTCAAAGTCCTAAGCAAAAGTCCCCCGGCATCTTTAAGCAGAACAAAATCGACCGAGTCTTTCCCGCAGCTTTAAAGGCCCATAAGATCGGCGAAATAGCTGGGCGCATTCAGTTTGACTGGAAAGACCCTTTTGATGTTTTGGCCAAATTGGAAAGCGAAGTCTTAGAACTTCGTCAGGCGATGGAGCAGAGAAAAGATGCCGGCGGGCAAAGCGATCCAATCTTTGATGAATTAGGAGATGTTTTTTTCACTGCGAATCAGCTGGCAAGGCATTTAGGAACGAACGGTGAAACGGCAGCAGAGCGCGGGAATACCAAATTTCTAAAACGTTTTGACAAGTTAGAGTCCTTGGCGGAGTCGCAAGGGCTTGACATTCAAACTCTTACGGCGGAATCTCTGGAGAAACTTTGGTTACAAGCTAAACAGCTACCGTAAGCTTCCTAGGCGCCGGTTTCTGAGCGGATTCCTCTGGTATGAGAGAATTCTAAATGTTAAACAACATTCTACCTATTGAGTTATGGAGGCAATGATGAAACTCGGTAAGCTTTTAATTTCAAGTTTGGGCATGTGCTTGACCTTATCCGCAGGACTTGCGAAAGCAGAGACAGGATTGCTTGTTCGCAGCTTCAGTAATTCGCAAGCCAAAAACAATTTTGCCACTATTGTACAGACACAGTATGTCGGACAATGTCCGGGTGTCGCTTATAGCTATCCTGAGGCTTGGTTTACGTCTGATACGACCGGCGTTGCCCCTGGACTTCGTGTGAAAATTCAGAATGTAAGTCCTGGTATGAACCCGAATCCCTATCCTTACACAGACAGAGAGTACTCTTCAGGTGTAGTAAGCGAGCACACCTTTTTAGGGATAGATACAAGACACCATGGACAAACTTTCTCCGTGCAACCTGGAGACAATACCCTTCAATACAGCATAGCCAAAGGCGCTCAAGTGTTAGAGGCAGGGACATTCTCTTTGAACGTGGAATTGTTGTCACGCATTGAGAATAGGCCTTACGAATGCAGATGGGAAAAAAGGTGCTACCCAACTCCCTCGGGGACTCGTTGTGAAAGCTATTTAGACTGCCGCTGCCCGTTTTATTAAAGAATCGTCGAGTTAACCTACAATGGGTTCAAGCCATTGGCTCTGAAAGAAATTTCGGAGCCAATTTTTTTCATGACTCAATTCGATAGCGCCCAACATGGGA
>CAIMVM010000260.1 GCA_903844895.1 uncultured Pseudomonadota bacterium
TATAGCCCAACACAAAATTCCCAATCGACCTGGAAGGAGCGAACCAAAGGCCGTAAAGCGACGTCCCAAAGCTTATCCAAGGCTAACTAAACCGAGGAGCCAGTTAAAAAAGCAGAGTATTTCTTAACTTAGCGCCATTCGGCTATAACTCCACAGGATCATACGAGCCACAGGTAAATCTATTCTATATGTTCGCCACTGAACAACAAATGCCGGCCTACTACCGGATCTTCCCAGGGAACATTAGTGGCATGAAGGCATTAAAACTAACCATTAAAGAGGCTGGAATTAAAGATGCTTGCATGGTCGGAGACAAAGGATTTTCTTCAGATGACAATATGAATATGTTTGACGAAGAAGATCTACAGTTCATTCTTCCATTGAAACGAAATAGCCGTTTCGTAACTTACAAAAGGCTTGCGACCCGAGAGTACGATAAGGCATTCGATGGTCATTTTATGTATCACAATCGCCCAATTTTCTATTATAAATATCTTCATAAAGAAGAGAAAAACGGCGAGACGAAATAAAGAAATATAGTTGTCTTTCAAGACCCAAGGCTTCGAAATGAAGAAGAAACTTCTTATTTACGTCGAACTGAAAGCGAAACTCCTGACTACACTATGGAAGGCTTCAAGGAAAAGCAAATTTCTTTTGGAACTATGGCCATGGTCTATAGTTTAAAAAGTACAGAAATCGATAAAGACGGTAAACCTGTAGAAGTATCAGCCCAAAAAATCTACGAAAAATACAAATCAAAAATGGAAGTGGAAACTGTCTTTGATACCTACAAAAATCTGCTTCAAGCCGACAGGTCCTACATGCAATCTGATGAATCGTTTGAAGCTTGGGTCTTTATTAACCATATAGCCATCATGCTCTACTACAAGATATTCAATGTTATAAAAGACAAAAACAAGCTCGGAAAGCTGTCCCCCAAAGACCTTCTCATGCGGTTAACGCGGGTGACCAAAATACGAATTGGTACCAAGTGGGTTTCTGCAGAGGTACCACGATCATCGCAGGTCATTTTCAAAGAATTGGGGATCGCTGTTACGCAGGTTCTAAAGGAAGTTAGGGATTGACGGTAGCGAACCATGGGGAGTACATGATCTACAAGATGGGTGGCAGCCTCCACTTGACGTTTAGCACAGCATGAAGGACAGAAACCTCTTTTTTTTACAGCTAAAAGCGACAATCTGCTCCTTTAGGCAGCTCCTGCAAGCAAGCCTCAAACACTGATAAGCTGGAATTCCATACTCAAGTAAGCCCTCAAACTCCTTGATTACATAACTTGGTAACGGACGTCTTTCCCTGTCTCTGTCGGAGATAAAGGTGTTGAGGTGAATTTGAATAATACGGTAGCAAGGAGTAAGCTCCGGGCGTCGGCGTTTATAGGTGGTTTGTTTAGGGGCGCTGGCAGCTTCCATAGCTGGCCAATGTGCCCAAAGGACCAAGGCCGGAAGTGACAAAATACTGAGGGCCCAAAGATGACATGACCGACGTTTTTCAGTAGATACTTTAAAAGAGGCTTGATTTGGCCAACCATTTCGGGCCGGACCGGACGAATTTAGCTTGTTTTTCCAACCACAATCCTCGCATAGCTTGTAATCCATATTTGCGTTAGATACAAACATGATGGGACCTACTCCGTGGTTCTGTAAAAGGCTAGGACTCTTAGGGAGGTCGTGGACTTAGGTTCATAGTCCTATGACCACCTGTCTTCCTTAAAGTCGAAACCCTACAAACTCTCGAGCTGCCGATTTCACAGACGACTCCGGTTTTAGATTTCACTGTTATTACAGCTGCTGGCTTTGCTTTGTGCGATATTTTTTTGAAGCAGAAAACTATCCGTAAAAGAAATACTCAGTAAAACATCAATGCTCGCTTTACTTGCACTACTAGGACCCATTACCGTCTTAATTTAAGGCCTAGTGGCAACTTTAAGTATCTAGGGCTGTCTACAGCTAACTTATAGACAGTTGGTCGGCTGCTCACTTAACTTAGTAAGCCTGCTTTCCATTGTTTTTCCATCTTTGCCTTCTTCGAGTTCACCAAAGCAGAATTTGTGGCCTATTCCTTTAGCAACTGTATACAGGGGCGACTTGACCTCCCCAAACTTTAGCTCTTTGGATCTAAAGACTTGGAAAGTGACATTTATGTCAGGATATTTCTTCATAAGCTCGTCTCGACCTTCACTTGTGCTAGCGCTGATCACATATTCATGATTTGGACTAATTGTAATATTCTGCGCACCAGGAGTAGAAGAAGATTTACCTTCATCAATGATGCTTGAAGAGTAGATAATGTCGATATCCTTAGAACCTTCGCAGGTGTCAGAGTTTAGGGTTACCCACATACGGCTTGAAAGCAGCGTCCCGCTTTCCGTTGCCGTGTGAACTTCTTGGAAAGATCCTGCGCCACCAATGTTTTTTTGACAGGAAGACAACATGATGCCATCCATCCAATATAGCGGCGGCACATCCTTTGAGGCAATGGGTTGCGCCCCTCCACTATGACTTCCTTTCTTATTCCATGAAGAACATGAGATCATTAAGGAACAGGAAAAAAAGCAGGTAAATAAGGTAGTTTTAGACATATTATAGCTCCTTCAAAACTCTACGAGATTTAGGCACATCAAAGTATTGCAACTTATAGGCTGGACCGTAACTGGCTATAATCATTGCCTCCGATGATTTTTAGGTCTGGAAATTAATTCTTAGCCTTACAAAATGTCAAAATAAACGACATTCACAAGATCTCTGAAACCTGCTGATAAAAGCAGCTGCGGGATTTTTTTTGCTTCAAAACGCTGCAATTAGTTTGTAGGCAAATCAAGCCTCTTTTGAAAGTATTGGCCTTTACCCGCCATCAGTATGAATTTACGGCATCGGCGTTTAAGACTAGGTTTTCGTGTTGATTTTGGACTTTAGAAAGTTAATATCGTCTGTTTTGCAGGCTTCAAAGGGTAGTTTATTTAGTTAATTCCATGAGGACTTAGACTTTAATCAAAGTTCCGCCTTGGCCGTTGTGATCACTAGCTTATGATGGCCAAGCTTTCGTATAGATTTTCTATGGCGCCAAACTCCAAAGGCCCCTCTTGGTATCTAGGGGTGCTCTGGCTGGGGCTTCGTGTTCTATGCCGAGATGCTTGAAGTAGCGGGCTACTTCACTGCAGTCCGTGATGGCTGCCAGAATGGCCATGTCGCCTTTGCAGTGCTGACACTTAGTCACATCGATCCCAAAGACTTTAGCGAGCATTTTGCTCCAGCTCGAGTCCTTAAGAGGAATATCCTCTGTGCAGGTATTTTGGGGTGATCTGCCCTTTTTTAATTCTGGCTTTAGAACTACTTTTTTCCGGTAAGGTGAGCCCGGTTCAAACACCCCGCTCCACTTAAAGAGATGGATCTTTGGGATTGAACTTTCCAGTCAAAATAAAAGTAATGCTGCCGAAGACCTCAACGCGCAGGAACGCATAGTCGCATCTGCGGATGCAGCATTTCGGTTGGTAGTGGTTAAAATGAAGCTATGGGCCAAAGAAACTGAATAAACATAAAAAAATAGCGCCAATTTGGTTCTAAATTAAGCTCAGCAAATAGACTTATCAACGCGTGTTCATCAGAAGCAGTTCAAAAGAACCTAATGATTCAATTTTCTTATGAAGTCAAAACAACTACCAAAGCTTTCAGAATTCCGTTGGTGTCTTAGTACATACGAAATTAAATCTGTCTTGACGAAAACGCTAAAACGAATCAGAAGATTCATAGCATTTGGCCTCAGTAGCCTTGAATCCATTTAAGGGAAAGCATCTAAGTGGAGTGAGAACGTCGCACCTAGCTGACCTAGTAGCACCGGCCAGAGGACACAAACTAACAGGAGGAAAGCCGCCGCTTCCCCCCTTGAAAAGGCGATTACTTTTTTTTGGAATAAAGTAAAAACAAACCACCCACCACAAGTGCAGCGATGATACCGAGTATAGGGTAAAGATGTTCTATTTCGCCACCGGCCCCATGGGATGCCATGGTCTTGCCCCATTGCGATTGTCGAAAAAAACAAAGCCATAAATGTCGTGTTTAACACATTCATCATTTTAGCTCTCCTGTATTATTGGTCCTAAAAATGGTTCCATCTTCAAGAAAGAATAGATATGTCTTATTTTTAGAGACATCTGACTCGGTTTCATTCAACAATGCGACTACCCATGTTTTTAAGGTTTTCTTGCCTTTAATAAACTCTTTTTTTACAGCTTTATCAACTTTAGCTGTCTCCCATTTGGGATCAATCTGCTTCCAGTTCGCAAGTTCTTTTACGGCTGCAGGCACAGCGGCTTTAATTTGGTCTTCACTACAAATGCCATCGCATTTCGCGACTTTCTTTGGGTGAAAATGCGCACCACTTGCCATAGCAATAGGCGCAACAACAAAAGATGCGATTAAAATAGCTTTTTTCATGTTTTCTCCATTAAGTTTAATTTTTAACTATTGAAACGTATCAAGTTCTTCGGCTTTCTCATCAAGATGTAGGTGCTTGTGATCATCAGCATTTAAGGGAAAAGATTCTGGCGAAGACTGATGCCAGTAGGCATGCATCTGCATGAAAAACAAAAATATACCTCCACAAATTAATAAAACATTTGCAGCATAAGCAAAATTTATCCATCCAGCTGAGCTTCTAAACCCACTTAAAAATACAAGCATAGCTGCCAATGCCACAACCTGACCGACTTCAACGCCAACATTAAAAGACAGAATACGCATAAGCATTGCCACTGGTTCGTCACCAAGCGGCAACTGCTGAAGCCGCGTCGATAGACCAAATCCATGTATCAGTCCAAAAAGAAATACCATCTTTAGCAGTGTTGGCGGCGTCCAATCAAAAGCCTTCTTAAACCCATCTATGTTCTCAAACCCTTTATACATAACTGACAATGCTATTACTGCGTCTATCAAATAATAGTTGGCAGTAATTTTAAACCATGTGGCGAAGACTAGAGTAATACAATGCCCTAGGGTAAACACACTTATAAATTTGACAATGTCTTTAAAAGTCGACAGAAAAAAGATCACACCAAAAATAAAAAGCAAGTGATCATAGCCTGTCAGCATGTGGGTGGCACCAAGCCAGACATACTTTGCGTATCCACCTGAAAGCATGGCTTGTTTATCTGCTTCGGAAATGCCGTGCGCTAGCATGATAGTAGGCATCAGAAGAGTTAACAATAGGCCAAAATATAGGGAAAGTCGTCTCATTAAAACCTCAAATTAAGAGAATCGTTTCGTGTGAAATTTAGCAGCGAAAAATTGAGCCTGGATTGGCGGCCTGAAAATATTTGAGCACATTTCCACGCCAAACACATTTGATTCCAGAGAAGAAAATTCTGATGATTTGCCGGGAGGAAAAGAAAAAATGGCTTTTGGATTCAAAAATTCAGCCGTTACGTGCGAGCCTTCAAAATGCGAATGAGTATGGGATTTACTTGAATGACTTGACGCGCCGTCCCATGGAAACTCATCTTCGTGATCGTGGTCGTGATCGTGACTATGCTCGATGTCACCAGTTACGACCATCGCTAAAGCAGTCATTAGAGAATGACCATGTTCGTGAATAGCTGTATCGCGCTCAAAAAAAACTTCAGCAGCCGCACTTGCTAGAGCCTAGCCGAAAAGGTTTAAGCTAAAAAAGAGCTGCAATTTTTAAATGATAAAGTCATACTACTTTCTTGAAAACCCAAAAAATGATGCGCAAACATCAAAAACGGAGGAAAGTAGTATGACCGAAGTAAAAA
>CAIMVM010000261.1 GCA_903844895.1 uncultured Pseudomonadota bacterium
GATCTGAACCAAGAAAAAGAAAACGGCGACCTAAGTCAGCGAAGCTTTTACACGGTAAAAGAAATGCTACAAGAGTGAGTGAAGTAGCTTCTCGTAGAAAACTAGAATCTATTCAAATAGAGGTTGCTTAATCGTGTGGGCCACAACGCCTACGTGCTTAACCTAGTGCCATTGACTCTTGACCATGTTGATGGAGATGCCATCACTTCGCCAGTCTTCTTTCCTAGCCAGCTTAAAGCTTGAATACTATAGTGGCTGAAATCTGTAGATGTATAAAAATCCTGAATTTTTCTTATTTCAGACCTAATCAATTGAGTAGGAGAAACTCTAGGGCAGCTAGGTCTATCTTCAAGTAAACATTTGACTTCGCGTTTTAACCAATTGTGATATCTGGCTGGGGTTAGCCCAATGGCCGAAAGACACTCCGAAAGTGGAATCGAGTCAGAGGCAGTTTTAATTGCAGCTAGAATCCTTTCTTTTGCGCCTGAAGAAGGAAGTCTTTTATACTGGATTTGAAAACCGAAAATTTTTATCGTATTCAATACGAGTCCATGTTCAGCAGTAACCGCAGCCAGCTTTGCTTTTAAAGCAATATTCTCAGAGATTAACTCGGATGTACTTAATTGTAGCTCAGGAGCCGTAAAGAATTCTCTTATACCATTCTTCTTCCACTCCCGGAGCGTTGATAAGGAAATCCCATATTTTAAAAACTTACGAATGTCGTCAGAAGCCGCAACAAGATTTTTAAGCCGAGGGTCATATCGCCTGTACTCTGATCTTTCCATCGAATCCATTCCTACTAAAATAAATACGTAGGCCTATCGGATTGATCGAGCTGTTTGTTAGGACCAGGGGAAAATTCGCTGAAATTATTGGAAAATGTGAGAATTTGGCGCACTGCATATAAGTAAGTAGCTGTTATTACTTGATCTTAATATGGTACTATATAGTATTAGAAATATATTGATATCATATAGTATTAAGTATATATTAGTACTATATGATATCAATAGGAAAGTTAGTTTATATGATTTGTTTGAAGTGCAAGCAAGAAGTTGGCGATGGAATTTCTAAATATGGTCTCCATATGGATTGTTATACTTCTTGGTTTAAAGTGAGTGCTGAAGATGATTTTGTGAGTCTTACTCAGCGATCTTCTGAAAGCACTGATCCCGAAAATAATGTGTCACAAGAAAACACCAGTTTTTTTCATGGCAAATTTAAAAAGTATTCAGCTGATCTAGCTTCTGAGAGTTACATCATTAAAATGAGAGAAGAAAAAGAAGCGCCTGAGTTACCAGAAGTCGAATATGTTTGTAATCAAATTGCTCACATTCTGGGACTGCCTATTCCTGACTATTACTATATAGATTTTTATGATCAAAGAGTGTTTGTAACAAAAGTCTTTATTAAAAAAAATAGTGGTTCAGTAAATCTGGAGCATATCTACAAGTTTAGGCCAGATGATAAACACACTTGTGAAGCGTTAGCAGATGTTATTGGAAAAACAACAAATAGACCTTATGACGTAGAAGTTTTTTACAATACTGTTTTGTTTGATGCGCTAGTTGGAAATCATGACCGTCACGGAAGGAACCTTGCATTCTTAGTTACTCCGTCAAAAATGATTTTATCGCCTATCTATGATAACGTATCGTATTTAAGTTTAGTAGCTGGCGAAATGTTACGAGCAGACTTTAAACCAACTGGAAGAATTGCAACTAGCGAAACTAAAGAGCCAACGATGACTGACTATGTAAAAGAGCTTAAAAGACTTGATCAGCTTGAACTGATCCAGACCTTTTTTAACAAAGTGAAGATGTCAAAAATTGAAGATTTAATAAACGAGAGCTTTTGCTCAGACCTTATGAAAACAGCATTAAAGGCATTAATAAGCAAAAGATATCAGGAGTTTAAAAGTGGCTTACAGAACTGATTATACCAGGGCAGTTCCAAACCAACTTAATGTTTTTTCAGAAGGCAGAAAACGACGAGTATTCGTTGGTGCTTTGACGTGGGACGAGGTTAAAAATTGTTTTGAGTTTCGCTATGACTCAAAGTATGCGAAATCAAAAAATGCTATTCCTATCGGTAAAGAATTAGACTTGTTCAAAAAATCACATACCTCGAAAGGTAAGCTGTTTCCTTCTTTCGCAGATAGAATACCGTCGAAGGAGAATCCTGCATACGTTGATTATTGTAGATCACAGGGAATAGACGTAGATGAGAAGAATCCGATAAAGCTACTGGTATCAATAGGCAAAAGAGGCCCTTCTACCTTTATTTTTGAACCTATATTTCAGAATGAGTTTGCAGTCGAAGATATTAAAAAGTTTAGAACAGAATTAAAACTATCGATTAACGACATGGCTTTAGCTTTTGATCTTAATCCACCAACGCTTCAAAGACTGGAATCTGGCGGAAAAACAGATTTGGCGACGTTAAGACGAGTGCAAATTTATTTAATATTCCCAAAGGTGGCAATGTGGCAACTTACCTTAACCATTGGACGACTGCATACCGAAGTATTTCATAATCTCTGGAATTACTTTGAAAAGATGGCTAATAAAAATAAAGAAGTAAACGATAAATAAAGTAGCGAGGGTAAGGAGCTATTTTTCCCACTTCGAAAATTGGTCCAGTGTACTTGCCAAAACAATATAGCAATTCCCCACCGAATATTCGCCGTGCAACGAATCCAGACAATTTCGACTCGAATAAACGAATTTTCCACGAGGGTGAGTAAAATGATCTCAACTGGCGCCCTGCGACAAACCAAAACAATTTATGGCTATAACACTGAATATTCGGTTAGTGATTTTTAACGTGCTTTGAGTTGGAGCACTGTCGATAATCAACGTACTGCAAAAACCCTGTCAGCAATTTCACCAACTTGTCCATGCTTTCCATTAAGTCAGTTAGAAGTGTTTCTCTTTGCATTTTAAATGCGATTTGACTTATTCCCATGAATAAGCTGACTGTTAGTAAGAAGGCTACGCCGCCTGAGGCTAGAGCTGTTTTATAGGAGAGCCGCGAACCCATTAATTAGCCTTTAAAGTAATTTTGTCGGCAAAAAAAAGACAAGATTTTAGATCGTTTTCCTTACATATTTGGACGGGCCCACCCAAGTGACGGGGGATAGACTCTTTGCTGCCAAAAATCAGAAAATAGTCTGTTACTTCTGAAGCTAAAAGTGTCTTTGTTTCGAAAATGGTTTCAATGGAAAGTCCTTTTCCAGAAATATCTACTAATTCTTTCAACCGTACCTTTGAAACGTCCATGCGAAATTCTTCGCGGTCATTTAGGTGTTTGCCTGGTGGGTGAGCAATTAAAACAAGTGATGCGTTCGTTTTGCTTTTAAAATCTGAGAGGTTGATTGTCTTTTGCGAGTTTTCGAAGCCAAAAGCTATCAAAGACTTGGTTGGCCCTATGTGGATTGATTTAACATTCCAAACCCAAACCGCAGACGTGGGCGAGAATTTTGAAGCAGAGGGAAAAATTGTATGTATTCCACCCTTTTTTTCAGAGATTTTTTGTCCGTTAAGGATATAAGAGAATATTGGTGTTCCACTTTTGAAGTCCGAAAATTTGAATTCAGAAAGATATTTATCTGATCCTATAATTGTAATTTCGTCGGAATCATTTGGGCGGATTTTTGTTTTTTTTAATATTTGCTCTAGGCTTACTCCTGTCCATTTTTGGGGTGGTTGATTTGCATAGACATCGTCGGGATGTTTTGTCTCTATGTGCTCAGCCGTTAATTGCGAAAGGTCGATTTCCTGATACAGCATTTTATTATTTATTAAGTGGCTTACCGTAAGTGATTGCCCGAAAGAGTAGACAGATGAAACAGATAGCGTGACAAAAAGTACGAATTTCATATAGCATAACCCTAATCGAAGTGGGAATTTGTTATAAGGAAAGCTTAAATACGTAAGCAGATTTAGCTTATTCAAAGACTGTTGAACGAAGTAATTTTTATGGATGTTGTGTAGATCTATTTGACTTGTCAACACCAAGGCCTCTTTATTACTCCTGACTATCAACTAGGTTAGCCTAACTAAGCTACTGAAAAGATTTATATAGATTGAATAGTACTCAGGATAGAATCAAAAACTATCCAAATCAAGCCCCTTTTAATGAAAATTATGTTGTTCGTTGCGATCATAAATGATTTTGGGTGTGGAAGAGCTTCAACGGCCTATCGTATTATTAAATTGCTTGTACTAGATCGTGCTTATATGAATCCACGCTATTAACGGCTTCATTCTGCGGTAGAAAAAGCATAAATTATGGCCTTCAATAGATTCCAATTCTAATAGTCGCAATCGTATCGAAAGTTAGCCTGACCATTCTTTGCTGGCAGAGGGGTTAGAATGAATCACTTCACCCGATAGAAATGGTCTTAAACAGCTTTTCGTTGGTCTGCCACAGTACGTATGACTCTAACGATTTCCTGAATATCGTCTTCTGTAGTGCTAGCTCCTAGGCTGATACGGATTGAATTTGCGGATTCAAAGTCAGAAAATCCCATTGATTTTAAAACATGACTGGGTTTTGGAGTGCCAGAGCTACAGGCGCTGCCAGTTGAAACAGCAATACCGGCTGCGTCTAGTTTGAGCATTAGGATTTCACCTTGTATACCGGACATATGGAAATTTACTGTGTTTTTAGTAGAGCATGTGGGGTCACCGTGGAGACTTACACCTGATATGGTACTGAGATTATCCCAGAGTGTCTTCCAAAGTCGGCCTAAACGCGCCATTACTTCTGAATTATCTCGGAGGTCATCAGAGCGCAACCCAAGAGAAAAAATGCCGGGCATATTTTCGGTTCCGGCGCGTCGTCCTCGTTCTTGTCCTCCGCCGACGATGATGGTACCTAAGCGAACGGACTTCTTCAGATAAAGAGCCGCAATCCCTTTTAAGGCACCTACTTTATGGCCACTGACGACTGCGGAATCAACTCCTGAGGGTCCCATCCAGCGCATGTCGATTTTACCGAAAGCCTGAACCGCATCGATATGAATATGGCAGGTAGGAGATTTTTTTCTTATCTGGACGACGATCTCTTGCAAATTTGACATGATGCCAGTTTCATTATTTACATAGATCAAAGAAACCAGTGAAGTTTTATCTGAAATTAACGGTAAGAGTTGCTTGAGGCAAATTTCCCCCGAAGTGAGTAGTGGAGCGACTTCCAAGTGAACTTGATTCCTTTTCTTCAAAAATTCACAGGTCGCAAAAACCGAGGGATGCTCACCGGCTGAAACAATAAAATGGCTAACGCTTGCCTTAGAAGTTTCCTGGCAGTCAGGAAAAAAATGATGACATGCGGTACCTTGCAAAATAAAATTATTAACTTCAGTCGCACCTGACATAAAAATAATTTCAGATGGTTCTGCAGAAAAATGCCAAGCTACCGATTTTCTTGCGGATTCTAATGCTACCTTTGCCCGTCGACCTTGGTAGTGAATACTCGACGGATTTCCATCTTTCTGTAAAATCAATTCAGTAACTTTTGCTAGATGCTCAGGTGTACAAGGAGCCGTTGCATTATAATCGGCATATATCATCATGTGTCCTTTGATTTGCCAGGTTGCTGGGTCCATTCGGAAATTCTTTCTGGATGCCAATCTTTAAGGGGTATGCGGACTTTTTGTGATGTTTTGATGTATTTTCTAAAGACAGGTAAGTGACCTATCTTCATTCCCCCAGTTAACCCCGCGACTGCTAAAGCATCACTCATTCTAACTAAAGGGACAAAGGACATTTTCTCCAGAACGCTTTCCGGAAGTCCATCAAGATCAAACCAATTCGCTGCGGGAAGCATAATCCTATAAACTCCAGCACGATGAGCGCCAAGTACTTTCTCTTTTATGCCACCTACAGGAAGTACATCGCCCCGCAACGTGATTTCGCCTGTCATTGCTAAACCTGTAGGCATAGATTTATTAAGCAGCAAACTCGTCAAAGCACAAAGTAAAGCCACGCCTGCACTTGGGCCATCTTTCGGGATGCCGCCTTCAGGGAAGTGGATATGAAACTTAGATTCTTCAATTTCAGAAAGATTGATACCAAGTTCGTCACTATGCGCACCTAGCCATGTCAGTACCGCCGACGCAGACTCCTTCATTACATCACCGAGGCGTCCCGTCAGTTTAAGGCCACCGCCCTTGAAGGGGTGGCGAATTGTCTCTACATACAAAATATCGCCGCCGAATGGGGTATATGCGAGACCAATGGAAACTCCTGGGACAAGCTTTTGCACAGGAGCATCCGCCATGACCAGCGGTTTGCCTAGCCATTCAGAAAGATTCTCCGAAGTTAACTCACGTACCTCTCCCTTGTTATCGAGCAAGTGTCGAACCTGCTTTCGGGCAATAGATGAGATAACTTGCTTTAAAAAACGAACACCTGCTTCTCTTGTGTAGTATCTAATGATCAGCTTTAAGATCGGTAATGAAATACGAAGTTGGCTGGTTTTTAATCCAAAGTCTTCACGAATACTGGGGATAAGATGGGTTTTAGCAATTGAAAGTTTTTCTTCCTCTGAATAGCCGCTTAAATTGATAATTTCCATGCGATCTAATAGGGGTGCCGATAGGCTCTCTAGGGAGTTTGCTGTAGCTATAAACGTCACCTTAGAAAGATCATATGGGACGCCCAAATAATGATCCGTAAAGCTTCTATTTTGTTCTGGGTCTAAAACCTCTAGAAGCGCTGATGACAAATCTCCTCGATGGCTTGTTCCCACTTTGTCAATTTCATCCAACAAGAGAATGGCATTGGCTTGCTTTACTTTTTTGAGGGCCTGAATAATGCGACCAGGCATCGCACCAATATATGTTCTACGATGCCCTCTAATTTCAGCTTCGTCGTGTACACCGCCTAATGAAATCCTTGTGAATGGCCGAGACATGGCTTCTGAAAGTGTCTTTACAAGGGATGTTTTGCCGACTCCAGGGGGGCCGACAAAAAGCAAAATCTGTCCAGACTCTTTAGCCTGATGTTTCTTTACAGCCAAATACTCTAGGAGTCTTTCTTTGACATCAAATAGCCCGTAGTGGCCTTTGTCCATTATCTTTTTGGCTTCGATCAGGTCAATCTCACGATCATCCTTTTTCGATTCCCAAGGGATATCGAGGAGCCAGGAGACATAGTTATAGGAAACCATATACTCCGGTGAGCCAGGCGGCATCATTTCCATGCGGTGAAGTTCTTTTTGCATGGCTTCAAAAGTCTCTGCCGGGAAGTTGCCTAACTCAGAGCGTTGACGTAAGTTTCCAATTTCACCACGGTCGCCTTCGAGATCGCCGAGCTCTCTCTTAATCGCATGCATCTGCTCTTTGAGAAAGGAGCGCCGCATGTGGTCATTCATGTCGCCTCTAACTCTCTCGTGAATCGATAGCGATAAGTCAAGAAGCTCTTTCTCTTTGATGAGTAAAGTAGTCACTCGTGTTATGAGATCTGCCGGATCAACAATTTCAAGAAGCTCCTGCCTCTCGTCCATGGTTAATGTCAAGTAGGGTATCAATAGATTTGCTAGAACAAGAGGATCATCTGTACTTTGAACTAGAGTTAAGGATTCTTGACTGGCGAGGGGGGAGCTTTTTATCAAATCAAAAACTAATGTTCGAATCAGCCGAATCGATGCACGTGTCTCAGGCTGCATTTTAATTTCTAGAATGGGTAGCCATTCGATGGAAGCCATCGGCCGAGGTCCTTCGAAGTCGATGGAGAGAACTTTGAATCTTCTGCGCCCCTTTAATACTAGTCCTATTTGCCCATTGGGTAATTTGGTGACGCCAGTTATTGTGGCCTCAGTCCCGATACTGGCGATCCCAGCTTCTGGTTCGAAAGGATTAGGGCCTGGAAATAATGGGCCGGTGCCTCGTGCTAGTACTCCAACGCGAAACTTTCCCGGTTCTGAACTTTGAACGTCTTCAATCCGAATCCCTTCCATGGAGGGGATCGGTAGGGTTTGATTGGGGAAAAGCACGCCACCTTCGAGAAAAATAACTCCAAGTAATGCGCCGTCGGTTTCCTTGGCCATTAGCTTTTCAACTTTCGCCATAGTTTACCTCTTTTTGAGCCGAGAATGGCCTAAGATATACCTATATTAGGCAAATCCCATTGGGTCAAGCAGAGCATTTGGCCTGAATCGAAACGGCCGAGGAAAGGGCGGTTTTAAGACATCATGGCAACTAAATAGATATTTGATATTATTAGGTTAGAGAAGTTCCTGCGACAAATCTGCAAGCCCGTGGCGAGAATACAACCGAAGTTTTTTTCGCCGACATCTACAACTGCCTAGAAACGAATCAGAATGGTGCTGTATTTAAAAACGAACGATACCTTCCAAAAGTGAGAAAATTTAGCCGATAGAACCTTACACGAGTTAATTTTCTCACATTTCCATCATTTAAGGACCTTACAGATAGTTCTCGTTGAGCTCCTATGAGTTCCTATGAGCTCAATAGGAGCTCAATAGGAATGCGGAATCTAGTCTAGATTTTTTAGAACATCATTGAGAACCCGTTTCCTAGCTGCTTTTAACTGTGATGATTTATAGGCCTCATGTGAGGCTGCCCGCGAACCGCGTATTTGTCTAGCAGTCTCAGCATCGAAAATCTGGATTTCAAACGGAAAAAATACTTTAATTTCCTGCTCCTCGCCTATGATTTGATATTGATTGATTGCGAGATCTACGACTCGCTCTAGGACGTTCTTCCGGTCTTGATCAATGCTTGATTCGTTAGCTTTCAAATAGTTGGTTATACTTTGAGTCCACTCTGTCAGAGGGTCATTGTAACGCAGCAGGTGTCTACATGTAATTTGTATGCTCTTAAAATTAGCGCCTGAATGCGGATTGACAGCTTTTCCTTTCGGAGAAGGTCCATCTGGATCCAGCTTGTTGATTTGCTCCACAAAGTCTTCTGGAGTCATCAATCCTTTGGCTAGCATATTGTCAAGGATTTCTACTTGCTTTCTAAATGAGGCAAGGTCGACCAGACTATTTCTAGCTCTTTGTGGGTTTGCATTAGGAAATGAAATGAGATTCATTTGTCGCAGCAATTTAATGACCATCATAACTTCGGCGTAGGTTTTGGTTACTATGCGAACACCAATCAAATCATAGATATTTTCAGCTACGTTTGCAGGCTTATGAAGCAACTTTAAAATTACCGATTCTCGACTTTTTTTAAGCTTCCAGTCTACATTCTCGAGCTCGACAGCATCGCCTTCCCTTCCCAGCCAAATCTTTCCTTCACTCGTTCTAAAGAGAGCCTTCTCAAAGCGTTCAATAATCTGCTTTCTGGCGACGTCCAGGCTAGCGGGACGATGAATGCCGTCAATATGAGCGATGGTATGCATCAGGCGCAAAACAGCACATGACCAAAGTCGGCGACGTTTTGAACTTGATTTTCTATCTGATGCCCATATTAAAAGTTTTAAAGGCTCAGTCAAATGAATCAATTCTTCAGGTGGGCGAATGCCTTGCTGCCATTCTTGGCGCATGAGAACTCTCTCAAGAAAAAGAAGGGACTCCACAAAAACCGTATATATAAATTTTGCGTGTCCTACGTTCTCTATATCATAGCCATAGCCTTTGAGAAACTCTTTGGCTTTTGTTTCGGTTTCGATCTCCAAATGGGGTAAATCTATAGGAGATCTCCCACCAAGTAAGACATCCATCATTTCCCAGCGAAATGTCCACCGCTCAACTAGTTTTGCCTTATCTCTAAGCTGTTCCATCTCAAATTCCCAAATTCATGATATGATTAACCTGCTCAAGGGGGAGGTGCTTATGGGAATTATACCACTATTGTTCATAACATTACTTGAAATTGCCTTGCCATCAGCAGCCTTTTCTAAGGAAACACCTAAAAAAGATGAAAATAGCAAGGCTGGCGAACATGGCGAGAAAGCTGATAGCGCAGGAGAGGCAGCTCAAAACTCATCTTCTAAACTAAAGAGTCTTCCTGGCGGCTATGTTCATAAATGGACCAAGATTCCCTCTTTAAAGGGGTTTGATTTGAGTGGAGGCACTATATTATTAGAGCCGATACCTGGAAAATTGACTGTAGTATTATTCATGGCTTCTTGGTGTGTCCCTTGTCAAGATATGGTAGCAGAAATGCGTGCGCTTGACAAAAAATATACCCCCTATGGAGTCAATTTTTACTATGCATTTAGCCACGATATGCAAACTGATGTGAGAGGGTTTGTGCGAGAAAGGAAGATTTCACCTGAGCGAACTTCCTCCATTACAGATGAGTCCATGAAGGACTTCCGTGATCCACTTCTGCCGACCCTTTTCCTTGCTGACCGAAAAGGTTGGATAATAGATAAATTTAGCTTTCAAGGCGAATCTCGCCCAGACTTGTCAAAATTCAAGGAAAAGCTTCAGAGTATTCTTATGTTTTAGTAGGATTGGTTTGCTAGAGCCTAGCCGAAAAGGTTTAAGCTAAAAAAGAGCTGCAATTTTTAAATGATAAAGTCATACTACTTTCTTGAAAACCCAAAAAATGATGCGCAAACATCAAAAACGGAGGAAAGTAGTATGACCGAAGTAAAAA
>CAIMVM010000262.1 GCA_903844895.1 uncultured Pseudomonadota bacterium
ACAAGGAGTAGTACATGTCAGGTTTAAGCGCATTGAAATTAGTACAGGCCAAGCAGACCCAGGGCACAAGCCCCAAGTATGCTCGTCGTCAAAAGCTCAGCAGTAAGCTGCATGAGCAGATCCAGTTAGCCAAGGCTGAGCAAGCTGGCACCCAGTATCAGCCCACCAAACTTCGAACTGTCAAAGATGAAGTAACAGGTGAGTCCCGTAAGGTTGAAATTCCAAAGAGGATCAAAGCTTGGTGGTGGCCCAGTGACAACGGAAAGTTGTGCATTACTGTTCGCTATGGCGCACGAACGCTAGAAGTCATCGAGGGAAAAAATGCCATCGAGACCGACAGCATTGCAGGGGTTGTGACCATACTTGAGGTCTTACGCTCTGCAGTTGACGCTGGGGAGTTAGATGCCCGAATAGAGGCCATCAGTGGTTTGGTGAAATCAGGTTTTAACAAAGCGTCACAAGGCTCAAAGCGTCCAATATTAAAGCTGCCAGCTAAGTCTTAAAGCAATTCAAACTGTCAGCCAGCAGGTGGATAGCTTGCTGGCTTTTTGATGGACAGATTTTGTTCTCAACGTGATATTTGTCAACAGGACGGTTGGCCTACAGGCTTCAATCATTACCAGTGGACACGAACTTAACTTCAATCTAGTCTCTTGAGTACTTCATGGACACAGGCAGAGCATAGGCAAACACCTACAAGATAACTCGCAATCGCTATATCAATTTATCTAATCGCGCTGTAGAACAGGTTTGGTGTTTCATTTTGAGATATCAACAACTTGGAGTTATCAAATGAAAAAAATTCTTGTCACTGCTTTCACTTGTCTAAGTATTGCATCTGTTTATGCTGAAAATTTCTCTGTTGAATTTGTTAACGTAGGAAACTTTCATATTGCAGACATCAAATCTGGTAAAGATACATATGCATCTTGGCACGTAAATACGGTCAATGTTGTCACGAAGTCAGGAAGCGAACTGTTTCCTGTAAATGGGATCATGACTGGAACATGCATTGGCACAAGCAAAACAGTGAGTGGTTCGACTTTGACTGAAGCAGATTGTGTAACTAAAGATTCAAGCGGCGATGAATTTACTGGGCATCTCGTAAGAGATGGTATTGTTGGTGGACCGCCAACTAAAGGTAGTCAAACAGTCAAAGGACTGTCTGGCAAATTTATTGGTTTAACAGGGAAATGCACCTATATTCCGACAACATTTAAAACCGCAGAAGGTATTCAAAACGTATCAATCGGTAAATGTGATTACAAAAAATAAATCTTTATAAACTTTAATCAATCTTAGTATTGAGGTTGAAGTGCCAATGTTGAATTTCATAGACATTGGCACTCATTTATATTGTGTTTCAATTCTCGATTGTCGGTTCAACCGACACCGCAGCATCACCTTCAAGAATTGCTAGGGTCAGTCACAGCCCATTTGCGATGCCGTCGGGTCTAGGGTGAAGACCGCTGTTGATGATAAGGTGGTGGAGGTGTAGTGAGAAACGACACTACGTCATCGGAGATGGATTCACCTAAGTCAACTGATCCTGATATTTTCTTAGGCGCCATAGTGGGATTGCTAATGAAAGACCACCAGCCAAAATCCAAACATCACCCATTAAATGACCAATATGATGCGGATTGAGAACAGCGTGATAAAGCATAACTCCGCCATGAGTAAAACTCGAAATTGCAACAAACCATAAAAAACTGGTGTGTTTAACTGGATGTTTAATAGCTATTGCCGAACAAATTCCTACAGCAAAATAAACGCTGACCATCATCTGATCGTATACAGCGTTGTAGGGGGTCCAGCGCCAACCTTGTA
>CAIMVM010000263.1 GCA_903844895.1 uncultured Pseudomonadota bacterium
ACTGCAGGAGAAGCTTTTTGATTGCTCACCTCTTTGTGCTTAACAAAGGGCAGAGCGTCAACAGGCTTGTTTACTGTGCTTTGTATAGTATTGGACATGCTCGATCCTCATGAAATATTCAACCCAAAAAGATTGATGTTTCATTGCAATCGGCATGAACAAAAAAAACTTTAATATTAGTTAATTATTCTTATAGATTGAAGACATATTCTCAAATTGACTCTTGAGATTATTTCTCATTGCAGTTGAATTGCCTACAAAAGAATTCATTACTGAGAATTGTTTATTGTATCTAATCAAAATAGAATTCATTCTTGTATCTAATTTAGTTAATTCATCTTTGTATTTTGATATTTGAACATTAGCTGTTTTCGTCAGATTATTGATTGTCCCAGAACTACTGATCAATTGATTCAACTGCTTGATCGCATCACCAGCTAACCCTCGACTTGATTCACCTACATAAGATTTATTTTCTTTATCGGCAGTAAACATTGTGGTGATTTGATCAGGATACAAAGCTACTGCTTTGTCAAATTTTGCTTCGTTCAGTTCTAACGTCCCTATTCTGGTCATTTCAACCCCTACATCACTCAAGGATCGAAAAGCACCAGTGGGGGTGGATGAATACCTGGTAAAGAGGTTTCGCAAAGTTCCACGCATGGATCTGGCCATGCTATCTCCCTGTAGGGATCCACTGTAAACATCAGTTTCATCTTTGGCGTTTTTTTCGCCAGTTAAGATCCCGAGATCAGACACAGTGTCGTTAAAACTTTTAATCAATGTCTGAATTTTTTCTTTCACACCTGAGGAATCTTGAGTGACCTTGATAGGCACTGAAACTGCACTTTCCTGTTTTAAATCAACAGTTAATCCTTTTGCCAAATCTGTAATTTGATTTGAAGATCTGTTTATCCTTACCCCCTCAAATTCAATGACTGCATCTTTAGAAGATACATCTTGAGAGAAAGCAATTTCAGACAATTGATTTCCAGGGACAAAATTTGAAGCTGTCGATACTGACAAACTTGACCCTGTCAAATCAGAGTCATTGGTTTGTATATTGGACATATCGCCATCAGCTGCTGTAAATTGAATATTTATCGATCCGTCTTGGTTATTTGTGACGCTTCTTCCAGGTATTCCGGTGATGAATGAATCAGTTTCTAGTGCTGTTTTTACTTTACTAGCCACTTGATAAGCACTGTCACCTGCTAGTAAGGCAACGGATACTCCTGCAATTTTAATATTCCCACTTGATAGAGCCGGTCCGAAAGCTATCTTTTGGACTTCACCGACACCCGTTCCATCGTCCGAGATTAAGCTGAAGTTTTTTGAAATGCCTGTCTCTCCAGAAACAAGTATCGAATAAGGATTATTCGACCCATCGGCTTTGTTGATCAATGTTGCATTAAGTCCTAATTTTGCAGCATTAATTGCACTGACAATACCTGCTGGTGTTGTGGCTATTTGAGGAATTCGAATTGTTTTCGCTGCGCTTCCATTAACTGACAACTGAAGGCTAAAAGGATTTCCACCATTCAATGGTGTTTCAGAACTTGAGAAACTGTTTGAACTACTGCGTTGACCAGCGGCAAGCTGAATAACTTTTAAGTTGTAATTTCCAGGTAATGCTGCAGAAGATACGGTAGCAGAAACAGATGTGGAATTTCCAAAGTCTACTGTTGGCTTTAAGATGGAAGAGGGGTTTTCTAATGCTTGGAATGCTTTTTTAATAATGTCCATAGAAGCCAAAACAGCTCCATAGCCAGAAATTCTGGCTTCATTTTTAGCTATTTTTGTGTTTATCGCATTAACGCGAGGCGCCTTTTCAGCATCAACTAAATTTTGCGCCAATGAGGCAACATCTACGCCTGAGCCAGCGCCAAGCGAAGTAATCAGTTTTTGTGCGTTGGCTTTATTTGTTGCCGAAATCTGAGAAGACAACGTACTTGAGTTAACTGAGTTGGTAGCCATATGTTTCAATCATGGTTTCATTCAATCGGCATGAGATAGTAAAACTTGAACCCATCAATTGATGTAATTGAACAAACTCAACTTGGAGATCTTGGCAAAGCTGCTTTGTGCGGCTTCCAGCGCCAACTGGTCTTTGTTCATCTTGGTGATGGCTTCGGTGTAGTCCAAGTCTTGGATGTCGGACATGGTGCTTTTCAAGCGCAAGGTGATTTCGTCCAACACATTGTTTTGTGAATCCACCACATTCAAGTCAGTACCGATTTGCGCGATGGCGTCACTCAGCCCCTGCTGCAAGGTGTCAATTTCACTGATGCCACGCTGAATCGCCACGCGGTTGCTGCCCTTGACCGCGTCGATCAAGTCCCCCATCGCCTGGAAAAACCCGACACCGACCCGAC
>CAIMVM010000264.1 GCA_903844895.1 uncultured Pseudomonadota bacterium
AAGTTCCATCTGATTATGTTTTGGCTACAAATAGAACAACAACGGTAAGAGATTTTGTTAAAATGGCGTTTGCCAATACGGGGGCCGAAATTGCTTTCAGAGGTGAGCATGAAAATGAAGAAGGGTTTGATATTAAATCTGGTAAGGTCCTTGTAAAAATTGACCCTGCTTATTATCGGCCAACTGAAGTAGATCTTCTTATTGGCGATTCTTCCAAAGCAAAAAAAGATTTAGGCTGGGAAGCAAAAATCTCAGTTGAGGAATTATGCACAGAAATGGTTCTAGCCGATCTCTATAGAGCGCAGCAGGAGCAATTTCAAAAGAAAAACGTAGTCCTTAGCGCAGAAGAGCTTGCTCATAAGCCGGATGGTTTCTTGAAATGGTTCAATGAGCATAACTCTCGTTAGATAGAACCTAACAAAAGTCTGTTGAAACGAATTTTATGGATTGAACCTGCTCAATTGGGAGCCTTTACTAACTAATTTTCATTAAATTAATAATTTATAGCAGTTGGTTCGCAAAGATTTCCTACCCCACCTGATCCCAAAGTATCCCCACCGCCAAAATCAGCACCAGCACTGCAAATCCAAACTTTAATTTGCTATCTGAGATAAAAGACCTAGCCCTGCTCCCCAAACTCATCCCAATGCTCGCTAAAGACACAATAGCCAAAAACAGTTTTAAGTCTAAGATATCGAGGCGATGAAGATCGCTCAGAACCCCAAAACCAGACTGCATGCCGATTATGAGAAGAGAGGTTCCCACGGCTCGTTTCATGTCTAGTTTTCCAAGGGAAAGGAGAGCAGGGACGATTAAAAATCCTCCTCCTGCGCCGACAAATCCAGAAAGTATTCCCACAAACAGGCCGAGAACCACCAGATAGCCCCTAGCAACCTGGATAGTGCTAGAAGGCGGGGTTAAGTTTCTTTTTGGGACGAGGGATTTGAGCATAGAAACTGACGTGAAAAGCATCAATAGCGCAAAGGAAATCAGAAGGAGTGAGTCTTTTGAAATCAAGAAGTTAAAAAAATGGATTTGTGCTGGGACCATGGGTAAAAAGACTCTTCTAGAAAGAATGACCCCAAGGATTCCTGGAATGCCAAAAAAGAGGGCATGACCTAGTTTTAAGTCGCCGTTTCTATAGGCTCCGAAGGCTCCCCAAAGACTAATCACCCCAATGATTCCTAATGAATAACTGGTAGCGTCAAGGGCTGGGATCCCAAAGAGATAGACTAAAATAGGGACGGCCAGCAGAGATCCTCCCCCGCCTGTCAGGCCAAGAACCAGTCCCATAACGAGGGACGCCAAATATCCTAAGGTTTCTAGAGTCAAACGAGTTTCCTTTGAAGTTCAAAGCCTAGAACCATCATGACTATAAAAAGAAGAAACTGTTCATCCAGGTAAGCTAAGTGAAAAAGAGCCGGTCCTGGACAAACCCCTGCGATTCCCCAGCCGATACCAAAAATCATCGAGCCAGCCACAAGTTTTTTATCGATCGGTCTAGCCACGGGTGTTGGAACTGGTTTTCCGTCAAAGGACTTCTGGCGCCTCTTTAGGTATAAAAAAGCTAGAAAGTAGGTCGGAGCCGCGGATCCTAAAACAAACATCAGAGCTGGGTTCCATTCTAGAGTCCCTAAAGCTAAAAAGCTTTTTACTTTGAGAGGATCGACCATCTGGGAAACCGCGAGTCCTAAACCAAAAATAAGACCGGAAGCTAAATAGACGCTTTGTCTCATAAATAAATC
>CAIMVM010000265.1 GCA_903844895.1 uncultured Pseudomonadota bacterium
GGGGGATCTGCTGTAAAAATCATTTCCTGCTTCAGGGTCGGATGCTGAAACCGCAGTTCTGAAGCATGGAGCAAAATTTTTCCCTCCAAGCTGTAAGAGCTACCATACTTTATGTCCCCAACAATAGGCCAGCCTCGCGAGGACAACTGAACTCTAATCTGATGGGGCCTTCCTGTTACAGGCTTCACCAGCAAAAGAGATCCTTGGGCCAGTCTTTCTTTAACGATGAAATCAAGAACGCACTTTTTCCCTTCGGGATTCTTAGGGGGTGTCACCAAGGTCATCCTGCGCGCGCGATCTCTCACTAGAAAATCTTCTACATGCTGCTCCTCTGGTGGAGACCCGTCGACAACGCACAAATATGTTTTTTGAACCGTTCGCTCTCTAAATTGTTGATTGAGTCTTTCGGCTGCTTTGCTGGTTCTAGCAAACAAAACGATGCCTGAAACCCCACGATCGAGCCGGTGAATGGGAGTCAAGTATACTTCGCCAGGCTTTGCATATTTTACTTTTACGTACTGTCGTAATTCTTCTAAAAGACTTAGGTCTTTAGAGTCATCATTATCGGTTAATTGGCCGCTAGCTTTGACGACGACCATCACATGATTGTCTTCGAAAAGAATTCTAATCATGGAGTGCGCTTTTTAAAAAAACTTTTAAAGGATTCAGAAGCCCCTGTGGAATCTCATGCCCTCCATCAAAGCCATGAAAGGAAACCTGAAAATTCTTTCTTGCTAAAAACTCAAGCAATTGGCGCCCAAATCTTTCTGGTAAAATAGGATCGCTGGAACCATGGCTTTGAAACACCGGTGGCCTCTTGGTAGCATCAGAAATCTTTTCCCAGGTTTTTACATCTGCTAAAGTCCCGGACAAAAGAGTGATGCCTTTGATTTTAGGATCGGGATTTCTCACAAAATAATCCATCGACATCATCGCACCTTGGCTAAATCCTCCCAAAACGATCTGGTCGTACTTAGAGAGAATTCCGGCTAAAAAATAGTCCAACTCCCGCCTGGCTTCTTCGATGCGAGGGGGGGTGTAGGACTCTAAAACGTTTAAATCTGACCTTGGATTGGAAAGCATGGACACAATATCAGCCACAGGAAACCAAATATGCATATTAAAGTCTTGACTCTGGCAAATCGGCGCTTCCGGAAAATACCAATCAAATGCCCCTTCGGTATCGAGCATGTCCTTAAGAGGAGCTAGATCGTGGCGATTGGCTCCTGCACCATGGAGCATTACGACAGCTGTTTTATGATGAGGGTCGCTGGGTCCTACAAATTTAAGCGTCATTTCTAATCTCCAAAAGAAGTCCAGGCCTGGCATACCAAATCCCACCCAGAATTGTTTTACCTATATAAATCTCTGCCAATGCCGCCATATAATGCCTCAACTGAGAGATATAGCCATGACTTTGGGCATGAATAAGCAACTGTTCGGGATCGACAAGAGATGTTTTATAGTCGATCACCATCACCTCATTTTTAAATTCTAATACCAGATCCATGCTCCCACGACAGAGTTCTTGACCTGCGAATCTACCGAAGGCTGCCTCCGTCCTAATGCGATCAGCCTTAGAAACGAGTTTTGCTAAGGGACTACCCTCCAAAGAACGCGTCACCATTTCAAAAAAAGCCCCCTTCAGATGACTCTCTTCTTCTTTAAGAATTTGGTTCCAAATGAGTTCCAGGTTCAAGATGTTACCGTCCCGAAAGCCAAGCTCTAAGCAGCGATGAAAAAAGACACCGGCCTTGGCAGAATCAGCAGAAGAGACACTGCTAGGAGCTGGGCTCCCTTCTGTCGGATCTTTGGTCTCCCTTCGCTCCTCTGGCCTCGGAGAGCCTTCCCTCTGGCTAGAAATCGACTGGGACGGAGAGACCAGCGTGATTTCACGAGGTAGAAGAAAACTTTGGGCAGGTATTTCCCTTGGCAATTGCGAGCCCACGCTTTCTGATGGCGCCTCCACACGGGAAAGATCCTCCCGAACGAGAGATCGGTTTTCGAAAGTGTCGCCCCCAATCTCTTCGAAAGGCGCCAGCTGGTAAAATGTCTTTACCTGAAGGTCAGACTCCTCATCGTCTTTTTTAGATTTTGATTTCCCTGAAGACAAGACCAAATACTGGGAAGCTCTTGTGGTTGCCACGTAAACCAAGCGTTTCACTTCATCCGCCAAAGCCTTTACCTGATAAGGCAAAATGGTTTCAAAGGGAATCTCCTCTGGCAGCTCTCGCTTCAGGGGCAAGTATCTCAACTGCCTTTGATCGAATTTAGACCAATAGGAGTCATCTCTATGTAGATCTCTGCCCATCCCCATAACGATCACAAACGGAAACTCAAGTCCCTTAGCTTTGTGAATGGTCATCATGCGGACTGCCCCAGCACCAGAAAGCATGGCGTTGCCCGTATCGTCTGCCCGAGCTGACTCTTCCATCCACCTTAAAAAATCATGCAGACGGCCCTTTAGATCTGCGGCTAAAAGAAGAAGGTTTTCCAAGTTACGGGCGGCCAACTCCCCTTCGGTCCCCCCAAAGGATCTGCGATACGTATCTGGCACTGCTAACTTCCGCCAAAGTCCTAATAAAAGAATTTCACATGGCAAACGGTCCACCTGTTCCTGAGCTTCCTTCAGAATCTGGAATAAGTCTGGATTTTTTTGAGCCAAAAACTCCTCGACCCGTAGTGGCGCGTCGGAAGCAAATAGAGCTTGATAGTCGCTACCCGTAAATCCGCCCAGAGGTCCTGAAAGAAAGGCCAGAAGGCTATACTCGTTATAAGAATAACAAAGCCATTGCAAAAGATTTTTAAGATCATCAATCTCTGACCTGGAAAAAAAACCTTGCTTTTCTTCTCTTAAACTTGAAATCCCCAAAGATCTGAGTGCTAACTCAAGGGCTTCTGAGGAGCTTTTATCGCGATACAAAATCACGACATCTCCGGCCTGAAGACTTCGCTCATCTGCCCCTTTATGAGAAACTGGAAATCTCCGACCTTCTTTTAGAAGTCGATGGATGAGTAAGGCCACTTCTTCGACTTCATTTTCCTTTGTAGATGGCAGACGCCAGACTCCCCCTTCCCTAGGGGTTAATAGTCTCCCATCTTGCTGTTTAGCAGACTCGTGGAGCGGAAAGTCTGGGATCTGATCTTGAAGGAGCCTATTTACCCCATCCAATAAGTCGGGAGCAGAGCGGTAGCTTTTCGACATCTCAAGGATATGAGCCCCTTGCTGGCTCATTGTTTCTTTAGCTTCATCTAAAACTTCTGGATCTGCTTCTCTAAAGCCATAAATTGATTGTTTGCGGTCTCCGACAATAAAAACCGATTTTTGGAGACTTTGTCCGGCAAGCAGCTCCAAAGAGATGGCCTGAAAGACCTCCCATTGTATCCTTGAAGTATCTTGAAACTCGTCAATCAGAAGGTGGCTCAGTCCTTGTTGAATGAGCCAGCTCACTCCACTTGCCGTCTCTCCATGAAAAAGACGATGAACGCCTTTAGCTAAATCCGAAAACTCTAAGATGTTTTGTCTAACTTTTAGATCCTTTAAAGACTCTTGATAACCGCGCCAAATCTGTAAAATTAACGCCCCTTCACGATCCGCTTTATGCAATACGTTTCGAAGAAGAAAGTTTTGAAGGGTGTCATTTACATGGCTGATTTCAGCTTCTAGAGAATCGCGTTTCTTCCCTTTAATTTGGTTTCCGCTTACTTTCATCTTTGCAGATAGAAGCCCAGATTGTCGCAAGGGTTCAAGTTTCTTTTGTTGGACTGCCTGCTGGATGGAACCGTTAAACTTTTCATAATGAGCCCCTATCTGCAGTAAAGACTCACTAATTGTGTCCACTATGGTTTCCTCTGCCAAGGGAACTGCTCCCCATGGAACCACGGGATCTCCTTTAGAAAGGTAGATCAAACCATCATAGCGACTGAGAGCTTCAACTTTTTCAAAAAGCGCTGCCATGGAGAACGTAGAACTGAGCTGCATGACCTGCCTTATCAAGGCCCGGCATGTGTCGGTTTTTAGATAGCTGTTCCAAGCCTGTTTTTTTATCTTGGATGTTTCGTTGGGCTCACTAAGAGCCATGTCACTGGAAATGCCAGCTTCCTCTGGAAATTTCAGGACCCACTCTTTGAAAAGTGCGTCAATTGTGGAAACCCGCAAAGCCTGTGTCGCAGCTAAAATCGCCTCACCCGTCTCACGGGCAGAGCGCGGGCCCGGCATATCCGGATGATCTAACTGCGAATAAAAAAGGCTTAGCCTTTCTTGAAAGGTTTTTGCCGCGTCAGGCTGAAACACAAGGTTCATTGCTTTTTCAATAATCCGGGTTCGCATTTCACCGGCGGCTTTAACGGTAAAGGTTATGGTGAGTATTTTACTTGGATCAGAACCTGCGGCCACTAAAGACAGAAATCGCTCCGAGAGCTGATGGGTTTTTCCTGAACCGGCACTCGCTTCCACTAAGCAACTCAGATATGGGTTTGCCGGATCCACCATGTTTTTGATTCCACTCCCGCAGGTGTTGTTTAAAACGTTTCATTAAGACTATGCTTTTACACGAATATTTCCTGTGCTACAATGATCCCTTATATTTACTGCCGAGGATATCATGGACATAAAAGATAGCATTGCTGCTATGATCAGAAAGATGCCACCCGTCGTACTCAAAAGAGAGCCCCTTAAGGCGTTTGGGTATTTAGCCCGTGACCTCTTCCTAGTGGCCTTTTTTGCATCTGCTATCCTTTATGCCGATTCTTGGCTTGTGGGCGGAGTTCTGTCGATCTTTTTAGGGATGGCCTTGATGGGGCTATTTGTTCTAGGCCATGATGCTGGGCATAGGTCGTTTGCCTATAGTGAAAAGGTGAATAACGTTGTGGGCCATTTGACAACTTCCCTTTGTTTGTGGCCCTTTCACGTTTGGCGTCTTTCCCATGATCTTCATCACCGTTATACCCATAATTTAGACAAAGAAATCGCATGGCGCCCCTTAACGGTAAATCAGTACTTAAAAAGATCTAGCTTTGACCGCTGGTTTTATAGAGCGACCCGCAGCTACTTGATGCCTGTTTCCAGCATTGTTTTTACCGGGTACTTTATCCGCGACGCCCTTTTGGGTCGAAAGTCTAAATTTTTTGAGCCAAAAGATAGTGCAAAACTTAACCTTTCCCTTGTCATTTGCGGGCTCGCCACCCTAGGCGTTGTTGGTGGATCCATGGCAGCTGGAGGAATCTACGGGTTCATCTACTTATTCGTGGTTCCCCAGATTGTGTTTCAGACTTTGCTGTCTGTTTTCACTTTCTTTCACCACACGTCTCCAGATCGAACCCTTCATGCTGATGCTAACTGGACCATGGAAAAAGGCCAAATAGCTGGTACCGTTCATGTGAAATATCCAGCCATCATTGAATGGTTTTGTCACGATATCAATTGGCACGTTCCCCACCACGTCTGTGTTGGAATCCCCCACTACCAACTTAGGTTAGCCCACGAAAGTTTAAAGAAAGCCTATCCGGACACCGTGAAGGAAATTGTTTTAAATGCCGCCTCCTGGAAAGGAGTTACCGGTACGTGCCATTTGGTCAAAGGTAAAAAGGTGGGCGAAGAAGAATGGGTCACTTTTGCGGAAGCCGCGCAGTGGGAAAGCCGTCTTCAGACCGCTTCGGTTTAAATGGGCAACAGTCCGATCATTTGCCCTTGCAACCATACTTTCTAAAACAACTATAACCTTGGCCTGTTATCAAACAGCTTCGCAGCTTTTTCTCTTGGCATTGGGCTCTGGGCCCAGAGGCCATAGCCCGCTTTACTACAGAATCCACGCGTCCGAAGTCTTTAGGTCTTACCGGACCTAAATAGATATCTTGCCACTCGCTAGTGTCAGATTCAGAAATCCGGTAATTATTGCAAATGGCCCAGTTCTTTTGATAGCCATACCAAGCCATAAGACCTTGGCGGTCAAAAACAGTTTTTGCACATTTTGTGTTGACCATAGGATCTTTGAGCGCTTCAGGGTCCACCCCACACTCAGAGAGCCACCAGGCGTCATTGATCTGAAAAATACCATGATCCGTCGAGCCATTAGAATTAAGATTCACTGCATTGGTCTTTAGCCTGGATTCGTGTTTGGCTACACACACCATCGTGGGGATGACACTTTCAGGAAAACCTGCAAGTTTCAGATGTTGGGCGACTTGCCTTTCCGACAATTTCACCGCCTTGCGATTCCCATTTTCTCGAGGAATACCGCAAGACAAATTGAATAGAAGCAGACTCGCTGGCAAAAGTCCCAGACGAATCACGATGCCAGCCAGCCGAGGCACTATCAGCTTTCGGCGGGTGGGGGCAGGTGTCAATTTTAGAGTCACTAGGGCCACAGATATCTTCACTCCGCAAAATCCATCTACACTCCTAGGTCTTTCGCCTTCTGGTTAAAAACCCTTAACAAAAAGCCGAGCGTCTTTATAAAGTTCATTCATTTCAATGCCTTATGTTGAAACACAAACTTTAGGCGCCACCTTCCTAAATCTCTAAAAAAACAAACCAACCCACGCGTCACCCTTCATTATACTTTCGGTTACTGCCTTTAGAAGTGCTTACGGGATATTTCAGCTCATTTTTGGCCATTTTAGATAAAACAGCTTGAGAAAGATCTATGCGGTGGAGTTGACTAAACCTAAACAACATCCAACAAATATCAGCCAACTCATCAGCAATCTTCTCGCGCGCTACCGTGTTTTCCAACATCTCTGCCACCTGCTCAGGTCGCTTAAAACGCATCAAGTCCAAAAGTTCTGCACTTTCAGTCGCAAGCCCAATCGCCAACTCCTTCATGTCATGAAACTGATCCCAGTCCCTCAATTCACAAAAATGAGCGATTTTTTCCTTCAACGCCCCGATCGGCGTTTCCTTGTCAGTTGTAGTTTCCATATATACCTCATAAATTACAGATGGTTATAGTTAGTAAGGGGATTTTTTCGCAACCTCTTTTTTTGCTTTCCTTAATCCTCACTTCCAGGCATATTCCGGCGGATTGGAGGATCCTATGTCTTTAAAACCAGCCTTACGTATTCAAACCACAACGTTATGGGACTATCCTAGCCAGCACTACGGATTTTCCATGCAGGGAGATAAGGATTACGCTGGGGCAACGCCATCCTACATTATTTGGAATCTCCTGCAAAGGTACACCAAAAAGGGCGATCTGGTTATCGATCCCTGTGCTGGATCCGGGACAACTCTAGCTGTAGCTAAGGATTTAGAAAGACTTAGTCGAGGATTCGATTTAGCTCCCTATACAAAGAACATTGAGCTTGGCGATGCGCGACACCTTCCTCTTGATGACAAGTCGGTAGATTTTGTGTTCATTGACCCCCCTTATTCTACCCATTTGGACTACTCTGACGATGAGCGCTGCATTGGCAAACTTGACGCTAAAAATGGCTCCTACTATGAAGCCATGGAAGAGGTTATCGCAGAAATTTCCCGGGTTTTAAAAGATGGGAAATATATGGCACTTTATGTTTCCGATAGCTTTAAAAAAGGCTCACCGCTCATGGCTATCGGTTTTGAGTTATTTTCTAGGCTTTCTATGCACTTTGAGCCAGTCGATATCATTGCCGTGACTCGTCACAACGCTAAACTTGCAAAAGGTAACTTTCATAAAGCGGCTGAGGAGGAAAACTTCTTTCTCCGCGGTTTCAACTACTTATTCATCATGAAAAAACCTAGCCAAATCATTCGCAAACCCCAAAAAACAAACTGGCGAAATCAAAGAACTAGAAATGACTCGAGGGTCGCCGGTTCCAGCTCAAGAAAACCGTCTTCTTTTAGGCCGACAACTAAGGGGCCAAGAGTAGACAACAAACGCCCTCCCGAAAGAGCCTCCTCGCCCAAGAATCGACCTCCCGAAAGAGCGCCCTCGTCGAAGAAGCGACCGTCGTAATTATATCGTTTTGGAACACCGTTTTTAGGATCTACGAGATGTCAGGAAATCTTGAGTTTATAGACTTTGCATTTTCCATAGGCCTCAAAAATCACAAAACGGTGTTTAAAAACCACGGCATTTAAGGCACACAAAACTAAGCTGCTTTTTTATTTAAGACCTTGCAGATTCCAGACACTAATCCTTCCAGGGTCGTGGGTTTGAGAATAAAACCATCGTAAAGGGCAGCCCCCTCCACACTATCACCAGCGTTAGCGCTATAAGATATAATGACTAATGATTTTCCTGACTGAGCTCTTTTAGCTTCCGCCTTTCTTATGGCTGCCGTCGCTTGAAGGCCATCTAAAATAGGCATATTGGTGTCCATGAGAATCAAGTCATAATCAGAAGAAACGGCTTTTTCAGCTGCATCCTTACCATTATAGGCAAAATCTACGGTCGCCCCTGACTGCTCTAACATCTTTTTAGTAATTTTAAGAATCATCATATTGTCATCTGCCACTAATATTTTCAAATTTGGGGGAAGCGCATTTGAGCCTTTTGCTTCAAAGTTGGATTCTTCGTTGCTAAGTCCCATAGGTACCTCAATCGAAAAACAGCTCCCCACCCCAACTTTACTTACTACTGTTATCTCGCCATTCATTTTTTCCGTCAAACGTTTCACGAGGTATAAACCTATACCCGTCCCTGGACGTTCCTTCTTGTCCCCGTGGTCAACCCTGTAATATTGATTAAAAATGTTTTTAAGAACGGAATCAGGAATGCCAATTCCTGAATCTGTGACTGAGAAGTCTAACTTTTGTTTTTGCATATGGTAGCTGGTCTTAATCTCGATCTCACCGCGGTCCGTGTATTTAAATGCATTGCTGATCAAATTAAGAAACACCTGAGTCAGCCGGTTTTTATCACCATAGATCCAAACACCCTCGGGAAGCAGATGGTTAAATTTAACTTTGATATCTTTTCCAGAAAACATCGACGTTGTGATAAGTTTGAGCCGCTCTAAGAGCTCAGACAAACTAAAGGTGGTTGAAACCATATCTATAGAATCGCTTTCAATCTTTCCTAGATCCAAAATGTCGTTTGTCACGGTCAATAGAAATTCTGCACATGCAGCCGCACTCTTTTCGTATTCTTGACGTGATGTTAAATCCTCTGCTTTACTCAATAGTTCAAGGCTACCTAAAAGACCTTGCAAAGGAGTACGAATTTCATGATTCATCTGAGAATAAAAGTTTGCTTTGTTTTTGGAAAACGCCGCCAGCTTATTCTTCTCAGTCTCAATTTCTAAGGTTAAATCAAAGAGTTTCAAGTTTAGCTTCTTCGACGATATAACAGCATAGCGATGCTTAAGTTGAGTCTGGACTTGCCTTGCAATCAACTCCAACAATTCCTTTTGACGAGGGGAAACAACCCGTTTTTTGCTATCTATTGCGCAAAATGTGCCGATAAATTCTCCGCCAACTTCAAGAGGCACACCAGCATAGAACGTGACATGAGGAGCACCCACGACAAGAGGATTGTCGAAGAAACGTAAATCCTTCGTCGCATCTTCAACAATAAGCGTCTTAGTATCTAAAATAGCATGGCCACAAAAGGAAACATTTCTAGGAGTCTCTGATGCCCCCAGTCCTACCTTTGACTTAAACCATTGACGGTCCTTATCCACTAAACTAATAAGAACTGTAGGGACGCCCAACACTTCGGCCGCTAATGCCGTAAGTTCATCAAGAGAGGCTTCATTAGTGGTGTCTAGGATTTCAAGTTCCCTTAAAATACCTAATCGCGCCTCTTCTCTTTCTGGCATTCCTGGTTCAATCATACATCCTCCTTAAAACTTGAAACTTGAAACTTAAAACCAGCCACTTCTCGGTCGAGTAGAGCTTAAATGTTAAATCGCTCATTATTACCTTCCTAAAACAATCAATATTAACCCATTATATTAAGCACTTACCTGCGCAGATCGTGACCAATTCCAGTCCAAAAAGCTCAAAAACCGCACTCATTCGCTTCGATCAAAAAATGAGTGAAGAAAAAATATTCCTATTTTTGACAGAGCTACGAGAGAGAGAGAGAGAGAGAGAGAGAGAGAGAGAGAGAGAGAGAGAGAGAGAGAGAGAGAGAGAGAGAGAGAGAGAGAGAGAGAGAGAGAGAGAGAGAGAGAGAGAGAGAGAGAGAGAGAGAGAGAGAGAGA
>CAIMVM010000266.1 GCA_903844895.1 uncultured Pseudomonadota bacterium
GATTCAAAAAATGTAAAAAATTTGGTAGCCGACCTCATTGCGAGTCCCGAATATCAACACCAAGTATTTGGCACCACAGGCTCCACAACAAACAACTTAAGCAGCGTCCGGGTATTTGGTCCCGCCCAATGGGATGGGTTTATAAAGCAAATTCTCCCTCAATATACAATTAGAAACCTTGTACTTCAAAACCCAACTAGTGGAAAGTCGGCGGGAAATCCGGAAGTCATATCCCTTGCAAATTTGGTTCCCAGACAACGTCTAAACGGATACGAAAAGCAATTCATACCTAGTGAGTTATATACACAATCAGCGTTTGATCTAGCGGTTAGAATTGCAGATGCAGTAGTCGCCTCTGAGCTCTCTTCCACAGCACTTGCTCAAAACAGAAAGGTGCTCATGAGCTTACCCGACTTTGATGCCTATGGAGCGACATCCCCTGAAGTCAAAAATCAAATTTCAGACACTTGGAATAAGTGGACCTCCCTAAAAACGACAAGTTCAGACTACCGAATTTCAAAATTGTATAGCGTGTATAGTGAATCCATAGAGACCGGATCAAGCGATCTAGAAAAATCTCGCAATGCTTGGAAATGGGTTTTGATATCGATTCTTATAGCGCCAGAATTCATCATTTACTAAGGACAGAAAAAATGAAATTTTTGTTTACCTTTCTCATGCTTATATTTAGCCGCAGTGCCTTGGCAGTGCCTCCAAAAATATTAGTGATAAATGTCGAAGGCGGGTGGGACCCCACAATGGTATTCGATTACAAAGGAGACATCACGAGCATTGCGACCGACGGTGGAACGCTAACTACTTCCTCAGGATTGAGCTGGGTAAGCAAATCTTCAAGGCCATCTGTCGACACATTCATGACAGCCGAGGCAACCAAGACCATAATAGTCAATGGGCTCTACACAAAGGGCATAGGGGCAATCGACACCATCGGCCAATTAGGTGTAGCAAAGCAGCGAACTAGCGAAGTCTATACGGACTACATGACATGGTACGCTTCCCAAGTGTTTCCCTATCTCACGATTCCTCATCTATTGATAGATAGCCCATCTGTTCCTGGTGAATTTCAAGGGAAAAGCTATCATATCAAGCTTGACGATGTAAAACGCTGGGCGTCAGAAAACTTGCAGGTTCCCGCAAGTGTATCTGATTGGAGTACTTGGGCTTATGAAAATGCACTTTCCGGAAAAAGCGGTACCAATTTAGATTCTACTAAAATAAGTTCTCTCTACTTAAATCAAAAGAGAAATCTGTCGCTGCGGCCAGTTTTTTCTGGTCTTTACAATCCAGCCCTCTCCGATTTTAGAAACCGCGCCTCCATCGCTCTCACTTCCTTTAAAAGCAATCTCACCGGAGTCGCAACGATCCGGCACGGAAAACCAGATGAATGGGACACAAGAGCTCCTGGAACTGCGCATTTTAGTGAGCAAAATACACTCTATGAATCCCTATTTTCAGATCTCACTTGGCTCATTTCAGAAATTGTCTCAGGCGACTTAAGCGAAAATATTGTCGTGGTCGTCCGCTCCAACTTGGGGAAAAATCCAATGTTAAATACTCAAGGTGGAAAAAACCCATGGCCTTATACTAGCCTTCTGCTCTGGTCAAAGCTTTGGCCAGGCGCAAAGGTCATCGGGCAATTTGATAGCAATCTTTTTGGGGTTCCCATGGATCCCATTTTCGGTTCATCTGGCACTGGCAACAAGATCTACCTGACAGCTGACAACATATTTGCTGCGATTTTTAGCCGCGTTTCACTTTCACCCTCAGGGTTTTGGCTCACCCCAGATCCAGCCATGGTCCTGTTTCAGGAGACCACTCCATGAAGGTTATACATAATAGAATCAAATGGAATTTAAATTTTCACTCTTGTGATAACTTCCACAAATCAGTCCCCATCTTAGTAATGTGCCTAATTCTTTTGACATCTTGTGGGAGAAACGAACCGGTCACTGAAGACGCCAAAGTTGAAGAGATCTACGATGTGCCCAATAAAAAGTCGGAATATCCCGCGACAACGAGTGATTGCGAAAACGGAACGACTCTTTCGTGGGTCAGTTTTGGCAGTAGCTTTTTTGATAGGTACTGTACTTCTTGCCATTCTTCCAGTTTGGAAGAATCCCTGCGCAGCGGCGCTCCTACCACCTCAAATTTTGATTCCTATGGGGGAATGATAAAACTACGTTCACAAATACTTCTAACCGCAGGAACCTTGACAGGCGCCAAAATGCCCCCCACAAATACGGTCCCGCTGGAAGAAAGAAAAGCTCTTATCGAATACCTAAAATGCGGAGCCCCAGAATGACTTTGAAAGTGACATTCCATTAGGATCTAAGTGCATTGCGTTTCACAGCTGGCATCTTTGCAAAAATTCGATGCCGGCACCAAAAGGATCTCGAAATTCCACCCTACTATAGCCAGGAATCGGAATCCCGTGAAAAATATCGACACGAAGTTTTGAAAGCGTCTTTGTCCGTCCTTCCAGTTCAGAAAACTCATAGGCCTGTTGAGACCAGGAAGCTCTTCAATTAACTCCGACTTCAACACCCAATAGCTTCCATGTTGCTACAAAAAAATTGGACTGAAACTAAATGTATCTCTGGTTTGCTAGCGATTTCAATCAGGCCTCCTACATCGGCAGGAATCATAGGAAGCTTAGCGTGACCGAAGACTTTTTGTGCCAGTTATAGAGCAGAAAACTCTAGCTGTTGGCTTTCTTCTGAAGATATGTGCAAGCAAACATGTGCTACAATGGTCTAGATTCCTGCTTTATTTTGCCCCTGAGTCTATGGACGCCTGCGAATGTCCAGTCTTTTAGTCCGGCTACCTTGCGAGAACCGGGATCTTGATTTTAAACATAGCAACTAGCAACTCGACTGCTCTATGCGTTGATAGCAACTCTTCTACCTTAACTACTAGATTTCCGCCTTCAAATTCTTCTTTGTCCGGATTGATTAGAGTAAACGCCCAATAAAGACACAATACAATCAAAATGCTTGAGGCCTGAAACAGGCAGGACTATAGACGAAAGAGCGCTTTTGAAAAGATATTTCAGCGCCCATATAAAGGTTCAGATCTGCAAGACATGCCTTTCCCAATTGGCATCGTATTTGCTTAGCGAAGGTGACCTCTAACAACAGGAGTCCGCTATTAGGAAAAAAACTAGAATGAAAATAGCGAGCCTGGATAAGGATACCCTTCGAGTGCACAGCAGTTTGGGGAAATCCGACTCTCTGGCAGCCCGCCTTTATACTGCCTTAATCGGCTTACCAGCCGTTTTGCTGCTAATATATGCTGCGCCAAATGAAGCGGTGCGCGCTTGCTTTGTTGCATTTGCGGCTTGGACGACTTTTGAATTTGCGCGCCTCACTCTGGTTCACATAGAGGGAAAAACAAAGCTGTTACTCATTACTTCTAACATTTTTCTCACAGCTTTGATATTTGCCGCTGCCACATCGGGGAAGGCATTGCCCCAACTCTCTATCGTTCTTAACGGCATCATGATTCCAGCACTGCTAGGCGCATTCAGCAAAGGAACTATTGAAGAGCGCGCCAAGGCTTCCGCTGGTAGTTTTCTTGCCGTTGGCTATCCTATCTGCACTTGGTTGGCAGTTTGGAGTCTCTTTGGCCTGTCAAAGAACTTGCTACTCTTGGTGCTGGGATGTGCTTGGTGCAGCGACACCGGTGCATATTTTTTTGGCCGAACTTTTGGCAAAAAAAAGCTGATACCCATTCTGTCGCCGAACAAGACTTGGGAAGGAGCTATTGGAGGATTCATTTGCGGCGTTTGTGCTGTAGTTCTCTTTCAAGCTTGGCTAGCTCCACTTGCAGACTGGCGAATCACCTACTTGGTTGCCTTCCTGGGAGCTGCCGCCGCACAAGCGGGCGATCTTTTTAAGTCTCTGTTCAAACGAAATGCTGGAGTAAAAGATTCAGGCAAGCTTCTTCCTGGTCACGGTGGCCTCATCGATAGAGTAGATAGTGTGCTACTGGCAAGTCTTGTCGTATGGCTCCTGGTAGCCCTAACTCAATTGGACTAATCGCTTGCCCCCCCTTCGGGGGAAGGCCAACAGATAGGTTACTTTAAGAGTGTCAAATTCGCTTCCTCAATAAGAGCACAGATGGCCAAGCAAACAAAAAGGATTGCAACTGGTGCTTTGCAAGAAAATCAAGATGCCGTTCACACTACGCTTTTCAAGATACTTTTTCCAAAAGTGCACATTTTTTTCTAACGATTTCACAGTGCATGTTTGTATAATTACCATCTAGCGGCGTAAATCCTCGAACGATTTATCAGGTCAGAAGACGATCTTAGTGCTGCAAAAAACATAGGCTGGCACTAATTGTATGTTAGTTTTGCTATCGACCCTAATCGATCCAGCCTCATTGGCAGTGATGATGAGAAGGTTAGCGTCGGCAAATATTTTTTGTGCCTGTAGTAGAGATGACACCTCTCGCTGGCGCGTTTTTTCAGAAGACATATTTTAAGCAAACCTAGATCAAGTCCGTGGTCCGGTGTCTTTCTCGAATCAAGAAATCGATCTTCTCGCGAGAATCGGAGCGATAATAAAAAAGAGAAAGATTTTGGATTTTTCTGCGTCCTCTTAATGTTAAATAGATACAGTTTTCAAGCTGTTTGCTGAGAATAGGCATATTCACAGCGCTTAATGCCCCTAGAATTCCTGTATCGATCACGTAACGCTTTCTTTCCGACTGAATGCGAGCTTTTGTTTTAAAAGAAAATGCACCTAGGGTTTCTACAAGATAAGCTTCTTCAAAATAGTGTAAGTATTTTTCCACCGAAGTGACACTCGGACTGCCATGAAGCGCTTTAGAAAGCGATCTTGAGCTGGTGCGAGAGGCAACGTTGTTAACTAATAACGAAATTGTATTTGTTAGGTAGCTAGGATTCCGAATTTTTTTTCCTTTTAACTAAGTCCTTTAGGACAATGGAGTCAAAGAGTGTGCTCAGATAGGATCTGGCATCGATTGCTGATTGAAAGAGTACCTCTGGATCCCCTCCACGCTCTAAATAGAATGGAAAATTCGTCCAACTTGGGATTTGGCTTGTAGCATTTATGTATTCTTCAAATGAAAAAGGCAGAAGTTCTATAGCAACATGTCGGCCTGTCAGCGCTGTCGCCAACTCTGTACTTAAAAGCTTTGCATTGGACCCTGTAGGGACTAGGTTATAGCTTCTTCTGTGGAGTTTGTTAACAAAGGTCTCCCAGTCCGGAAAGTCCTGTATTTCATCAAGATACCAAAAGTCCGCATCAGGATAAACTTTGTGGGCTGCGTCCATAAGGGCGTCCCCAGAGACCCACCTGAACGTTTCATCATCAAAGTTAAGATATGCTATCTTTTTATCTTCCAAAATTTTTTGAATGAGCCTCGACTTGCCAGCACGCCTAGGTCCAAGAACGATTTAATCAGCGCGCTCCCAAGGCCGTAAGGAGTGCTGCTTCCTTAGCTCTTGCAAAATAGGGCCTATTGCATAGATCTTGAATTCAACCCAAAGTCTTTGAAGGGAGTCTTCTAAAGTGTAAGTCACTGTATTTATAGAAAGACCCTCCAAGTAAAAACGATCATACTTGTCACTTTACCATCAAAGTGAAAAGTACAAAGGGATCAAGCTGGTGCTTTGGCACAAAAACGGCCCCCAGCCAGCTCAATATCAGTTGGCTTTAAGTCATAACTGCTACTTCCGCAAAACAGTTAAACCTGAATCCTTCCAGTACCTCGCCAAGGTGCAGCAAGGAGTTTTTTAAGAAGAAGTTTCTGTTTTTTCTGCTTTGAGAGTCTCTCCGACACAAGACCAAAGCGTCACCATGATAGCCTACATGGGGCTCCAAAAAATTTTAGAGCCTCGAAATCCAAGGCTCTAAAGGATGCAACTTTTTTTTAAATTCGAGGCGGATTCCGTCAGAAATATATCCGGTTGGGATCGACTTAGCAAAACTCAGGTATTCCAACCCTTTTTAGCGGCAATTAGTCACGCTAACTTGAGGTTGCTGTGGTTTTGGTCCAAATGTTTGAGCCAAGATACCTGCGACTCCCCCTATCACGCTACCCGTAGTACTTGTTCCATCAATTACAGAGCCGAGCACACCAACGCCACCTAGCACTGCTGGCAATGCGTTTGATTGGGTAGAAGTCTTAGCACAGGATGAAGGTAAACGTCCAAGTGAGCTTATATCTTGTTGGTTGCCGCCAGAAGTAATAGCAATCGAAATTGATCCTGGAATGTCAAAATTCGGATTGTTTCTATCGGAACTTTCACAGCTTGAGGCATTCGATTTTGAGTGTAGCTTGCAAGAGTCTAAATCCCTTACAAACACTCTAATGGAGTAGTTGCTGGCGACACTAATCTTACCAGACAAAGTAAAGCCTGAGTTTGTCGCAGTAGCTTTTAGCCCAGGCACCAAACTCGATGAATCCACAAAAAGCTTAACTCTACGATTAGAGTCATTACCAGTCGCATGGGCGTCAAAGCTTGTGTTACCAAACTCTTCGTTGACACCTTTGGTAATTTGTTCGTTTGAAATCTGATAGCTTTTCACTCGCGGGCAACTCTTTGTAGTGCATGATGAGTATCCTGAAGTTAAATCGCTAACGCCATTATTTCCATTGCTAGCAGGCATTTTGGGAGCTGCTGAGTTGCCCCCACAGGCTGTTTCGAGGAGTCCTAAAAACGTTGCCATCGCTATAATTTTCATGGATTTCATAAACCCTCCAGAAGTTCCAAACCTACTACAACCTTTATCGGAAGCGATTTGAAAAAAAAGGAAGTTTTATTATTAAGGCGAGATCTCTAGAAAATTCCTTAGGTTAGAAACTTTGAGAGGCCAGATTTATCCAGTATTGCCTGAAACTCCGCCGTGGGTTTTGCCTTTACTTCCAATCGCTCCTCGTTCCAAATAAAGCTCAGAGAGCAGGCATGGAGAAAATGTCTCTTAACAGCATAAGACTCAAATCCCCCGGGAGTTTGAGAAAGCCCCAATCCATATATCTTGTCACCCAATATGGGAAGCCTGGCTTTTTCTAGATGAACCCTAATTTGATGAGTTCTTCCCGTGTGCGGAAAGCAATGAATGAGATTGAGATTTTTTGCGGAGCCAAGCCAATGAAACCGAGTTTCAGAGGTTTTACCGCCTGATCTCACAATCTCCACACGTCCGCTTTTTTCCATAGTGTCGGAAAGATAGCAAAGCTCTGTCCATTCTTTTTGGGACGGAGTCCCCGTCGTTATGGCAAGATACTCCTTTTTAACATCCCGCGATCTAAAGAGATCCATGACTTTTTCAGCTACTTTTGCGGATTTGGCTAGCACTAGCACCCCTGACGTCTCTTTATCTAGTCGATGACAGGGCCAAAGGGTTTTCCCCCGACCGAAGTACCCGCTGGCATCCAATAGCTTAGGATCCTTAGTCGGCTGGGAAAGCATGCCCGCCGGTTTGTTGACAATCACAAGCTCGCCGTCTTCTCGAAGAATCCAAGCATCAGGACTGCCAAAGTCCATGACCTTTCTGGACTTAAGAATATCCCCGTCTAAATAGTAGGTTACCTTGTCACCCGGCTGAAGAGTTCGATTGGCGAAGCGCTCGCGCCGCCCATTGATGGCGAGGGCACCATTATCGAGAATACGCCTCACTCGAGTTTTCGAAAGAAAATCGGAGTGCTGCGCAATAAATTGATCAATTCTAAGGCCTCGTTCTTCGCGTCCGACCACTAAATCAATTTTTTTACTCTCAGCCATTTTTGACCTTTCTTTCGCCTAAGTCTTGTTTAAACCTAACTTTTTCTGTAAATAGAGAAGTCAGCAATTCGGGAGGTCTTAGGCCTCACCTCTACTTTTAATACTATGGATAGACTATGGAAATGGCCGCCCAAGACTCTCAGCTTTATCGCTTTAGACATTCCCTTGCACACGTATTGGCCCAGGCCGTAAAACTAGAATACCCTTCAGCTGCCCTTGGCTTTGGTCCACCAACAGATACGGGCTTCTACTACGACTTTGATTTCGGCGACACAAAAATTAGCGATGAGATCCTAAAAGTATTAGAGTCCAGGATGAAAAAGATCATTGGACAAAGACAACCTTTTGCCTTTGAAGATATGTCACGTGAACAAGCTTTGGCAAAATGTCAAAATCTTAAGGAAAATTACAAGGTTGAGAACATCGAAAACCTTCATGGGCGGGGAGTGACCTCCTTTAGATTTTACACCAATGGCCCTTTTGTGGACCTTTGTGAAGGGCCTCATGTGGCCCATACAGGAGAGCTTCCAGCTAAATCCTTTAAGCTTGATCGGGTTGCGGGTGCCTATTGGCTTGGTGA
>CAIMVM010000267.1 GCA_903844895.1 uncultured Pseudomonadota bacterium
AATTCTTTAGTCGGAGTGGAAAAAGATTCCAACTTTTGAGAGATCTCGTTTAATAACTCTAACTGGGCTTCTTGGACTCTAAATAGGGACTGCATTTGTTCAGTAAGAAGGAGGTCAATCTTGCCATGGAGATTTCTGACTTCCATTTCCGCTTTCATATTGATCATAAAGTCGCCTCTAGCCCGGCGCCTATCTTTTTCTTCTTGTCGGTTCTGGCTCATCATAATGATGGGAGCTTGCAGAGCGGCAGTACAAGATAGCACTAAATTTAAAAGTATAAAGGGATAGGGATCCCACTTTCCGAATGCGAATTCCATGAGATTAAGACCAATCCAGACCGTGATGACGCCAAAAAAGAGTAATATAAAAGCCCAACTTCCCCCAAAGTCAGCCACTTGATCTGCAAGCCTTTGTCCGAAACTAGTTTCAGGGTCGTTTTCTAAAGAAAGAAGTCTAGAACTTAAAAGCCTCTCTTCAGTGAGCGAACCTTCGACAAGTTCTTCTAGCTTCTTAAGTTGCATTTTTTCATCAGCAAAGAGACTCTTAATGTCCATAATTCTCCTTTAGCAGTGGAGTTCGTAACTTTGGGGGGATCTAACTTGGACACTATATACCTACACCAGAGTTCTTGGGAATCCTTGGTTTCATTTTGGACTGACAACTTGTAGAAAATTGACACTTAAGAAGCTCTTAGCTGTAGTAGCAATTCACCAGTTGAAATCTCGTTTTTTGAAAAGTCCCTATCCCACTACTTTGCTAAGCCATGTAACGCTAGGTAATTGAAGTTCCTTTGAAGTATATCAACGCAATTTTTAGTTCGGTACCTAGGGAACGAAGTAAATCAAATTGTCATTTCTAGTTTAGAGGAGACTGGCTTTCTCAGGACTGGGAGTTTCTTTAAAAATTCGTTTTGCAAGGAATAGGAATTTATTACAGATATCCAGACTCTGACCGTGGAATTCTTTTCAAGAAATCTCGGCCTTAAATTTAGGCAAAATCCGTAATTGCCCTACCTTACAAAGTTTCTCTGATGATCTTTACTTAATATTTAAAAAACTTAACCCGCGCTAAATGGTCTTCCTGCTAGGCTTTCGGTACAAGAGCGCCTGTACCTGAACTCAAATTTCTTTTAAAAGGAAAACACATGAAACTTAAACTGGCAGCTCTATCTGCAATCATCAGCTCCTCTGCATTCTCAGCAGTTGGCCTTAAAGGCTCCGACACTCTAGCGGGCCTCATGACAGACGCTATCGTAGCTGCAGGGCTTGAAGGTGAAGTGAATTACCTAGGAACAGGTTCTGGAAACGGAGAAAAAGCTGTTGCTGCTGGTGAGCAAGCAATAGCTCCCATGTCGCGGGAAATGAAGCCTGAAGTCAAAGCAGCCCTTGCCGCAAAAGGTCTAACCGTTGTAGAACACAAAGTAGCCCTAGACGCCATCGCTATGCTCGCTAAGGACCAAGGTGGACTTCCCATCCAACTAGACCTTGAAACCATCAGGGGCATCTACACTTGCAAAATCACAGATTGGGCTTCTATTCCTGGTTCTAACAAGTCGGGCACTATTCGTGTACTTCGCCGTGACGATGCTTCTGGCACAACGGATGCTTTCAAGCATTTCACAGGCGTTAAGGAATTTGGCGCTTGTGTTACAGCACTTGCCAGCACCGACGAACTATCTGTAGAAACCTCCACGGATGCCTCTGCACTTGCTTATTCAGGACTATCAGGAAAAAGAGCCGCGAACAAAATTATTCCTCTTTATTCAGACGCTTCTGGTAGAACTTCACCGACCGTAGTTAACATTCGTTCTTTCAAATACCCGTTTTCTAGATTTCTTTATGTATACGAAGTTCCTGAAAAGTTAACTTCAGCTGAAAAGTCCCTCGTGGAAAAATTGGCCGATAGAACATTCCTAGACCCCATCGTTCAAAACAATGAGTTCATCACTTTGGATTAATTTCCAGTTAGGGTTGCACGCTGTGGCGTGCAACCCTTTTCCTATTTCGTTTTTATGTTTTTACTAACTTCATGAGGAGAGAGACATGGTGCTCAAATTTTTATACATTTGGATAGCTACCAATGTCTTAATTTCTTGCGGCCCCAGGTACAACCCTAAAGCTCCTAACTCTGGAGAAAACCCGCCCTCTCGAGGGAGCTATCCCAATCCATCCAACCCAAATGAGGGCGACCAAAATCAAGCCGGCAATGAAAACAGCAATGAAAACAGCGATGACAAAGAATGTCGCAAGCCCAGCTCAGCTCCGTTTGAACGCTTGATCGTAGAAAATGAGAATCCTAAAGTTTCTTTAAAGAATGTCTCTGATCTTGTAACTCAGGTTGAAAAAACTTGCGGAGGATGTCATTTAGCGCCAGCTGCCAGTGTCGGTGGCTTTAGCTTTGTGGCGCAACTTGAAAACAAAACCGTATTCTCAGATGGGCAGAAAAAAGATATCCGAGGCCTAAAAAATGCTTATAAAGACATGATTCGCACCCTAGAAAGCGGCGCCATGCCTCCTCAAGCCAAAACCCAAAATACCGATTACTATAAAAAAATAGCACAGGAACTCAGAAGCTGGGAAGCTTCTGGCCTTCCCAGTGAAACCTATAATGCGGGAACGGAAGAAGGTTCTCGCACGCCTACTTCTAACACGCTCAGCGAGCTCGGAAGCTGCATACCTTCGCCTGAAATCCTTGGCTCTGATAAAAACAAAGATAGTTTCTTTGCGAATATGGAAGCTCTTCCGAAGTCCCTTAAAGATACGGACCTTTACACCTTGGACTCCAAAGCATTGGCCAAGTCAGGGACGGTGTCCTATTCTGTGGAGTATCCCCTCTGGGCTGACAATGCTGAAAAAGGACGCTATGTCCATTTCCCAGAAACCCCGGAAGGCAAAAGATCTCAGGCTCTTCTAGCAAGCGACTCAAATTCCTTTGTGCTTCCTGCAAATGCAAGATTCTATAAAAACTTCTATAAAGCCATACAAACTTCTGACGGCAATGTTCGCTATAAAATAGTCGAGACACGCATTATTGTGACTCGCGATCTAAAGCGGGAAAGTCTGTTTGGCACTTACAAGTGGAATGATGATGAATCCAATGCGATTCTAGTAGATGCCCCTTACAGAGACGGTAGCGGATTTAAAGATGATATCTTTAACATCGAAGTAAACACCCAAACGAAAGCCAAAAGAAAGTATGCCATACCTGGATCTGAGCGCTGTATAGAATGCCACAAGGTGAATCGTGACCTAGTTCTTGGTTTTACTCCCCTACAACTCAATCGAAGAGCTGTTGGTGAAGGAGGCAGAGATCTTCCAGTGAATTCTGACGAGTTGGGACAAGTGAAGAGGCTCCAGGAGTATGGATTTTTAAGTTCCGAATCTAAAGCATTCCCTAAACTTGAAACTGACTACGGCACTCCTGCAAGCAATGAAGAACTTGTTTTACAAGGATATATGGTAGGAAACTGCTCCCATTGTCATAGTCCGGATGGCTTTGCCATGAAAGACAATCAGGTAAAACTTGATTTGAGCCCTGGGAAATTGTTTCAGTTTAATATCAACAGCATTTCTAAAAATTCCAATCGCGATAAGCCCTCCTATTTTGTCCGCGCTGGGGATACTGCAAAATCCTTCTTGTATAAACGTGTGAGCCAAGTAGGAGTCAATGCTGGAGAAGGATCATTGCCTATGCCGCTTCACACGCCAGGAGATGCAAATTGTCGACTTTTGAATCTTACCGGAAAATGGATTTACCGTTTGGGGAACAAGGCGCCTTCAGATTTTAATGTGGACTGTAAACCAAACAACGATTTCTACTGGGTAGATCGGGATCTGACCTGGCCAAAGTCTGACAGTTATGTTCCGCGTCGCAGTGACTGGAAAGAAGATACAGGCATGCCCAAAAGCTATAAAAATCTTACTTTCGACAAGGGACTTGAAAACTTGGCGGCAAGATGGGTTCCCGCTGGTTACTATGAAACCAATGGCAAAGAAAACTTATGTCGATTTCCCAATAAGCCCCTCCCCCGAAATCCACTCCGTTGGATGTTAGATGACCAAGGTCAAGCTAAGCGGCCTTTTGGCGAAGCCTATTTTACAACACCTGGAGCTTGGGCCTATAACTCCACCTGCTCTAAATGCCATGGCCAGGACGCCTCAAGTAAAAGTGCTTTAGCATCCAATCTCCTCACGATTTCGGGTGGTAGCATTCGAGTGCCGAGCTTCAAGGACGGGCTTTTTGGGGCAGGGGGAGACAATCTCGAGCAGTTTGAAATCACCAAACCAGTGGTTTTAGGTCAAAGAAAAATTTCGCTCGCCCCTAACTACCTTATTTGGATGGCCATGGAAGGGACTAAGGTAAACTTTCCTCCCGAGTTTGAACCCTATCTAGGAAAGCATAAGGCGCAAATGCTAAATCAGCTGCGAGAACGCTGTAAGGGCCTCATAGATACCGCCCCCCAGAAGCTATCGGACCGCATGATTGACTATGCCGTCTTTAAAGACATATGCTTTTATAAAAATGGGAATGCCAAGACAAAAGAAATTCAATATGACCCAGCAACCGATGAGCCAGTAAATGAAGAAAAACTGAATGCTTGGGCTGACAGGGCTGCGATTAACGTGGGCTATGCCATTTTTAAATATTTAAAAGACAGCCTGCCGGAGCACCTTCAAGAAACGCCTGCCGCCTGCGAAAAAAGATACCCTAGATAGTCCTTGTGATTTCTTGCAGCAGGTTCTGCTAGGAGTGGAAAAAACGGGCCAAAATTCTGTAGTAACAGGAGAGACCTTTAGGCGGAATTCTTTCCTGATTATCTCCCGGGACTTTAGTGGCGAGATCTACATTGAAGTCTAAGTACAAACTCGGGCAATGGGTCTGCTTTCGGCAAAGAAGCCCTAAGTCCCAGCCCGCCGAGCCTGCCGAACCTTAAGCTAAGCCTTGTTTTAGGGGGATCAACGCTCTATAATCAGCCGATCGAGTATCCATGGAACAGCTGTTCATGGGATTGTGACTCGATGCCATTCCACTCTGAGTCGCGGAAATTAGAATGTGAGGTTTCTTTGATCATCTGCATGGAAAATGCCTCACCTGGACTCGTGCAACTTCTTCAATCCTTTCCGATGATTTCACTAGCGACTTCCGCACAAGGCAGAGAGCTGGCAGTATTTATGGAAGAGCACTCCATGTCGACGGGAGCCCTTGAGGTAACCTTTACCCGCGGTTCAGACTATTTTGGACTCCTCGCGGTCCAAGGGGAACATTCCATTACGATGTGCATTAGGGGCCCAGAAAATGCGCTCTTGGCGGTAGGCTCGTTAAGCACACGATCTTCTTTCATCAGAGGCAAACCGGTAGTTGTTGGCTACTTGCAAGATCTCAGGGTATCAAAGACTGTTAGTGCCAGTTTGAGACAAAAATATTATGAATTTTTTACTGAATTTATTCGATTAAGCCCTAGTTTGCCTGATTTGGACCATTGCAAATATTTCTATACCGCTATCTTAAGCAACAATGCGCCTGCTAAAGCAGCTTTGTCGCGAGAGCGTTTTACGCTGGAATATTCAAAACTATTCTCATACGAAGCATGGATCTTTCCAAAAATTCCAGGCTTAGGTTTGCTCGCTTCCTTTCAATCCATCGATGTCCCCTCGAAAGAAGAGGTCTTCGCATTCTACCATGCTGAACTTGGATCTTCCATGTACGACTTAGATCCAAAGGACATAGAACACCTTTGGGAGTATTCTAAACCCATTTGTCTCAGGGAAAATGGAATCGGCATTGCGTTTTGTTTATTAGTAGACATAAACCGCCTTAGAGAAATGAAGGTTTTATTTAAGAAAATGAATCTCAACTTGTCGCTTACGAGCACACAAGTCTTTGCTTTGAGAGTCGCAAAGAAAGTAAGTCACAAACGGAAGTCGGAAGTAAAATCAGCACTTTTAAAGCAAGCCATCCTAAAATCATACTCTCTGAATTCCCACCTTTTAGGCTACATGCAAGTGGAGAATGATATTGAAGTGAGCTCTCATCTTCTCTTCAAAACAAAAGTTGTAACTAGAGGTGATATCTACCGCGTTTTCCATCCAGACCATACATCCCTAGAGGGATTCGTCGATGGATTTCTTAGACCAGCACATACCGCTACTTTTGAATGGGTGATGTCATGACCCGGGATGCCCTTGGACGTATTTTTAAAATTGAAAAAAGCCTTGGCCGCTCCGATGTGTTCGACATTAATTTCCACTATGACGGTCGCCCTGATGTTGTCAGGTCCTTTCACCACGAACATAAAGATGGTCTAGGTGCCCTTAGAAGCTCTCTATGGGACTTGCATCAGTACCGATTGCTACTCCCACGTTTTCACATGAAGTCGGGAGGTTTATTTCGATATTTTGCTGGTATATTAGCCATGCTAAGTGATTTTTCACCTAGTATTATAAAATGGAAAAAATTTGAGAAAGACTGGGGGACTCACCCAGGAGCTCGAGGGTTTCGCGTACTTAGTCGGGATTCAACTAAGAATCTTTTGACTCGCCTCAAAGAGCGCGAACTTCCTTTTAATGCCTGGCTTCTTTTTATTATCAATCAAATTGTCGCGGACTCACTGGCAGCTGCCGAGGAAACTAAATTTAGGTGGCTGTTTCCTGTAAACGTAAGATCGACCGTCGAGGAACAAACACTTGAAAGTAACTTTACAAGTTCGGTGGGTTTAACCCTAAAGAGAGGTGACTCTCTTGAAATATTTAAGGCTCACTACAAAACATCTTTGATTGCCAGTCGCATTAAAGCAAGTCACTTCCTAGCTACATTTGTGGCTTCCCTACCCGAGCGTTGGCTCCTAAAGCTAGCCATCGCCCGCGGGCAAAAAAACATGTGGGTAGGCTCCTATTCCAATGTGGGACGTTGGGACTTTTCAGAGCTAGATGATGCTCAGAGCTTCCCTTCCGCCATATCTTTAGCACCTCCGGCGGGAACTCCATGCTTTCCTATTGGAGTTGGGATCATCACTTGGCGGGGGAGGCTTTCTATTTGTTTACGTCTCCATCCATGCCTGATTGACCATGATGAGATTCATGAAGACCTATTGGACAAAATTCTAACTTCGATGTCTGATGATCTTAGGTTCCCGTGTCATTTAAGTCAGTCCAGTCGAGAACATACGACCTCTTAATTTTCTAGTAAGGAATTCACTTTTGAATCAAAAAAGCAAGCTTCTACAAGCCATTCGTCTTCGCTTAAAGTCACTCAACATGACCTATGCTACCCTCGGGGAAAAGCTAGGTATTAGCGAGGTCACAGTGAAAAGATACTTTTCAGAAGAAAGAATGACTTTAGATACCTTAGATGATATCTGTCGCGTGCTAGACGTAGAAATCACGGAGCTCTTAAATGATAGAAAAGAAGAATTAAAGAACCAAAAGCAGTCTTTCACCTTTGAACAAGAAGAATTTCTAGCTGAAGACGATCAACACACCATAGTCTTTTTCAAAATCGCGCGTGGCTATCAATTCGCAGAACTTTTTGAAAAAGCTGATGATCACGAACGTCAAAGAACTCTGAAAATATTGAAAGACCTGGAATCGCATTCTCTCATTGAATTCAAAACTCAAAAAGAACTCAAAGTATTAGTCAGTAGCAGCGCTGCTATTCATCCGACGGGGCCCATATGGAGGAAGTACAGCAAAAATGGTGCACTTCATTACTTTAATACGGATTTTACCCGAGAGAATGAGTTCTTCAGAATGTCGATTGGCCGACTTTCCAAAGACTCCATTTATGAGATCCAAAAGAAATTTGATGGCCTGCAAGATCAAATTCTAGATCTATTGGCTCTTCAGAAAAAATCGGCGGTTAAAAGAAACGATCCCTTTATGTGGTTCATCAGTTCCTTTCGACCTATGACAGGCAGCATGATGGAGACCATAGCTATAACCTTATTAGGGCCACCCAAGAACGGCTCTAAGTAGGAATTGATAGGAAATCTATTCCGATTTTGACCGCATGGAGTCGCCAGAATATGTGATCATGTGTGCCTTCTGTAGCACTGCCAACATACTGAGAAAAAAGAATTTTTAGACGGGGAAATGGTCGGCCAAAACGACGCATATTAGCCCCAATATAGCATAAAAACGGCCCTTTTACGAGTAGAGCTATCTTTTAGTGCCTGTAAATACAAGGGAATAGTTTTACTATGAAAAAGTATCAATACCGGATACCATCTCAAAAATTACTAACACTCGCCATTGGTTCTATGATTTAACTCTGCTGGGATTAGAAGTTTTCAAGGGCTCAATTGCGTTGGGGAGGGGAGACATTGTATAAAGTTGCTGGTACCGCCTTGATAGGTTTGTCCAATGGGATCAACAAGTTTTTACTTAAGAATTCTGTGCGGGCCCTCGAATTATCCAACCATGATGAATTAAGAATTTTACAACGCCATTTCAAGTACCATGACGGCACAGAACTCCCTATTGAGTACCTTGAAAGTGGAAAATCATTTGTCTTTCTTGATAGAAACAATGATGTCACTGCTGGATTCGCGCTCATTGAGAATTGTCCGTTAAGATCTATTGAACAAATACCAGTAGTTCCTAGTGAAGAATTATTGGGGGGCCTTTGTGAACTCACTGCTGTGTTTTCAAAAGTAGGGAGTGGTGTCCATCGCTTTAGATTTTGGTCTTTCGTTATAGGAACAGCCTTAGCATCAAAGTCAAGGTACATTGTTTATGCCGTTGATGCATCCAAACCAACTCTACGAAAGAATGTATTTAACTACATTCGTGAAACGATTCTTTATGAAGGCCCAGTTAAGATGCTTTCGGGCATGAGTCAACAGACGATTGAAGCTGTTGAGGTCGCAAGCAAGCTCAGCTTGTCTAAAGGATTTGCCTTTCTTGCTTTTATGGAAGTACTGAAATTTCGTGGTTAAAAGCTAGTCCAGGGGAACTCCCGTTCCTTAAGCTTTATTCTAGCTTTGAAGATACAGTGCGATTTTCGAGGGCCAAAACAATGAGCCAAATGCCATTAAATTATTCCGCCAAAGACCTTAAAGAACTACAAGCCTTGACTAAAGATTTGCTCCCTTTAAACTTGAGGCACTTTTGGACAGACCTTATTGTAACTGCAATTGTGGCTTGGTCTTTTCTTTATATATCTTTTCTTAGCCCAAATGGTGGCCTAACCCAGATACTTTCATTGATTGTGGCTACATTAGGGTTCTACAGAGGTGCCAATTTCGTTCACGATATCTCGCATAGTCACGGCGAACTTGATGCCTTTAAAATGGCATATAACTTACTGTTTGGCTTTTTCTTGAGAGTTCCCGCCTACATGGGTGACTCTCATAGAGATCATCATTCTGCGGCGAAATTCGGCACAAAGCTAGACCCTGAGTACGAGTCTTGGGGACACCGCCATGAATGGAATGTCTCTAGACCACTTCTCGCAAGTTTGATCTCGCCTTTTTTATTGATGTTTAGAATGGTGTTTATTACCTGCGCCTATTTAGTGCGTGGTGTTGGACTGCAGCAAAAAGTATTCGTGCACCTTTCCAGCATTGTAATGAATTTTTCCTATTCTAGATCGAACTTTACAGAAGAGCAGCTTAACGACATGATGGAAAGCGACGTATTTTGTCTCTTATATACCTTAACCTGTTTTTCAGTATGGGCTTCCTTTCATTTTAGTTTTGTTGGCTTTTTAGGTTATTACTCGATTTTTGTGCTTTCTAATGGACTCTTCTCTTTTAGGGCGCTCGGCAATCACCGGTATCTTTCTAAATTTGAAAAAAAAGGAGCAGGGGCTCAGTTTTTTGATTCGGTTTCGATAGTAGATGACCACTCCCTGATTTCAAAATTAGTAACTCCACTTTGGGCGCCCTTGCACTCTAACTTTCACAGCATCCACCATCTCCTTCCCCACATGCCCTATCATGCCATGCCAGAAGTCCATCGCCGTCTTATAACCCATCCGACATGGTCCCAAATCTATGGCACAACTACGGAAAAAAGCCTTTATTCTAGTCTTAATAAACTTTACCAAAGAGCTAAAGAAAATCGCATTCTAGCAAAGAATCCGGCATCCTTGGATACACTTGCCTATGAAGTTCGCGAAACTCCTAACTAAGCCTTCCTATTCTAAAACGGAATTCCATATCTCCTGGGCTAAAGTCATTCCTCCCAGCTCCGGCCCTTTCGAGTCCGGTGTTCGGCAGATTCCACATAGAGCCGAGCCGCCATCCGCTAAAATATCAGCTGCACTCAGCTGCCGTCAGTCTGCAACAGTGAGAGCCTCAGAGTATCATTCCCATGAGCCGAAATGAAATTGACCGCAAGGCGTTAGCCACGACCTTTGGAAGCATGCTTTAAGAAAGATAGTAACTCGTGGCCTTTACAAACAATATCGCCGCCTCTGCAAAGCCACCAAATTATGCCGAGCTAAGTATCGCTCGTTCTCTATAGAGAGCCTCCCGCCGGGCCTAAAAATAGACCAGCCGCCACGAAAGAGCTCTAACTATCCAATATAAATAATTTTTAAATAGTTAAGGAAGGAATCTCGGTGCAAATGGGGGCAGTTGGTTCTATTAAGATTTCTTAAAAAAAGGGTTAAATCTGGTCATTGGCTATTGAAACGTACTTCTTAAGTCGATTACAATTTCGGACATACTTGAGGAATTCTGTCATGAGATCGTTATTTCCAATCTGCCAAGTTTTTTGTTTCGTCCTAATAACAATAGCTGGTAGCTCCTTCAGTTTTGCGGCTTCTGAACAAACGGAAGTTTCCATAAAAGTTGGACGAGCAGAGGCGCTCTCGATTGTCAGAAAATTTAAAATGGAAAAGATAGCTCGCCAAGACCAGTATTTTGATTTCTATAGAGATGGGCACTTTCAACTTTCCAAAGAGACCGCTCCCTTTAAAATTAGACTTATGGTGACCGACCAAAAATCACCTAAACTTCAAACCTCAAAATTAACTCGTAGTCTGGACTTTGAATGCAAGCAACTAAAACTGCACACTCAAACTAAGACCGTATATGAGACTGAGGATAAAGAAGACAAACAAGTACATAAAGACGATGAGTTGACTGCCTTGTCTCATCTGCACTCAGACATGCTAGCAGACATCGACAATTTGAATCGTCAGGCCTACAGCGCCACAAAAGAAAGTCTGGAAGAGGAATATAGGAACTTAAAATTTAAAATTAAAAATCAGCTTGAAGAACTCGACATACAAGAAGGCTTCGTAGCTAGCTATGCATCCTCAAAGGTCAAATATAAGGCGGACATTACGGTCGCTTCTGGGCAAAAGATCGAATTGAGTGTGACTTTCTCAAAAAACTACTGCAGCAAGTCTTGTATGGATGACGACTTTACGATTGAGTTGCAAAAATCTGACGATTCTTCAGATTTAGATTTTTCGGAAGGCGTCTGTTCCATTATTAATAGTTTGAAACTTGTAGATATAAGGCCCAGCCCAGAGGTAAACCCAACTCTAGAAGCGTCCTTAAAAAATCACATTCTTCTAAACTAAGAGAACTCATTTTAGAGCTGAGAGCTTTTAGACAACTTGATGTTGGAGGCATTCTCTTGAAAAGAGCCCGAATAAACCTCAAGGAAGTCTCAGTCGAAAGAACAAAATATATCTTGACCTACGCCTAATCCCGCCGAAGCTAATCCTATCTCATCGTTCCTCTATACGCAGGACTTATCTAGAATTCGAGAAGCAAGCGGTTTCTTGGAGCCAACCTGCAAGGAAAAATCCGCCCAAATAGCTCCTTCTTTCCAAAAGAAAGAGAGTATGTTATTTTCTGCGCGGAATAATAGATTAAAGGAACCCTATGAAAATTCTAATCGCTCTATTGGCTGTTCTTGTATTTCATCCTGCATATGCCGAAGAATTAAAAGATTTTAAAATTACGAACCCGCCTTCCATAGGAACGGTTCCAGGCCTTGGCAAGATTCCAGTGGGAGGTCTTTCGGGCCTCATACTAGAAAGAATCGACCCCAAAACGGGCCTTTATCACTTTTTAAGCTTCACAGATAGGGGCTTAAATTCTGAACCGGAAAACTATAGAAACGACGGCATCATGGATAGAATCTTGATTCTTCCCGCTTATAGTCCCTTATTAGTGGAAATTGTGTTTGATCCCAAGGCGGGTAGAGCAAAGTTTGGCAAAATAACGCCCATGAAAAACCCCAATGGAAGCGCCACAACCGGCAGATCTAATGTCAATCCTCGCGGGACAGAAACTATTGTAGATGAGGGTATTGTAGATTCTAAAAAAGTGCCACTTGCCATGGACCCTTGGGGCATTGATACCGAATCTATGGCAGCTGACTCCGAGGGATTTCTTTGGTTAGGAGAAGAGTATGGCCCCTCTATCCTAAAGATAGCCAGAGATGGACGTATATTGTCGCGCTTTCTACCTGATTCGGCACCGAAGGAGCGAGCTGGGGTACGTTCCTTACCCAGCATTTTTGCAGAAAGGGAACCCAATAGGGGATTTGAAGCACTAACGATTAAAGGCGATAGCCTTTTTGCATTTCTACAGAGCCCCATTAAAAAAGTCGACGGACCTTTACGCGTAAGGGTTTTAGAGTTCGATCTCAAGACAGAGAGACCAAAAGGTGTTTACTTATATGAGTTGTCTAAAGAAGGAGCAAAACTAGGAGACGCAACGCTCGACAACAGTGGTAATATTGTCGTTTTAGAGCAGGGTGTTGATAAAAAAACTAAAACTAGACACCAGTCTCTCTTTGAGCTGGATTTCTCTAAAGCAACAAATCTCTTAAATCCAGTTCCAGAAGGAGCAAAAATTGAGGTCGCAAATGCTATCAAAATTGCATCATTGGGCTCGCTAGCTACAGGAGAGTTTGAGAAGTTGGAAGGACTCGCAGCACTTCCGGATGGAAGTTTTGCGATTCTCAATGACAATGACTTCAATGTAGAACTCCAGGTAGCTAAAATCCATAAGAAGCCACTTCCCAAGACGGTAGACAATCATCTATTTATTCTGAAGAAATAGTATGTTGATGAGAATTCAAGGTTGCGAGCCCTCGAGTTTGACACCAAAATGGTGAAAACATCTCAGGATCTCTGCTCCTGAAACTCATGTCAATCCTCGACTTCGCAGAAGAACCTACCTAACTGAGTTAGGTAGGTTTTGATTTCATTGCTTTTAAGACTACCCGTTGACTACTAGAGGACCCGATCTAGATTGAAATTTGTTTCTAAATTTTTCACCCAGTTGATCTAGGGGAAGAACCATCAAATAATCTGTGCATTTATACTTGAGATCAATGGCAGGGCCACTTACAATTCTAGCCCCGGATTTCAAATAGACCTTGAGCAAACTTGGAATGACTTCTGAAACCTCAGAGTAGTTCAACCTGAGTTTTCCAGGCGTTTTAAACTCCCTATGCGGCTCTGCGATGGATTCCGAAAAATGTCCATTGGAGCGAAACCAGTCTAAAATGGAATTTGCTTCCTGCTGGCACGTCGTCTGAACCGAGGGAATTCCGAATAGAAAATCAATGCGACGGTACTCGGCGTATTTCAGCAAACCCTTCCAAAGAAGTTGAAGAGTTTTGCCAGTGCGATAGTTTCTATGTACAACTGCTTTGGAAAGTTCAAGCTTTTTGCCACTGAAAGCCATGAGTTGCGCAAGATCAAACTCTGAAGAAGAATAGTATTGATCTACGGACTGCCCCTCAATAAGCCTATAGCCTGCCACAACCTTATTTGTAGACTCATCTTTAACAATCAAATGCCGCGCGTTACGGTCATAGCGATCTAAGTCAGATTTAAGGGCGATAATCTGCCTCTTGTACTCTCTGGCAAAAACGGCCGTCCTGAGGCTAATCACGTCCTTTATCTCGTCAGAGCTTGCAATTCTTACGCTCAAATTTCCACTACGAATTTGAAGATCCATACCAACATCCACGATTTCATTCGCAGCAAATGTCCGATAGAAATTTCGATCGAGGTACAACAGATGATTGAACATTTCAACTCCTTTAGATTAGTAATTGACTATGGGATTAAAACTTGTGTAGGCGCTCTTTAACTCTTCTTCAATCATGGCGTGATTGGAAAGGCAGTGTTTCATCACACAGTTACGAACAAAAATCGAGGTCTCGCGAGTCGATTTTGGAAGACCATTTTTTGAGTATTGCTTCGAAGTAATATAAATTTCATGGGAAGGTAGGGAACAAATATTGAAAAGGTGGGTTAGAAATCCCTGATCTCCTATCCACGCATGAAACTTGTGGTCTTGGTAGGAAATCGCGTGCGAGGCGATTAAAGCATGGGGATTTTTTAACACTGATGCGAAGCTTCCAGCTGCCCAGGCTAATTTCTCAGGATAGTAATTGGCAGTGGTTGTTCCTTCCGGAAAAACACAAACTCCGCCAGAATTAGAGAGTTTCTGAAGCGTGTGGATGGCCCTAACCCTACTACCCAAGTCACCTCTGTCCACAAAAACAACACCAGACAATCTGGCTAATAAGCCAATCATCGGCCAATCTTTGACCTCTGATTTGGCAAGAAACCAGCCATTGAACTGTTTTCCTAAGACAAAAATATCTAAAAAGCTGTGATGATTCGCCACCGTCAAATGCGGAGATTTACTTAGTCGGTCTGACAAAAAATTCTGTGTCCTTAAACCCAAGATGGAACAGACAACTCTAAGATACATTTTGCGACAAAAGCTGATTCCCCGAATCCTAGTTTTTGCCTGAGTCACATCAAACAGCCAATAAAACCCATGCAAGACCGCCAAAACAGCAAGAGCCACGGGAATGGATGCAATGACCAGTAAGAATTTTATATATTTCATAGTACCTCTCTCATTCCTTAAATAGATTTACATCCTAGGAACGATTAGAGAAGACTATTCACGAGCAATTAATTCCTTCTTAATCAATCTAAAAAAGTTATTTGCTGTATCTTTAAGACTATACTGGTGCGATGTAGATTAGACCCAAACAATATTAGATTTGTGTTCTCTAGATGGCCTTATCGTACCTTGGAACATTTGCATAAAAACGTGGGGATTTATTATAGCGCCAGGGATCGGCCATTCTATTGGAATGGTTTAGTAGACCCTGACACAGTGGCTTTTTGACGAATTAGGGGAACACTTTCTATGAAATGGCTCCATCTCTACAATCGTTTGTAAAAATGCAAAGAAGACTTATCTTCCTGGGTATGCTCCTAGATTCCTATGGAAAGCGGTCCCCCTTGGATGATGGCTTTAATATCCTTGATAGTTGCTCTAAAATAGCTTGTGTCAAAATATCAGATTTTTTTGAGGAAAGAAATCCATGGCAAACCGAGTTTCAACTCTTAAATGGATCTGGCAAATGAGTGGCAGTGTCACAATCTTGTTTGCGAGTCTCTCGTGCAAGTTTATAGAGAATTCGAGCAATCCATCAGAATCTCACCTTGCAAGCCAACAGAATGCAATTGGTATCGCTGTTTCCGTAGATATGGGTCCCGGCAAGACCGCTGTAATGGCTTACCAATATTTAGATCAAACGATTCCTAAAGTTTTAGGAGAGGACTGGCAAGTCGACCCCTTTGGAAGCTTCCGCAGGGGCTTTCTTGTTTCTAAGAGGGGGGCTTCCCAAAGCCAGCTTGAAGAAGCTCTTTTAAAAATTCGTCAGGGGATAAACCCAGAAAATCTTAAAGCTTCTGAACTCGCCTACCATCACCAACTTTCTAGCTTTGACACCTTTTCAAGCGCAACCGATGAATTTCCTGAGTATGCAGGCCTTAGTACCAAAGATCCCGAGTGGCATCTTATCTTCATGGACGTCTTTAAAGCATGGGACAAATTGAAGTCTGAAAAAGGAAGGCTTCCAGGTGAAGGCGTGTTGATTGGTCAAATTGATACAGGACTTTTGCCTCATCCAGAAATTCAAGTAGATGGAAAGTTCGTTCCTCAAATACTTTGGGACAGCTCCAAGAACTTCGTAGAAAAAAACGTTTCCCATGCCGTTGATGCTTATGTCACTGAAGGTGATAAGCCGGTCCCGTCCCATGGCACCGCCACAGCAAGTGTCATCATAAGCCCAAGGGGCCAGCAACTCATCGGTGAAGACGCTCAAGCATATGTCACCGGAATTGCTCCAGGAGCCAAACTTCTGCCCATGAGAGCTACTACGAGCGCCGTATTAATGGGAGTGGGTCAGCTTTTGGACGTTGCAAATGCCGTAGGTGAAGTGAGAAGACAAGGAGCCAGAGTCATATCTTTAAGTTTGGCAGGACGTCCGGACCCTTTTCTCTGGGCTGCGATCCGAAACGCAGTCGCCGATGGAATCATTGTTGTAGCCGCTGGTGGCGCTAACTCTAAAATACAACCCTGGCCTGGCCAGTTTTCAGAAACCATTCTTACCACAGCAGGAACGATTCAATGCACACCTTGGGAAGACGCTACGTTCAGCCCTTCCGTAGATATTACGGTCCCAGGGGTCGATGTTTGGCATGCGACAACCTACAAGCGGAGAAATGGCGAAATGCTTTGGGCCTCACGCCGTGGCATAGGAACTTCTTTTTCAGCGCCACTCCTTGCAGGAGCGGCTGCGATTTGGATTTCTTATCACGGGTGGGATAACCTAGCGAATCGCTATGGAAAAGAGAATATATACAAAGTCTTTCGCAAAGTCCTAGAATCACCGGAAGGGCATCGCACATGTAAGGCTCTTGATCCTAAGAAACACGGCGTAGGCTATCTCAATGTGATGAACTTGTTAACCGCCCCCTTGCCAAGGAAACTTTAAAAATACGGAATATGCTAAGGAATTCCTGAGGCCGTGTCATCCTTCCAAATGCAATGAGAAGGAATTCTCTAAATAATTCGTTGGATCTAATAGGAATTCGAAACAACCGGCCTAGATTTGATGCACCTACCCTTGGAAAGTGTTGAGGCTCCAAGGCAAACGGCCATCTTTTTGCGGGCTTCACTAAGTGTTCTAAGATCAGAACATAGCACGCCAAACTACCTGCTAATATGTAGATCGCCTTTGTGCTTGTCGAAACATTTTACAATTTGGCCGACTTCAAGCCACCTTAATGGAACAAAAGGTCTTTAACCGCCAAAACTGGTTGACCCCAAGTAAAGCAGCGTGTAATCCCCATGAGTGACGCCAGGATCTATGTATTCCCTATACAGCCTGAGCGCACCAAAAGGAGTGTACGATGATCTACTCAAAGAACATGTTATTAGGCTTCCTGACAATTGCATTGGCAAATGCCTCTTGCACTAGAAAGTCTGACGAAAAAAAGGCGCCCATTTTGAATCCTAC
>CAIMVM010000268.1 GCA_903844895.1 uncultured Pseudomonadota bacterium
CCATACGAAACTGGCTTGATCCTCGCCTGTCTAGAAAAGTTTTATGTGACACCAAAATCACAACTGGATGGATTCATGCGGCTATAGTCAAGATATGCCAGGGCGGAGATTGATGGAAACAGTAGCGACATTGCCAGCTAAAGATCGTGCTGAACTTTTTCGTGAAACCGCCACCCGACGTGGCCTATCGAATGCCATCGCTGAAATATGGGATTATCCGCTTTGGAGGTCTTTAAACTCACGGACATCCGAAATTTTATGGCTCCGAATTCCCAACTTCAAAGTTCCTATAAATGAAACGTAATGGCCATTGCTGTGCGCCTTTAGCGCCAGTGCGTAATCCTCTACTGTCAGCGCGACCCTCGCTTTAATGATATCTTCATCATTAAACTGAAATGACACTTCAATGTCACCGGCCGGTTTCCCTTCACTTGTACGCTCACCATGGAGATCAGTAACCAATCCAGTTATGAAGCGAGAAGATGGGCCTATGCTTGGGGTGAGCTTGCTTGCAATGGTTTCTAGATCCTTAAAGCACGATTGAGGAATTATGGCCACTGGTGCAATTTGAGCCCCTGCGGTATCTAGGGCCGACACTTCTAGAGAAGACGATTCATTGTCAGGACACATGCCTAAGATTGCTTTGCAGAGATTTGAACTTACGGAGCTGGATGAGTTCAAAATAAACCGATCGTCACCGCTATCAATGAATTGCTGAATATCCGCCATTGCTGACATTAAGGTTCTGGTTACAGTACGAGTAAAGGGTTCCTCAGGAGCCATTTTAGCTAGTTTGGCTTGCTCACTGATTACGGACTCTTCAACCGCGTCAAGCGGGCATAAGATATTAACCACGAAGCTACCGGATCTGGTATTGAATTTACATTCTTCTAGGAATGACTTAGCCACACTTCGAGATAGCTTCTGATAATGTTTTTGCGGATCTTCGACAGAGCATGCTGAAGCCAACAACGCTTTTTGACATGAGAGCAAGAAAGATGGGCCCTTCGAAAGAGAAATGTAACCTTCTTTTGTCGATGAATCCTTTAGGCGGAAATTAATGATGTCACTTCTAGGCATCATAAGTGATTCCATAACTGCGCGCGTCGGACGATTCTCTATTTCAGCCAGTTTGTTGATGGCGCTTTGAAGCAACGCATCATAATCACCTAGGCTTTTGTCGATGGGAACAACAATTTCCCTGCCTTGATTTCTATAAACAGCGACGTCGTTAAAACTGGAATTCGTCTTCTGCCACCCCTTGGTGCTGAGATAGACGTTAAACCCCCTTGGTTTGATGATGTCGCTGATCGGTTGTTCTTCAGAGAGCATGTCCGATTTCCTCTCGCTTCGCAGCTTTTTCCATTAATTTTTCAGAGTATCTGGTGTTAGTAAATTCGAGGTATAAATTTCAATCCGTTTCTTTTTTTCATTCTCCACACCTTCCAAAGGAAGAAGGTTGCACTAGTAACAACAGGTTCTAGCGATAAGTTTTTCAGAATCTACAGTAAGCCAGTCGTCATGCTCTTTTGGAAGAACAAGAACCATCAATAGCCGTGGAAACGGGTGTTTCTTCTTCAAATCCTGGTAGTTTTTATCGGCAAATCGAACTTGAACTTACCATCGGTAATTTCGCAATTGACTGTTGCTTTCAGCTGAAACGATATTTCTGGAGATGTGAACTCAATACCAACACCTTCATCAAATCGAGCTTTCACCTGCACATCTATACTATCGCGGTCTTTATACGGCCGATCACACGAATATCCGACTTTCGCGCCCAAAGCGTGAAGATAGGCGTAACTTAGCTCTTCTTTGATGTCATTTTCACTTAGCAAAGTCCATCAACCTTCCGTTTATCTGCGCTCAGTTTTTCCAAAAAATCTAACCGAACTCCATACGGTTCACCGATTTGTAAAAGCAGCATCTGATCTGGTCCGGATGGAGTTCGGTTCCTTGATGCCCAATAATGAATTGTTCTAGGGTCGACTTTGACTTGAGCAGCCAATTCTTTAACGCCACCACTTTAGCCCCTAACTCAGCAATTGGTTCACCTATACTCGGGCGTCTTCCCATTTGCGGAATCTGATCATTCCCCCCAGGGGAATATAAAGAACATTGTTCCGTATATCAACTGCAAAAGCAGTTATTACAGTTAATTAGCGTTATTGGTGTCGTCGTCGCAGTCGCAAAATCCTGCATTTTTTCCGCTTGTCGTCCAACTTACTGTGGTCCATATCCAGCGCATCAGCCAACTCGCCAAGTTTTTGGTGTCGCGCCATGGCCGGCTGAAACCGAAACAGCTGTCCGCCCTGTCCGAAATACGCAGGCATTTTATCTGATGCGATCAAATCAAAAAAATTAATACATATTTTACCCGATTGGATGTCCGAGGAATTTCCGATCCATGCGATCTACCCGCAGCAGAAATTTCTCTCTCAGAAGGTCCGGCACTTTATCGATTTCTAAGTGGCCGAAATTGATTTTTCACGTGTCTGAGAAACTTTAAAAGAGGCGCTGGCACTTATTTCTTAAAGTAATTTTCCGCACGTTGTGGCCCACACCCAGGCCCCCAATCTGAATAGCGGACGCCCAGCTGCGAAAGGCTGGCATGTAGAGGAAATTCCACTGTGATTTGCGAGAGGCGTCTAAAACGCCTATTAAAAGGCATACAAAGATCAAAGCTGAGGCAACTCCATTTGATCCAAAATATTCGGATTATTTTGCAAAACGAGCAAACCTAACCGCTGGGTCAGGTGAAACTGGCCTTTGAAAGGTTTGAGCCACGTGATGGGAAACTATCACGCATGGTTCATAGGGCAGAGTGGGACCGCAAGGCCTCCCTTTTACCCGTTGTTAAAGAAGTGTTTGGTAGACCTATTAAAGATGAAGATTCAAGCAAATTGAGTTATATTTTTGCTGAGGTCGAGCCAGAACTGAATTTCAATCACGCATTTCTTTGGAGCTACCGTGACTAATCTTGTCCCTGACTACGAATATACAAGATTTTTGAACGATCTTAAATCGAAGATCAGAGCAGCTCAAGTTCGTGCGATGATGTCAGTGAATGCCGAGTTGGTCAGACTGTATTGGCAAATCGGTCATGATTTGTCAGAACGTCAGAAAGTTTCAAAGTGGGGCGCCAAAGTCCTTTCTCGACTTGCCGAAGATCTCAAAACAGAGTTTCCAGGGCAGCGGGGCTTCTCACCGACAAACCTTAAATATATGAAGTATTTAGCAGAATCTTGGCCGCTTAGCCAAATGAGTCAACACCCTGTTGACCAATTGAGTTGGAGCCACCATGTTATTCTACTTGAGAAACTGAAAAATCATTGTGACCGACTCTGGTACGCCCATAAAACAGTGGAACAGGGCTGGAGTCGCAATGTGCTCGCAATACAAATAGACAGCAAACTTATTGAGCGCCAAGGACAGGCACAAACAAACTTTCAGGACCACCTACCCACGCTGGATTCAGATCTCGCTAAGGGGATGCTGAAAGATCCGGTGAACTTGTCATTCCTAGCTATGGAAGAGTTTGCCCACGAACGGCAATTGCAGAACGCTTTGGTCAAGGACATTCGCAAATTTTTGCTTGAACTCGGTAAAGGCTTCGCATTTTTGGGCGAACAGATTCACATTTCTGTTGGAGGTGATGACTTTTATGCCGATTTGCTCTTCTATCATGTCAAACTGCACTGTTACGTTGTTATTGACCTAAAAATGGGGGACTTCGACCCTCGTGACGAAGGGCAATTACGCTTCTATGTGAATGCAGTCGAAGAACAAATGAGAGATAAATCTCGAGATGCGCCCACAATTGGCCTACTTCTTTGCCGTTCAAAAAACGACAAGGTAGTTGAAGTGGCACTTCGAGGAAGTAATATTGCGATGGGAGTAGCGACCTACGTGCTAGGAAAAGAAGAAAAAGAAAGTCTTGCTTTGGACGAGATAAAGGCCAAGCTTGAAGAATCAGGGGATTTCGAACCTTAGAAAAAAAGATCATTGACCGTTTAGAGTTTCAAGGAACAAAAAACTCAAAACCTACGCCCTAACAAATCGTCTTCCCAAAGATCCAAAACCTAGTCTCTATGGAAATTTATAAGACACCCCCCCCTATCCTCTGAAAACCACCCCCATTTTTGGCAGGGGGTTTTTGGACATTTAAAAGTGGGGTCGCATATGAATCTCCATATCGATCCCGCAGCCTAGCAAAAGCTGCAAAAGAAGCATGGCGTAATGCCTGGTGAGGTTCTGGAATGCTTTCAGAATAAACTCTATGGCAGCCTAATTGATGACCGTGCGGAGAATCGAACCTTCCC
>CAIMVM010000269.1 GCA_903844895.1 uncultured Pseudomonadota bacterium
AAAGACTTAAGCCACTATAGTATTCAAGCCCTAAGCTGGCTAGGAAAGAAAACAGGCGAAGTGATGGCTTCCCCGTCCACATGGTCACGAGTGATTCGAGAACTTGGTCTCAAAAAAAGTAGAATTTGAATCTATCCAGCTAAGCCAAAGGTTGGAATTAGGGCTTCTGCTCCAGGTCAAATTTGGCATTTAGATCAGACAATTCTGAGGCTTGGGGATGGCGCCAAGGCATTTGTTCAATGTATTATCGACAATTATTCGAGGTACGTCCTAGCGTGGAAAGTATCTAAAGACTACGGTGGCGCAAGAGCCAAAGAACTTATTGAGCAAGCTTTAGCAAAAGCGAGGTATTTAGGGCTACATTCAAAACCTAATGTTCTAGTCGATAGCGGAAGTGAGAATATCAATCAGCAAGTAGGTGTTCTTGTCGAGTCAGAGTCGACTTCACTTACGATTCCCCAAATCGATATCGAACAAAGCAACTCTATGGTTGAAATGCTTTTTCATAGAATGAAGCACCGATATTTGTATACCACTCTCCTGTCTAATTTTGAATCGCTAGTAAAAGGAACTGATTTCTATTTGATTGAAAGCAACATTTATATACCCCATTCAGCACTAAAAGGGGCTACTCCAGAAGAAATCATTACCGGTAGCTGGACCAAAGAAAAAAACCGAACTAAAAGAGAAAATAGTAGCGGCAAGACAATTAAGGATTGAAACCAACAAAGCAGTCCGTTGCGCTCCCTGCCTATCCTAACCTCCCCCGAACTAGGGAGTAGGAATACCTCCCTTTAAAATTTTAAAATGTCTTTGCAACCTACGGGAACTACTCAATCAACAGTTGCCCACGAAACGAAAATTTGCACGCCTATCAAACAAAGCTCATGAATTGCCGCAGGGCGACGTTTCACACGGTGCCGTCCTGAGCCGAAAGCCCTTACCCTTCGAACACGACCAAAATGACTTGCAAGTCATTTTGGTCGTGACTATAATGACCTCAAGGTCATAACGGTCGGAGTGTCTATGGAACGATATATTAAACATAATGTTATTAGGGACCTAAATAAGAAGATGGTTTTCCTTGCGGGGCCTCGCCAATGTGGCAAGACAACCTTCGCCCAAGCGCTATTAGCAGAGCAATCGCCGTCCCAAGCTCAGCGATATTTCAACTGGGACGACGATCTCGATCGCAAACGTCTCTTGGATCAAAAGTTTCCGCCGGAGAAATCGATGTTGGTTTTCGACGAAGTCCATAAATTCAAACGTTGGAAAAACTGGGTGAAAGGAATTTTTGATAAGAACAAACATCTCTATTCCATTCTGGTGACCGGCAGTGCCCGCCTGGATGTGTGTCGACGCGGAGGCGACTCTTTGTTGGGAAGGTATCACTTGTGGAGGCTCCATCCCATCGGATTTGACGAGATTCCTTCTGATATGACACCTGTTGAATGTTTGCATCGTCTGATGACCTTAGGAGGATTTCCGGAACCGTTCTTGAGTGGCGATGAGCGGGATGCACGACGATGGAGACGCGAAAGATTGCAGCGAGTGCTGCGCGACGATGTTCGCGATTTGGAAAGCGTTCGGGACATCTCAACGCTTGAACTGTTTGTTGCAGCCCTTCGAACAAGGGTTGGTGGCCTTGTGAATTTGGCAAACATTGCTCAAGATTTGCATGTAGCACCCAAAACTCTGAAAGCGTGGCTGCAAGTCTTGGAACGCATGTACGTAGTCTTCTCGGTTTATCCATACACAACCGGCTTGCCGAGATCTCTGCAAAAACCCCCAAAAGTTTACTTCTACGATACCGGTGATGTTGATGGGCAAACGGGGGCGCGATTTGAAAACCTCGTAGCCACTCAGCTTCTCAAGCGCTACCAGTTTTTGGAAGACAGGGACGGTCACGATTATCGAGTTCATTATTTGCGCGATAAAGATAAGCGTGAAGTGGATTTTCTCGTCGTAAAAGATGGCGTGCCGCACGTTCTCGTTGAAGCAAAATGGAACGACTCCCAGGTTTCAGCGGCGTTGGGGTATTATGCCAAACACCTGAAGCCGAAACACGTTGTTCAGGTTGTAGGAGAATTGAGCCAGCCCTACCAAAAAGACGGAATAAGGGTGGTGAGCGCTGCTAGCTATTTTTCTAAGCTAGACTGCGACGGATGATCGTGGGGCTGTGCTTGAGACGCTTTGAAATATCGGCGTGTTTCAGAGAACTCGGTCGCAATGCAACCAGGTCGGAGAACCAGAATTCAGAACTCTTCGCCGAATTTCCGCTCAACTTCCTGCAGATGTGTTTGAAGTATTGCGGACTCAGTTGCTAGGGAACTTCGCCAAACTGATGAAACTCGAATAACCTATTTCAACCTGAACGCCTTGAGAGTCACATTTGTCAGGGCTTTTGGGTCTTTGCCGTGCGAAATAAATGGAAGCGCTTAAATTTTCGCTGGAATGTGGGCCATGTTCAAATTTGCACAAAATTTCGACTTAGTGCTTCAGTCTCGCGCCCTAGGCTAATAACTTTTATGGTATACACAGGACTCTTTTCAAGTTTACTCTACTGTATTCCATAAAATACTGAATCCAGGCCAAGGGGGGAGGACAGAGTGAAATACGTTTGTATATTATTTGTGATTCTAGTGTCATCTTGTAAACAAGCGATGCACCGTACCAAAAGACTTCAGGATGCACCTGATGCTATTTTAGGGTCTGCGAGTCAAAATAAGCAGAATGCGCCATTGGAAACAGAAATACTTCACACCAGCATCGGTTCTTCAGACACCCTAACCCCTCGTATCCAAGGGAAATGGACAATCCGCTGCGCAAACCCTTCATTTAAACTTCCCTTTTTTTCCGATCGTGAGATTAGCGTTTCACACTCAACGTATTTTGAAGCAATAACTGTGTACACTTCTCAGTCTGACTGCAAGGATGAAAAGGTTGAAAAAGATGTGAGCTTGAAACTTTCAACCTCCGGACGCTTGATGTTAGCCGATGGAACTAAAGCCATTGCGAAGGTCAACTTCATTTCAGAGGACGCTAAATACATCTTTTACAAAGACGATTCGATCTTTGTTTTTTTTAAGAATGTAGTTTCAGATTTAGTCTTGAATCAGGATATAACAATTAAAAAACAGCAGACAACTTTTGGTTTGATGGGCTTAGAAGAAGGAAAGCTTTGCTTTGGAAATTTCAGCGCAGAAAAAAGCGGCCTAAATGAGGCCAGCCGCCCTGAGTCTCTTGACCTTAATGGCTGCCTCACCTTAACGAAGTAGCCCGCAATTAGATTTTAGATCCACCTCTTGAATCTCAGCTCAAGGATGGAGAAATCATCTGGCGATAAGCCTGTTCCTCGCCAAGAGGCTGCCAAGTCTCTAAGAGAGGGGAAGGCTTCGCGGTAGAAAAAATCCAAAGTCCGTGAACAGCGCGAGTAAGGGCAACATAAAGAGCCCGCCTCGAAAAATGATCGTCTCGATACACAAACGAATGGGCATCCGGAATAATGACATAATCAAATTCCAGTCCCTTAACCTCATCCAAAGTCGTAAAATCGACGCCTGGATCAAATGTAAATTTTCCGTCTAAGACTAGTCGGCTTGACTCTAAGTCTTCAAAGAGTTGATAGAGAATTTTGGCAGTTTTTTCGTCTTTGCATACAACAGCAATACTCGAGTTCTCCTCGCGGCGTACCAAGTCCCGCAATGTGTCCGATAGAATGGTGCAACCTGGCCCAATCCCCTCAAAGTGGGATACAATTACCGGCAGCCCCATTCTGACTGCCTGGGGCAATTCTTTGGCCAGAGGCCCTAGCACATGAAGTCCAAAATGGGCCACTGATTTGGTAGAACGATAGTTGGTCATAAGCCTTGACCGTTTTACACTTTCTAGACCCATTGCCTCTAGCACCTTATCCCAAGTTAAAAAAGCGTCTTCCGACGTTGTGAGCTGACCCTCATCGCCAGACAGAGTAACGGAACTACCCTTTTCCAGAGAGCATCCTAAGATACGCAGTTCACTTTCTGAAAGCTCCTGGGCTTCATCAATTACCAAGTACTTGGATGTCGTGAGGCTTCCTCTTCCTGGCACAAAAAGCTGACCTGTTTTCTTTAGAAGAAGATGAAAGAGCACGACATAATCTTCTACATCAATGGACTTATACAGATCCTCTTCATCTTCCTCTGTCTCATCTCGCCCGTCTAAAGCAATATGAGCTTCCGTCTCCTTCTCCACTTCGATGGACGACAGGTGACTAAAAAACTGTCTTCTAGAATACTCCAAAAGCTGATTTACCGAATGGGTCGTAATCCCAGTCTTTTCGTCAACTAGTCCCAAAAGTAGCTTTTCGTCCGTAAATAGAGAGATACGATCTTGCGCCAAATCATAGAGCTCTGAGTGCAAAAATGAAAAAAAGCGATTCAGCCGCTCTCTATTGGCTGGGTAGGAAGCTTTTAGAGATGCGATTTGAAGCCTGTCGTAGTTTTTAAGCAAAGTATTATGAGGCTCATAATCTATTGGAATAACCGTTGCCTCAATTTCAGGAAACTTTTGAATAAGATCCTTTTTTGCAGCCCTAAATCCATCGGCAATGTAGGTATCCAATAAAGCGATCATGCGACTAGATCTCTTGATATTCACCACGGTAGCAGGCGTGGAATTATATATCCTCTTTGGCAAATCTTTAAATACCTTAGCCCCTTCACGGGTAATCCAATCATCGTAAGTAAGTACGGCTAGATCCACGATATTCATAGTCCAAAGAATATTGGTGCAAAGGCGTCTTAATCCTTCATGCGGTACGATGACCATAGAATTGCTTGGGACAAAGGTGCCATTTAGTCCTTTTACAAGCTTTGCCAAGCGAAGAAGAGCTACAGTCGTCTTTCCTGATCCCGCCCCTCCCAGTACCAGAAGAGATTCATCAGGAGGTGAATTTAAAACCTCCCGTTGATCACGGTCCAAAAGTTTTTGTGTTTCGCTATCATCCGCATCAGACCAGACTTGGGTCGGATCAATGCTTCGAACTGCTTTACCTTCTCCCCCTGAAAGAGGGATGGTCCAAGAAATAAATTCCTCTTTCCAAGCTTGATCTGACAAATAGAGTCTTTTGCCTTTGTCGCTCCACACAGAAGTTAACTCACCTCGCCTTATTCCATAAAGGAATCTTGAAGCGACAACGCCTGTTGAAAGGCGCCGCGGGAGCTCTTGTTCAAAGACCTCTCCTGACTTCTTTTCAAAAAAAACTTGAGCTACGGGAGCCTTTCGCCAGTCCACAATTGGAAAACTCACTTGCCCGCCCACGAGAGATCCGTAGCCAAGTAAAACATCTCTATGGTGATGGGGCTCATCTAAAACAATCCGAGCGAAATAAGGAAAGTTTGGGTCGGGATAGATGCTCTGACTCTTGCGACTCATAAGAGAATTATAGGTGTGTAGTTGCTCATGTAGAGCGCCCCATTCGTCTTTAGTTTCTGCAGTTCCGATCAAAATCTGACTTGCTTCACCCAGAATGTTTTCCGAAACAGATTTTACTGTTACTTTCAGGTCTTCCCGCACTGCTTTTAGGCGCAAAATTTCTTCGTCGATGGAAATTAATTCGCTCATGGAACCTCGCCTGGTTTTGGGGACCAAATCCTAACTCCAAGGCCAAAGAATGTCACTTTTTAAGCCGACAGCTCGGTAAAATAAAAAATTTGGGGAGAAAAAGCCCTGAAATCTGTCTACATTTTAGGCCGCCCTATAGAAAAAACACACTATCCCCCTTCAGCCTGAGTTGCGTTCCGTCACATGATGACGTTTAAATCGCTCTACAGACTCGGCTCGAACCCTAAAGCCTTCAGGTGGTGATAGAAGGGGACAGCTAATGAAACGGATTGAGCCGAATTTTGCTACCATCAACAAATGCATGTACATCACCATAGAACGTCAGCCGGCCCGCATGACTCCTCACTCCCCCGCCATCAGGGGCACCATAGATGGGAACATCTATAAGCTCGGATTGCTCGAGTAGCGCTTCATTATAGGCTGGCTGATCTACCCAATGGGGATAAAACTCAAAACCTACGACTCCCAGAGCTGTTAAATCTTCGATCCCTGATTCATTTTCATCATGATCAGACGTGGGATAGCTCGCAGTATTGATGTTGGGTGTTAAAATAATAGCACCTGCACTAGTCCCACCCAGAACACCACCCTTTTTAACAAATTCTCTTAAACTTGGCATAAGCTTAGCTTTTCTTAGAGCTTCTAAAAAATAATAAGTATTCCCGCCATCCAGATAAATCATATCCGACCTTAAAGCTTTGGAAAGACGGCTTTGATTGAAGGGAAGATCAGGCGAAAGCAAGGACGTGTGACAATACCCAAACCTAGAAAATCGCTCATGAAAGAGTTCAAAATGTGCCTCCGCTGTGGATTTATGGGAGGAAATAAACGTTAAATGAGGGTGAGTTCTCAAAAGGCTCGCATAAAGATCTTCGTCCATTTGAGAGTTAAGCTCCGCATCATCGGAGCTGTAAAGCCATACATCGAGCCCACGCGTCATAGACCTTCCCTATAGCTCTTTAAAATCTTATTAATCTTTGAGGTCATAACTGCGACAGTTCTTGCGTCCGGCAATCGACCCAAGTCCATATCGACAACTCCACCTCGCACTTGGTCGAGAACAAACATTTGTACCAATTGATATATGACGTCTCTTGAAACCCCAGAACGTTTCCTTTGAATGTATTCCGCCACAATGCAAGCACCATCGCCCGTAATGCGTTGAGGGTGATTTTGACTCCAGGCTCTCTCGGAAATCTTTTCAGCGCTATTCTCTTGGTCTAACTTTGATTTCTGACTGGAAGTCAATCCGATACGATAGCTTTTTAAAATACGCTCAACATGATCATTCAAGGTCGTATGATCTAGTTTATTGAATTTTGCCGGCAGAGTAGAAACTTTTAAGGACAACTTTGCAAGTTGCATTCCTTCTTCATGGTCCTTAAGGGCATTACTGATCAAGTCCCTAGAAAAACTCCTCATGTTGTAAAGAGGTATCCAAGTTTTTCCATCAGGAACTTTAATAACTCCTGACGACGATTTCTTCATTTCCAAATGATAGAAACTTTGTTGCAGCAACCTAAACCACCCGGGATTTTTTTGGGCAACTTCTTCAGAGAAATGGGAAGAAAAGCCTAGTCTCTCCAGCAGGAATTTAGACTTATAGCGCTTAAAACTGCGATCAAAAAGTTGGCACGCTGAAGAGTTCTCAAAAGACTCAAGTCCACGTTTTGATTGATTGATTACCGCATCGACGCACTGCGCAAACACTTGAACGGTATAACGAGCTTTAATCTTCTGTTCTTTGATATTTGTAGACCATCTCTCATCATCGTCAAAGCGATATTCGTGATGAAAAATACCAAACTGTCTGACAGAACCGAAGTCAATGATGCCACCATCGGCCATAATATTATCACCATCCCAATCGATCCAGCAAAATAGATAGTCTTCTTCAAATCTAGCGCTAGCTTCTGCAAAACGTTCCGACACCCATCGCAAAAAGTAGTGGTATTTATCCTTAGCGCTTAGATCTGAAGGGAATACTTTATTCTGAATCTGTCGATCAATATAGAAATCAAGTACGCTTTTGAGGCGATCAATGCGACCTTGCTTAATATGGTTAAAGAAATGTGAGGGCCGAAACAAGTTTTGACCAGCTCTTACCGTAACAGCAAAAGAACCCGGGTATTCAATTACAGCCAGGATTCTTTCAGTCCGCACTCCTCGAGCGGCAAGTACCTCTGAAAAGATGACATCTAAAAGACCTTCATGTAACTTTGAATAGCCGCAACCATAGGAAACTTCTTTATCGCCGGTTTTAAAAAACTTGCCGTGTTTATCGGTAGCTGGCGATAGGCATGTAGCTCCAGTCCCACAACTAGATATATCCCACGTCACGCCATCATGTTTCACATGACCGTTCCATACAGATCGACCATCACCGGAAGTGACTCCTTGTTTTGATTTATGTTGGAGCTGCAAATAGCGGGTCGCCATATAGCGACCTTTCTTGATTTCATGTTCGGGATACTTCTTTCCATGAATGATGTCGTGCTCATTGATAATGATCATAGAAAACGTATCTAAAATCATTGTCTCTAGTTCTGCGTTAAGTTCATTGGCGTGGGTGGCTGAGATAAGTCCCATTTTTCTTGCCAACTCAAAATTAAACCAAGACACTTTTCCGCCATGTCGCACCCTAGCTTGGTAATCTACATAGCAAAGCGGAGCCGCCTCTTTAAAAGGATGTGAGCCATCTATGAGTTTGAAATTGGAGTATTCCTCGCTCTTTATTTTTTTGACAGGTCGCATTCGGGCCGTTTGAGTCATATAAATAATTCCTCCATCTATATAACCTCTCGGATTGTGAAAGCAAAAATTAAGTAAAATAATGGAATATGTTTACGGTGGATTTGTATTCCACCGTGGGGGGACTGTATAATGGAACAAACACAAGATTTTTGCACTGTAAGATATGAATACTAAGGAGATTTATGAATTTCGATACATCGGCGGCAAGCGAATTAACTTCAGAATACGAGCAAGATTCAAGACTTGAAAGTGAGTCCGAAGAAGCCAATCCGGCAAATATTGCCGAGCGCCCACTACCGCACTTGCCTCCAGCTAGAAGATAATCGCAAAACCAGGACGCTCGACTTATTGGTACTGGACTGCAAAACTCAAACATGGAAACCGCGTAAAACCCAGTTTTTCAGTGGTCCCTCCCCTCTAGAATGAGTGGGTATCTTTGAATGAACTCCTAGTCACTTGCATAGCGCAATTACTTTAGTCTAAAGCAATTAGGGACTTACCCACAATTCCAAACCTCGCACTCATGGGACTCTTTATTTGCACCGAAAGGGTGGGCTGATAGTAGGTGAGGTAAATGGAAAGATGAGCAGCAAAAAATTCATAATCAAAGAATCCACTCGAAAACGCTGTCGAGTATTTCCCATTGATAGCTTTGACCGGCGTCAATTCACGCCCATCTCCATGGAACTTTTTCACTTTCTATATGAAGCACCAGCTATTGATTTTTCGATATTTATTCGAGTCGATGAAGAGATGGTTGAATATATCAAGGCCACAGAGCTGTCAAAGGAACTTTTAAAACATATTTGGCTAGCTTCCATTAAAGACGATGCGGAAGTTGAGATATGTGTTCAATCAGCAGACCACGCCAAATTTACTCGCGTCATTGACTCGGTGCGAGATCTCAAGATCAAACGCTTGATTGAGCGCGAACCAGCACTCGACACGAAAACACTTATCTCCTTTGTCAACTTAAGCGGTGCAAGTCAAATGATCCTTCGCGGGGGAATTAATGAAGACGCTACCCGAAAAGTTGCAGCAGCCGCGTCCTTTATGGTTTCAAATCTTATGGACAATAATTTTGCGATTGCTACCCTTTCACGAATGATCCAAATCGACCCTAGCCTCTATGATCATTCCGCTGCTGTAGCTATGTTTTCAGGAATCATGGGGAAACAAGCCTACCAAGGCAAGCTAAGCCAGAAAAACGCTGAAACCCTAGCTCAATGTGGACTGTATCATGACGCAGGCAAAGCCTGCATTCCCCATGCAGTATTGAACAAACCAGGTGCCTTTACCCCGGAAGAATTTGAAATCATGAAGTCTCATGCGATTCTCGGATATAAAGTTATCTCAAAATCCATTAACGAGGGCGCGTCCATAGAAAAAATTGTTGCAGAAGTAGCCCTTCAGCATCACGAGCGATTTTCAGGAAAAGGGTATCCCTACGGCAAGAAAGGGCGCCTTGAAGAGAACACAGAAAATGGCATCCATCCCTTTGCTAGAATTGTCGCCATTGCCGACAGCTATTCTGCACTCCTCATGGAGCGAGTTTACAAGCCGGCCCTACCCGCAGAAGAAGCCTTAAGACTTCTTGAAATCAACTCTCTAGAGCACTTTGATCCTGTGTTTTACAACCCTTTTGTGGCTGCCTTAAAAAAGAGTCTCAACTTATACGAAGAAAAGAAGCAATCTCTGGTTGGAAACATCTACGTCGTAGAAAAAGGTGATAATGTTGCTCAAAAAATCATAGCCAAAAAACAAAGCAAATCCCATAAAGAAGATGAATCACTCTCGAAATTGTCCCTAGATGTTCACATTCACGATGAAGATTGCGACCATCAGCCCCACGGCGAAAAGAAGCTTGGGGCCTAATGAACTACTCCACCCAATCCTCACAAGCCCTGGGGGCTTGCTCCGGTATGGGATGGAGTTTCGTGTTTCACAGGAAAAGAGTTCTTCTCCTCCACACCTGAGGCCGGTTCCCGACCCGTGACAAAGCCTGTCAAAGC
>CAIMVM010000270.1 GCA_903844895.1 uncultured Pseudomonadota bacterium
GCTTTGACAGGCTTTGTCACGGGTCGGGAACCGGCCTCAGGTGTGGAGGAGAAGAACTCTTTTCCTGTGAAACACGAAACTCCATCCCATACCGGAGCAAGCCCCCAGGGCTTGTGAGGATTGGGTGGAGTAGTTCATTAGAATTCCAATATAAGACAATACCAAATCCGAAAACGATAAGCTCAGCTAGAAGCGAGAGCCACATGTAGTTCCAAAGCCCAAATCCAAATTTTATATCTTGACCAGAAAATCCAAGCGTCAAGTCGGCAGTATGCATAGGTAAATCAAGCAAAAAGTGCGAGAAGACTGCTAGGGCAACAAACAACGAAAAGATTCTGCGAGTAGGATTATTACTAACAGAAAACAAACATAGGCCGAAAGCTAAGACGATAGACCAGATTGCCGCCCCGGGTAAACTGTGGGTGAATGGCATAAAATATAGATCATAGGGATGATAAGCCGTAAATCCAGTAACTATGCGCATTTTCTCGACACCTGCTAAAACAAATATCGCAAAAAGCACATCAAGAAACTGAACCGATAGAAACAGTATCCCGAGAGATAGTCTAGGCTGAATTCCTTTTGCTGCCAATGCTACTCCGTAGTGGCCAATGAACACACTTCTCTCCCTCTAAACCCATGCCACGTCTCGGTGGTACATGTCAGGACATAATAGAACTGATTAACCGAATAATCAAAGTGCAAAATTTAAGATGTCTGGAAACACCGCACGGGTTCTATTTAACCTCCGTTTCTATATACAGACGCACAACATCTGGATCGCCAAACAATCGGATCGGTCGTTCCTGGGTAAGGCTTATCATGGGTATGTCGTGAATCAGCAGTTCTTCAATAAACTCTTTGCTGCGAGACACTTCGACTCCGTCATTGTCGTAGACAAAGGTGTGCCCTGGGCAGATCGATATCCCATTGTTTGGCCGCACAACATCTGCAGAGACAAACCAACAATTATTTTCAAACGAACGAGCAACGATATGGTTATAGTAGGAAGGCCTCGTTGAATATTTATGCTCAGGCGGAACACGATTATCCATCGGGCAGAAAATAACTTTTGCCCCTTTACGCGCGAGAATCCGACAAGGCTCTAAATATAGAGAATCCAAACAAATGACTACACCGAATAAGACACCATTTTTTTAAAAAACTGGATACTCACGTCCTGCCGTATGATACCCATAGCAGAGGTAGGACTTGCGATAGATTCCACGACATTTGCCGCCTTCAATCACGGCGGACGAATTATAGAGCCGACCTTCATATTGTTCGGTAAAACCAGCGATAACTGTGACGGAAAGACCGGAGGTAGATTTGCAAATCTGTGCAAATTTCGAGCCATCAGTCGCAATTGAAGATTGACGTGCGGAAGCCTCGTCAGGAAAGTACCCAGTAAGAAAACACTCAGGAAAAGTCAACACGTCAACGCCGAGCCCATTGGCTTTACCAGCAATCACGTTAAGATCAGCAAGCCGTTCTTCAAACGTACAAGGCCTTGATTGAGCTTGATAGGCTGCGACACGGAATACTTTGCTCTCAGTCATCAAAGTATTCTTTCTCCGCTACGCCAATTCTGATCATCTTATTAAATTTTACTGCAATTTCGATTTCAAGGTCTAAGGTGTCCGAATTTGGCTTTTCAGATCTCAAATGAATCCTCTATTTACACGACTTTTTCTCTACGCTAAAGTCTACAAGGTGTTGCTTAATCTCATCCATCGAGAGTGCTTCTTTTACCGAAGGAGGAAGATCATAGGCAGCCACGCCGATTGGTCTTGTAACACCGTTCAAAGCATATTCGGCAACCTGGTTATTTTTTGATTTACAAAGAATCAAACCAATTGTTGGATTGTCGTGTTCTTTATCTCTCAATTTGTCCTCGATAACCGATACGTAAAAATTCATTTTGCCGGCATATTCAGGTATAAAATTGCGCATTTTTAAGTCAATAACAACATAGCAGCGAAGTTTAAGATGGTAAAATAGAAGATCAGGATAGAAGTCATCGCCGCCAACCTCAAGGTGGAACTGCTGCCCTACAAATGCAAATCCACTGCCAAGTTCCAATAGAAAATCTCTTATATTTTGGATTAATGCTTTTTCCAAATCCCGCTCTTTGGCATCTTCATCAAGAGTTAAAAATTCGAGCTTGTAGGGATCTTTAAGAACCTGATTTGCCAGATCTGAATGTGGAGAAGGAAGCGTCTGCTGAAAATTAGTAGGCGCCCGCCCCTGACGATCCATAAGCGCAGTCTCGATTTGATGCGTAAGTACATTTCGGCTCCATCCATTGGCTATAGCCATTTGAATATACCAAATCCTTGATTCTGCTGAAGTCAGCTTATCGATCAAGACGGTCTGATGGCCCCAAGGCAATTGTGCAACAGCCTGTTGCACAATTGAGTGGTCTGGCCATATGTCAGCGAATTTACGCATGTATTTCAAATTTCGGGAAGAAAACCCTACCTGCCCTGGGAAGGCAATCTTTAAATCCTTAGACAATCGTTCTATGACATGGGCCCCCCAACCCCTTAAATTTTGCTGGTGCAAAATTTCTTTACCGATATGCCAATATAGATTCACCAGTTCATGGTTTACTGCTAGAGAGGCCCTTACTTGAGCCTGGGCAATCCTCGCCTTTAGACCTACTAGAAAGTCGCCATATCCATCTAGATCACTAACTTTATCTGACATTTAAACTCCCTATGGTGCCTATATTCCAACCACTTAGACTCTTCTAATCTAAACAGTCCTGACACCCCAAAGAAGTTCAGGCTAAGAGCATGGTCAATAAAAAACAACTGAGTCCAATATTCTGCCATTGTTCCATTTTAAAAAAATACTGCTTCTCTAATAATACCGGGAACTTAAACCGAAATCCAACTTCAGCCTTTAGTATCCCTGACTGGGCAAGCTGGTCGATCTAAACACCGATTCAAATATTCTTCAACCTTTGGTGACTTTTCCATGATGTCGAATTTCTTTCCCCAATTTAAGACGTATGCCAGTGCAATATCAGCTACGGTAAACCTTGGTCCGGTTACAAAACCTGTCTCTGGCAAACACGTCTCAAGAACAGCTACTTTCTTTAGCCAATCAAATCGAGCTGCATCCTTTGCTTCTTGACTGCGAAGATGCTCCGGAAAAACCATCGAATGCCTGGCGATAGTCCAAAGGGGTTCCTCCAGATCGGTATGTGCGAGAAAAAACCATCGGTCGTGCTTGGCTCGCTCAATCGTACCTGGACGTGGCGCCATGGAATGCTCCATGTGCTTGTCTACCAAGTAATTAAGAATGGCTCCTGATTCCCAGATATACTCCTGATCCATTTGCAATACAGGAAGTTTTCCAAATGGATTCATTTCCAGTAACCGCTTGTATTCCGGTGAGTCCGGCCGAGGGCTCATGGGAACAACTTCATGGGGTAGAGACATTTCTCTGAGTAACCAAACAATTTTAAGGTGCCTCATCCCACCCTTGCCATAAACGATGTATGCCATCACACACTCCTTTGTGCTCGTTCAAGATTACTTACACTAACTAGAATAATTTCTAGGCATAACCCATTTTGAACAAAGCAAACTCAAGTTATTGCGGCATGTCAGATATTAAAAGTACGCTGACCCACCTGCGACACATCAATGTAGATACCTATTTCAAATCATTGCATTCAAGGCGACTTAGGAGTTCCTCTTGAATGATATCCAAAGGCAAAAGGCCAAGACCTAAAACTCCGTCATTAAAGCACAACTCGTCGAAAGACGTTCCTAATTTTTTCTGTAATGCTTCTTTAGCACTTCTAAGCTTTAACAACCCATAATAGTAGGAGGGAGCCTGTCCAATGTCTCTAAAGGTATAACGCTTAAACTCAAGGTCCGCCATTACCGAAGATACACCCAGCTCATTGGAAAACACTTTCATTACCTCTTTTTGGCTTGATTTACCCCCTTGAACTTCGGGGTCTAGAAACATTCGAGCTATCCTCCAGAGCCTCATCTGCAACGCTGCAAACTTTGCTTCTAGTGGCAAATATGGATAAACAAGATCTTCGGCATACAATCCCCAACCCTCAATATTCACATTATTAACCGCATACCTGGAGCGAATAATGGAGACCCCATTATCTAGCATTGAAGAAAACTGCAAATCATGGCCAGGCCTTCCTTCATGAGCAACCAGTACAAGCGCAGCTTCTTTATATGAAAAATCGTCAAATGGTAAAGTACCCTTAGAGGACGACGGCACAACAAACTCAGGCCGCTCGCCTTTGTTGTTAATCAGTGGCGGCGGAGTGAGATGTGGGACAGGAGTCGCCTTGCTTTCAGCATCGCCGGCAATTCTAATCTTCAGAGACGATTTTGGCAGACTCACTATCTTATTTTCCGAGATTATCTTGGTAAGTACCTGATCTGCTTCTCTATATGTACGCTCTGCATCTGATGCTGACGTTATTGGCGTTGATTTCAAATACTTTATAACGGAAGCAGGGTCATGATCTTTCAAAGAGTTCTTTTGGGCAATCTCTTTAGCAAGGGAAACAAAATCTTTGTAGATGATCTTATAGTCTCTCCGACCTAGTTCTATAAGCACTTTTGGAGTTTCATTAATACCGCGCAGTTTCAGAATATATTGATAGACTTTGGGCGGAAGTTTAAAGTCAGTTCTGGCTTTCTTGATTTGATCATCTCGAATAAATTGATCGTACTTTTTGACCTGACTTTGGAATACAATAAAATCTTCCTTCCAGTCTGATCGGCCCGATTGAGCAAGTAGCTCTTCTACGCCCTTCACATAATCGTTAGATTCTGCAAGGTACAACTCAACTTCAGTTCTCAGCGGATAGAATTTTTTGACCTTATACTTTTTCTCTTTCTCTTTAACCAGATTTTCTAAAGAACTTAGTAACGGCTTAATTTTGCCCGCTCCATGGACATAAACCTTAAATCGATCCACAGCTGACTTTTTCCTAGATGGTGGCGATTGCGGATTAATCAATACTTGCAGCTCTTTAAAAACTGTTTTGCTTCCATCATAAAAGCCTATATCGCCTACCTCTTCGCTGATTTTAACTGATTCAATGCTGTTCTGTACAGACTTTAACAATATTTCTAGATCTATTCTTAGGTCTCGATTCTTCTCTGTAGCTATTTTCTCTGAAAGAATTTTGGCCCACTTTTCATAAAAAAGTCCTTTCAACTTTTCCGCTTCAAGAGAAACGTCGGACCCCAAGGGATCGAACTCTTCATATCCCATAGAGGATGCTGATTCTGGGACAATCTGTCCAAACTCTTTCGCAAAAGATTCAGCAATAGAATTAGATTCTTTGATCCAGGCTCTTTCTGAAGCTATTGAGGCGGTAGACAAAAACAGAGATAAAAAATAGATCTTCATAAAATCCTTCTGAATTGATTACTCATAATTTGGCATGTTTGACTGACCATCTTGGAAGATGGTCAGTTCTATGCTATTTAAGGCCGTTTGTCAGTTTCAAAACTATGCAAATTAGAGTTCTTTACCTGTTGATCGTAGCTCTTTCCTTCTTGCATATTTTGTTGCTTAGGTCTTAAGCATTTCTTCAAGCAAGTTAGACTCCTTAGTTAAACTTAGGCGTGGCGCTGAATAGAGCACCAGCGCTGCGCACCTAGCCGCTTAAGTATAAATTTCCCCTTCAAGCAACATGCCTAAAAAATCCTCATGTGAACGACCACGCTTGGTCTTAGACAGTTGTCCATAGAGAATCTCTATTCGCTCTTTATTTGTCAGGCGTCGTGACAACAGATCCTTCAGATGCTCTTCAGTCAGAAGATTTAAACTATACCCAATGATATCGTCGGCTCTAATCTTTCTTCCGACACGATTTCTGTTTGCTCGGGCAATCAATGTGTCCAACTTTTCTTTGGCCTGTTTCTGAATTCTAATGGGCGAAGAACTACTTCTCTTCGCTTTCTTGCTATGCGCTTCCTCACCGCTTAGTTGTGTGTGGCTGGCTGATTTCTGTTTCATATCGATCTCTCCGAGTAGCTAAGGATTTTAGAACCTACCCTTGGAGCAGTCGAACTCGCAGACTGTGGTTTTACTTTTGCTTCACTAATTTTTTTTAGTTAGCGCCCCAGTAGCGCCCCAGTTTTTTTTGCTTCTAGATACTTCTCAATACAAAATAGGGAAAATTTGCCGTGAAATTTTGGTTAAAAATGCTTTTAAATACAACTCACTACCTCTGAATATCAAAGGTAGCTTACCCCCCGTTTGCGTGGGCGGCATGGGCGGAATGATGTACACCGAATATTTGTTGACATACTATACAAAAGTTTTGAAATGGCGCAGGGCGACTAGTGCATCAACCACCTCACGCCTATCAAACAAAGCTCATGAATTGCCGCAGTGCTCGCGTTTTAAGATTTTCGTTCCTTTTCAACTTTGAGTCCGGTTTGCGCCACAAAATCACTTATTAACGCATTAAGGCTGGAAGTGTTCATTATACGACCATTATTGCCGAGCTGAATTCGGTCGCCTTCTTTCGTGGCTATTGCAAAATAGAGCCACAAATCACCATCGGAATCAATGGATTCTTGTATTATCAGAGCTTGGGCTGTGAAAATCGGCACATCGATACGATGCAAGCGAACGCCGCGCCGTACGACAATGTGAAGCACGTTGTTCCGTACTTGCATAGATGCCCACCTTAAGCCAAAGGAATCGAGAACAAAAAGTCCGACAAGGAAACCAAGAAGTCCAGGTATCGCCAGGAACCACTCCTGAGTTTAGGACTCAGGCCATTAAGCTGGCCCAAACAAAAGATAAGACAATGTCTCAGACCGCAAAGGATCTAGGGGTTCCAGTAGGTACTTTGCACTCCTGGGTGAGGAGACATGAAACTGGAGAATGGTCGGTACCTCTAGAAACAGTAGAGGCAGTCAAAATAGACAAGACATCCACGTCTTCTAGTTTAAAGGCCCCTAGCATTTCTCAAAAACTCCA
>CAIMVM010000271.1 GCA_903844895.1 uncultured Pseudomonadota bacterium
ATGCTTTGACAGGCTTTGTCACGGGTCGGGAACCGGCCTCAGGTGTGGAGGAGAAGAACTCTTTTCCTGTGAAACACGAAACTCCATCCCATACCGGAGCAAGCCCCCAGGGCTTGTGAGGATTGGGTGGAGTAGTTCATCTTTTGGTTATGACGCCTGGGGAAACGGCAAAAGCATGCCCTCATTTTTAGAATCCTATAATTTGGATCAAAATCATTTGAGAGGACAACGATATTTAATAGAAACACTCAGTGGTGAAATACTGGCAAACCTCAACACGCTCATTCTTTCAAAGAATGTCATTGGCATTGCTTCGGTAGCGACAAAACCCAGCATGCGAAAAAAAGGTCATGCCGCCCTACTTACAAAGGCGGTCATGGAACTTCTTAGACTCGAAAATTCTTCCTACACGTTCATGCTGTTTTCTGAGATTTCCCCCACCTATTATGAAAAATTGGGATTTACGTCTTTACCTTCAGGAAACCAAAAATTTCTACCTTCTGTTGCAATGTCAAATGGAAGCCGAGATTTGCAAAGTAACGAGCTTGCTTTGAGGGACCGCCGGAAAATTGGTGTCTCATGGTCTGACCTCATGATAAAAGGTCATAGAAGAGAAACACACAATGAGAACGCAAATGTCTGTAATTAAACTGGAAATACGTCTTAGTGAGATACCGTCTGCGATTGCCGCTTTCAAAAAGAACCGTAAAAATGCGCTAGATTTGTTTTCAGAGGAGATTCGAAAGGCTGTAAGTCATGGTTTCAATCAGCTTTTAAACACTGAAATTGACATCTTCTTAGGAAATGAAACCGAAGTTGGGAATAAGCGGAATGGCTACCATCCGGAGCGTGAATACGCCTTAAAAGGGGTAGGTGCCTTACGTGTTAGGATTCCAAAGGACCGTCTAGGAAACTTTGAAAGCAGCATAATCCCACCAAAAGAACGGGTTGACCCTCGAATTAAAGCTGAAATGGCGATTCTGCAGCTTGCAGGTTTATCATCAAGGACTCTCTCTATGATCTCAAAGCGACTTCTAGGTGTTGAGATTGGTAAAGATGGGGTCAACGACTCACTTTCATTGGTCGTAGAAGAGTCTAGAAGATGGCTTGAACGCCCTATAGAGGGCTCCTATTGGGCACTCTACGTCGACGGCACTAACTTCAAGGTTCAGCGCCGCGGATCAACAGCAAGCGAGCCTTCGTTAATGGTAGTTGGTATTGATGATACGAATCATCGCAGCATTCTTGCTATAGAACCAGGCACCAAAGATAACGTAGATTGCTGGAGAGCTGTTTTTTCCTCATTGAAGTCCCGGGGATTAGCCAGTGGAAAGGTAAGACTTGGGATTATGGATGGGCTTCCGGGCTTAGAAAACCTATTTCAACAGGAGTTTCCAAACTCGATTACCCAGCGTTGTTGGTTTCACTCCCTAGGAAATGCAATTAGAAAGGCGCCAGCAAGACTCAGAGAACCTTTTAAACTTCTAGCCCACAAAGTCATGTACGCAGAGTCTGAAAACGCAGCTAGAGTGGCCTTCCTGGGGCTCAAGGAGGTATTGGGTAGCGATGCTACGCGGAGTGTCAGATGTTTGGAAAAGGACCTTGATTCCCTGCTCACATTCTTTAAGTTCGAGCATTCCCACTGGGTTGCTCTTCGAACAACGAACCCAATAGAGACTATTAA
>CAIMVM010000272.1 GCA_903844895.1 uncultured Pseudomonadota bacterium
ATGAATTCAGATCCGTTATCACAAGCAAAGCCAACCATCTTAAAGGGCAAATCAGAGCCGATTTCCTTGATTTTGTCCAAGACATCGCCAGAAGCCTTTCCTAGGGTGCAGCGATTGGCAGTCCATCCTGAAAGCAAATCTGTCATCGTAAGTGTATTTCCAAACTCTCCTGACAGAGAAGAGCCACAGTGGGCCACCGTATCGGCCTCTACATAGCCTGGGCGATCCACGTTTTTATCGATAAGTTCAATGGGTATTTGGCTCTTTAAGAAGGCTCCTGGATTGGTCGCAGACAGCCCCTTACGAAATTCAACCTTGTAGGGCCTAAGCAGTCTGTCTATGGAGGAAGGGCTAATGGTCATCAACTTATCCCGGATCTCGATAGTCAGAGTCCCACTCCTATAATAGTCAAGCCATAAGGGTATGTCCGCCTTCATACGCTTGCTACACATGCGCCTCATGAGAGTCCAAAGACAAACAAGATGGATCACAAAGTCAGAATCGTAGACAGCTTTAGGGCCACTTTGCTTAGTCCTACCTGCTACCTTTCCGCCTAGAAGCTTAATAGCATACTTTCGGTCATACTGAGAGGTGGCACAGAACTCAGACAAAATCGTCTTTTTCTCGTTCTTGGTGCTTTGAATGTAGCGCTTCCTCAAAGTTTCGATGTATTCTAGCATAGCGTCCTTGCCCATAGCTTTCCTCCGTAAGGTTTTGATTTCGTCATCAAAAATTTTACCAGAGTGTCAAAGTTATGAGGCAACGACGCAGCCCGCCAAGTTATACACACCCATTTGGGTGTCTTCTAATACAAAGCAATTCGGATTTCCATTTTTTTTGATTTTCTATTTTTTGGGATAATTCCCATCGAAACTGTGGTTTTTGTGTAGATAATACGATTTGATTACGAAGACTTATATTTTTAAAGTTTTTATACTGAATTTTTCGACAAAAAATCCGATAGAGATGTAGGGCTTTCGCTAATTCTTGGTTTTACCCTAGATCGGTGGAACCTAAATTTTGCCGGTTTTGGAGTGGCGGGATTTTCAGACAAACGATGAGGAGATGACATGGTTAAGATGTTTATTGCCAGCTTAGCAGCAATCGTTTCTTGCAATTCCAGCAATAACTTTAAAGGTGGATCTGCGGCAAATAAGGGCCGAGTTTCAAATGCCAATTCCGGTGTTCCTTCCGCAGATGCCAATTCACCGTCGGATGAAAATATGGGCCAGTCAGGAGCAGAAGATGCAAAGGCCATAGCTAGCTTTGCGAATCTTTGTAGTAGTGGGGTTAAGAAAACCAGGTCGATTGTCGTTAATTTTCCCTCTAATACAGGCGCTATTTGTCCCTTTGGAAAAGGAGATAACTTGGGAGAAGCGAATGCAATGATTACCGCGCGCATAGAAAAGGATTTTCCTTTAGATATTCCAAAGTCCCATAAAGTTTGCTCCATGAAGGCAGACGCCTCAAATCAGCCCATGCGATACGATGATCACCTTTTTTTGACCCTAAACGGCATTGTCTTGTTAGCTTCAACGACCGAGGCCGATAAGTTTTCAACGGGTACTAACGGCTTTAAGCAATATGATTGGACCAAAATAAAAGGCCAAGACAGTTCAGATCCTCCCAGCTATTGTGGCCCAGGGCTGACCTGCAAGTTGCCTCGAACTCAGGTTGAAGGAGATTTTTCCTTTTCTATTTCGGATGCTGCCAGTCCCAAGATTTTTGCCCCGCTGTTGGGCTCAGATCTTAAGTTTAGCCTTGTTCTGACTGGGGATAACGATCCCGCATCTGACTGTCAATTAAATACCCCGCTTAAAGTCAATGTCAGCTATGATTACGTCGAATAGTCTTTATGTCATACCATCATTCTTAGTCTATTTCTTAATAAAGGCGAAGGTAAACTCATCGCCTTTCTTTTTTAGGTCTTTCTCCTGCCTTTTCCAGTCTATTTTCAGTCTTTTTTTTCAGCTTTTTTAGCCCCTCAAGAATCCCCTTAAAAGAGGTTTCTTATCTTTTCTGATAAGATATAATGCATTTTATTCACAAATTTTATTGGGGTTTTTCATATGCGCTCACTTTCGCTTTTAAGTCTGCTTTTGAGTATAACGGGATGCGGCATGCAAAATCAGGAAAAAAAGTCTTCAGGTACATTTCCGACCCTCGATATGAGTATTCCCAGCAATGCCTCCACGGGGGCTATCGCTTTGGCGGGAGACAGCAATGTATTCACCGAGCACGGTGAGCGGATGGATAGTATCATTGCCCACGTCAATAGAGTCATGGATCGACTCAACGTCGCGAAGAATTTGCAAGAAAAAGGAACCTCATCTTTTGAAACTGAAAACGGCAAAAAGATTAGTGTTTCGATTGCTGATGGAACCGGCTCGTATAAGAAGCAGGCGATTATTTGCACAGAAAGTAAGCCCCATATGTTTATGGAGTGGAACGACTCGGTCGTTCATATACGAAAGGATTGGAACCAGGATGCTTGGCGCGTCAATACCTCCTCATATAAAGCTGAGATGTTGTTTGACAGAAGTTCCGGCACCCTTGAAATCAACGGCTATGGGGTTCCCTGGACGATCCCCCCTGAAATAGCCTCAGATACCACAAACGGCGGCAGCTTTAATGCGGAATACCTCAAAGGCACCATGGACAGTGACGGTAGTTTTGAACTTCAAGCAGTCAGGGCATGGGATGGGGGTGCGGTGACCAAATTTACGGGCGATGTTTGGTTTAGTGGTAAATTAAATGCCGATGGTTCTGGGTCCGGGAAGGCTTATAGACGCTGGAATACGGCACAATGCGGCTCGACAACCTTTGATGAATCTAGCGCAAATTGGTGTTTAGGCTTAAAAATCGCAGAAGATGGAAGTTCGCAAAAAATGGCGGCTTTTGGTGTCAGTGATACGTATCAGCCTGCAAGTGAGTCTAAGCTTAAAGTTGTCGACTTAAGTGACGTAGCGTGCCCCTAGGGAATCCATAGATCGAGCTTTTGCCTTAGCATGAAAAAGAACGGATGAAAAATTGAGAGTAAGAGCGCCATTGCAGACTTTTTTAGAATTCTATAGATCGTCCAGAAAAGCGGTTTTTAACGGCAGTTTTCTAATTCAATATGGGGTGTCTCTAGGGTCTGGGGTTGCTAGCTTTTTAAGTCTATCCATGCTGGGCCGAGTTCTTCCCAGTGAAGAGATGTATTCTGCGGTGGCTGCTATTTTAGCGACATTTAGCACTTATTTTGTATTTTTTGATTTGGGCTATACCTCGGAGCTGATGAGAGATCTCAATACTGCACCCCAGGCAAGCCGAGCCGAGGCAGCATCTCAGGGCTTTTTGTCCCTTCTCTATCTTCGTCTCATGATTTGTCTTTTAGTGATCCCATTGAGTTTGGTTCAAGGATTTGTTTCAGGGGCAAATGGGGCCCAAGTCGCAGCCTTCGGAATTTTTTCTTTGTCATTCCTATTTTTTGCTTTTTTTTCGACGCTAGATACCGTGTATTTTGCTGAGGCAAAGCCGATCCAGGCGGTTTCTACAAAAATGTTGCGCCTTGCGGCGAGCCTTACGCTTCCCCTCATCGTATATATTAGGTCGGATTTGAGCCTCAGCGAACTTTTTTGGGCCTATTTGGCGATTCTAAGTGTTTTTTCATCAGTAGCCCTTGTGTTAAATCGTCATACGATTGTGAAGCTGTTTCATTTGGGTTGGATTCCAAAGGCAGAGCCTTTTAAGTCCTTTCTCCTTCGTTGCATGAAGTCATCTGTCGCTCCAAGTCTTACGATGTTAGGCGCCTTTTTCATCCAAACAGCTCTTTATCGTGGAGAAGGACTGGGAAGCCTCAGTACTTATGTTGCGGGCGTATCCCTAATCTCTCCTATTTCTACGATGATGCAAACTCTTTCGACCCTAGTGCAGCGCGATCTGATACTATCGGTTACATCAGACCTCAAGCTTGTGAAGTCGCAAGTCTATCGCACTACCAGTCTTATTGCCCTAGTTGGTGTCCTAGGAATTTTATCCGTCATAGGTCTCTACAAAGTTGGTGTCGTGGGCTATTTTTTAAAGCACATAGATGACAACTTTGGCTCCATATTTGCTCTTTTAGGCCTTCATATCACGATGGCTACTATTCACACACAGTTTTTCAATGTTTTACAGTTTAGAAAACGATACCGCCTTCTCTTTAAAGCGGGACTTCTACTTAATGGAGTGGGAGTCCCCATGGTGGCTTATCTCTCTCTCAAGGAAGGCATTATGGGAAGCCTTTATGGTGGATGTATGTTGTCCTTGGCAACCCTTATGGTCTATTTTTGGTTGTATAAACGGGACCTGGCCGAGTAGCTGCCGAGTAGCTGCCGAGTAGCTGCAGAAAAGAAATAGCGGTACGTTGCTTGCCCGTTTTTCTTCCTTGTTTTGCTTGCAGATAGTCAGCAGATGAATGCAACTTGAAGCAGAAAATTAGGGATTTCGGTGATTGGAGAAAGGTGATGCCAAGTGGTTTGGAGGCCCTTTAAAAGGTCTTGGATTTGGCAGTTTAGTTTTCTCTAGGATTCTTGGCGTTGGAGGATAACTAACCAGTTTTGACAAAACGCCCCAAAAATGGGCGAAAAAAGGCTTTCAAGCAAATAGAATATTTGCAAGACCATACGGCTCCTAGCAAGAGATGGGGGGAGTTTTTCGAGAGAGTTTTTTGGAAAAATTCCATATCTCTCGGCATTTAAAACCTTAAATCCAGCGCTTTGGGCCATAGATTCGATATCATTTCTATTGTAGAGAAATTGATGCTTAAATTTCTTTTGAAAAAACGTTCTTACTACATACTCTATCCAAGAGTTTTTATTAGGCAGATGACAGATAAAGAAAATGCCATTTGCCTTAAGAATGCGGTGCATCTCCCTTAGAGAGGAGGCCTCGCTTCCGCCGGTTTCTCTGACGTGTTCTAGGACCCCGATGCTAAACACAACTTCAAATTCATTTTTTTCAAAGGGCAAATGTACTGGCTCGCTAAAATCGCCTTCGATATAGGTCACATTTGCGGGCAAAAGTTGTCTGATATAGCCAGGGGAATTGAATCCTATACTGGTGACCTTTGCATTTTGAGTAGAAAGAAATACGGAAAAATGTCCCGAGCCACAACTCCAGTCAAGAACCGATTGGTTGGTCTTGATGTATTTTTTACAAGCTGAATACACCGAGGCATATTGGGCAATCGTCAGAAGGTTTGCCATCTGAAGTTCATTTATATTTTTGCTTCGATAGTGATCCCTGACTTTTTCGCATGTCTCTATTTCAAATTTAGTCAGCATTTTTCCACCAATTCTCTGATCTTGATCACGCGTTTAAGCTATAAAGGGCCTGTTGGGCAAAGCAAGTATACAAAATTCAGTTCTCATGTCCAGCAGAGGCCAAAGAATGGATGCAAATCTCAATCAGGAGCATATGGAACCATCTTTTTTTTTCTGTCTCCTATCGCCATTGACTGGTGCAGAAGCGATGGAGAACTTCATTTTCAATCCTACTCTAAAATTGAGGCAGAACTTATGTGTTCCCAATCAGGTTATTGCTATCTCTCACTTAAAGAGTTCGGTGCTTAAGGAGGCTTGAATACCTCTGTTTGATGACGCCTTTGCTAGTGTTCTTATCTAAAATGTAGGCTTCCTGGCTGCTCCCAAGGCGACATCTGCCTCGAGGAAAAGGAACCGGAATTGAAATCCAGCGAGCAAAAGCTTGTATGTTTTTTAGTCACGCCTGTTTGTTCTCCTAGTATCTCCTGGGGAGGGATTCTCTGAAAGCCGCCTTGGAGTCTCTCGCGGGTTCCTATTTTGACTAGTTTTTTATCGGAGAAGCTTTAAACTGGCCATGAATCCCTTCAAAAGAAGCCGATTATGCTTTAGGGTGAAATGAACTTTGAGGAGTGACACTGTGGCGCAAGACAAAAGTCGACCTGAATTTGCTAATGAGTCCTATCCTGACGAAATTGATTTGGTGGATGTGTTTCGTTTTTTCTATAAAGAAAAATGGTTGCTTCTCGGAGGGGCGCTACTAGGTGGACTTATCGGTTTTATCATTGTGAAAGCAAAGCCAGGGCAATACGAAACTAAGTTTACTGTGAAACAGGAATATACAGCAAGTTCGGTGGCCATTCCTCTTGAAAGACTCAATGCTACCCTACAAGTGGTAACAGGCTCTCCTGACATGATTGCAGAAGCACTTCAAAAAGTCGCACAGGAGTTTCCAGAATTTGAGAAAGCTCTTTCAGAAAAAAACATGAAGATTTCAGAATTTGCACAAACCTTGGCTGCAGCTAAACCTCAAGACCGCATCGTCAAATTGGAAGCAGGAGCATCGCCTAAATACTCTGTTCTTTCCTTATCTCTTCCTTTTAAAGTTTTAGGGGAACAAGCACCGGCGATGGGTGTTTCCATTCTCAACCATCTGGCCATGGTCTCCAATCAAGAAAAACTCGAGGAACAAAACCTAGAATCCCCCAAAAGCCCTGGGGACTCCCCTTCTGAGCACTCCCTAGCTATGGTTCGGTTTACGGAAGCTTCGGGAAAGCTAGGCGCATTGGAAGCGAAGCTCCTTTCTGAAGTCTCCCCTCTTCTTCAAAATTATGTTTCTTCAGCTGGTTTTGCCGGGTCCACCTCGCCCCTAGAAGCGCAGTTTGCTAGAATTCGATTTCTTCTAGGCATTAAGGCCGATAAAAACAAGGGAGACGCGAATGCCATTACCGCGATCCAAAATGAATTTTTAGAGCTTCGAGAAAAAGTGTCGTCGGCACAAGTTACCTTGGACCTGGCAAATGAAGCCGAGCGAGAGCTCATCAAAAAGAATTTGCAAGTGACTCCTAACGATACATTACCCCAATTCGTAAGCACTGCCAAATCACCTTCCGATTTGATCCAGCTGGAAAAACAGTCTAAAAAAGTAAATTTAGGACTTTTAGCCGGTATCTTTCTGGGCGGTATGCTGTCTTTTATGGGAATTCTTACGAAGAGATTTTTGGGCGATAATTGGCAACGCATCATTGCGGCTGATCCCAAGTAAACAACTTTTCTTTCGTGGTATGTGATTTAGAAAAATCTCCTTGGAGAGAAACAAGGATAGGTTTCCAACTTTTAAATTTGGCGAATATCAATTTGGGCGGCCCTTTCTTTTAAGGGTCACTTATTAGTGCCCTTTAATGCATTTCCTTTTATGAAAAGCACGACTTAAGACTTGTTCTACAAGCAGATTAGTGGCTTACGCGTAGTCTAGAAGTCGAGGCTCCTGGGGTCTATTTGAGTTGGGAGCCCTTTATTGTATAATCTTCATTATAGTTTCTTATGGAGGTTTTTTATGACGTTCTCTTTTGGAAAGCATGTGTCACTTCTTCTAATTTTTTGTGTGGCAGTAAGCTGCGGAAAAAAATCATCAAAAAAAGAGGATCCCACGAATGTACAAACTGGGCAATTGATGCTTAACTTTGAGGCGTCCAATGCGAGTAGTTCTTCTTTTATGCTGGGTCAAAGGACTGCCGGTAGTGATTCTTTGACAGCAGGTGCAGAGCCAGAGTCGATAGCTTCAGGCGCACCGGAAAGTTTTGAAATTTCCGTACTAAGCATGGATCTTACAGGTAAAGATTCTGCAGGAGCTCCTGTGAACACTAACATTTTTAAAAGCGATGCTGGTGAACCTATTAAAGTGGAAGGTTCTAACATCGACTTGAGTAAACTGTTCACTACGTACGCCTGTTACAAGGCCGATGGATCGCCAGTAACCTTAGCTGCTGGAGAAACGTGTAAGTGCGGTGTCGATCCTAGTGGGGCCGTTATAGCCCCCCAAACAGACGGAACTTGCAAATTAACTAATGCGAGTGGGCAACTACAAGAAATTACAGAGCCGCGTGGACTACTTCAAGTGGCAGCGGCTACCTATACCAGCTTATCTGTGACCTTTGCGCCTACAGCTAAAATCAAGGGCTGTGTCACAGGCACCTTTAGAACAAACGCCGATACGACTGCTAATGGAAGTGCAGGAGCCCATACTTATTGCACTAAAACTGCCCTAGCGACGACCAATGAGTCGATCACCCCGGGAGCATCTGCTTTTGAGACGAGCGGAGCTGAAGTCACTGAGATCTATCTCAACAAGAGCTGGAATAATAGAGCCGGTAAAATCTCGGCGAGCTTTCCGATTAAAGATGGACTTAAGATTGCCGCGGACTCAGATAAAACCCTTAGTTTAGTTATCGACGTCAATCGTATGCTTCGTTTCTATAACAAGGGACGTCCTGACTCTGGTCCTAATCCTGGTTTCCCGGTCAACCGTGCTTATTTTTTCACAACGCTCTTTGAAGAATCTCTTTTTGTTTTTGCGGGACGTCCAGGAAGCATTCGAGGATATTCCTATTTAACTTCAACTTGCATGGAGTCTGCGGTTACGGCCGATTATCTTTGTTCTAGTTCAACCCCGAAAGCAGTTGCCGGTTGGGTGACATTAATCTTAGATGCTGATGGCGTTCCCTTTGCCGCCAATGCCATGCCTGATGACGACAACAATCTCACCACCATCAAAGGCGGCAATCGAACTGGGGAGATAGGTATTGATCCTTCGATGATTACCAAAAACACTGACAACACTTACTCTGTAGGTTTAGATTTAAGTGGAGCTCGTCCGACCATAAAGAATTTTGACTTAACAAAAGCTAAAAGCGAATCCTTTGAATCTTCCTACGATGGCATCAAAAATAGTACCAATTTTACCTTTGGCAAAGTGACATTGACTCGCGGCCTCTAAGTCATCAAAAATCCATTTAGTATCTATCTCGGCCTACTTCAAAACCTGGAGTAGGCCGAGAATTAGTCAGGAAAATCCAAACGTCTATGGAGGTCGATGCGCTTTTCTTAAAGGAGTGCTCTCCGTGGTCATAGTTTCTCTTCATTCAGAAAAAGCATCTATTTCCACATAGCAGTCAATTACAAATTTCTCCGGCCCAGAGTTTTTCGAGAAAGTACCTAAGTGGGAGCACTTCAATTTTGCCATCTATAAGGCGGGGTCTGTCGCAAGTGCATACAATGATCTTCTTTCGGAGAGTAAGTTCCTCCTCCAATGCCAGCATACCTTTATAATCTTTGGCTGACGGGTTTGGTGCTCCTTTTGCTTCTTTGGCAACCCAGGAATCTGATAGATCTCGCACCAGAAAATCAACCTCAAATTGCGAAGTGCTGCGCCAATAGTACAGGCTATCGTTTCTTCTATTGTAGTCGAGGTAAGCTTTTATTTCCGTGTAAATGAGGTGCTCAAAAACAAGACCAAATTTAGGAGTATTGGCAGAAAGTGATTTTCTAGCGACCAAAAAGTTGGCCACGCCTATATCAAAGAGATAAAACTTTGCCGTAGTGATAGCTTTTCTTTTTGCTGTTTCTTTGTAGGCAGGTAACAAGCTTCCTATAAGCGTATCTTCAAGTACTTGGTAATACTCCCGCACGGTCCGCGGAGGGACCTGCGCATCGTTAGCAATATCAGCAAAATTAAGTTGTTGCGCATTTGTCTTGGCAACCGTGGTCAAAAAACGCGAGAATCCGCCAAGCGAGCGTACGATGGCTTCCTGCTCAATTTCTTCCTTAAGATATAGAGAAACGTAGTCTTCCAAATCTGCCCAAGGATTGGTAGAGGTCAAGATTTGTGGCAAGAATCCGTAGACCAAATTCGTAGTCAGATTTTTCTCGAAATCATCAAATCCATATTCTGCAGAAACAATGGGATGAAAATGAACTCTCGACGCGCGCCCTCCAAGTAAATTGACCCCAGTCTTTTTGAGTTTTCTTGCGCTGCTGCCTGTTAATATAAACCGAATATCTTTATACTCTTCGATAAGAAGATGGGTTTCATCGAGAAGTTCGGGGATCTTTTGAATTTCGTCGACCACAAAAAGCTTAATGTTTCTTTGTTTGTATGCAAACTCAACTTCTTCGCCAAATTGTTTAGGATGGGACTTGAATTTCAGATATTCGGCGCGGCGTAGTAAATTCAAGACGTAGGCATCTGGATAGATCGCCTTTAGAAACGTCGATTTCCCTGTCTGGC
>CAIMVM010000273.1 GCA_903844895.1 uncultured Pseudomonadota bacterium
ACAAATCTAAATTTACGTAATAATGTCGGTAGGTAACAATTCCATCTTCGAGAGTGGCCAGAGTGCCCCAAAATACGCTCTAAATTGCCTCTAATGCCATTCTTAGGCCCCCACAGAAAACTACTTATGTCCCATAACTAATTGGGATCTTTGAATTAAATGAGCGTCAGCCACTAGCTGCCTTTGGTTATTACTGAGATCTTATAAAGGCTAGATTCTAAATTCCGATGACCAATGCCTAGGAGACCTTATGACACGGCAAAAACTAGATCCAAAAACTAAGCCAAGAATCCCTAATGCCAAAAAAAATGTGGCTGAAGGCAGCCCTGGAAAGCTTAAAGGAATGGATTCAAAGGCGCTCGACAAGAAGAGGCAGTCAGGACATACGCAGCCAAGTGTGGGTGCTCTTATGTCTAAAAAAGCAGATCTCTCTTTTGTATCAAAAAAATCTATTGATGAAGGCCCAGAAAAACAAACTCCTGGAGATCATCTTAGGCACCAGCAAGTTCTAAGAGTCTACCGAGTGCTTACACTTCTTGAAACTGCTCGAATTGGCTACACAGTCAAAGAGCTTCGAGATCAACTAGAGCAACGTGGTCTAAACGTTACGGAGCGTACAGTTTATCGTGATATTGAAGGGCTGAGACAAGCTGGCTTTCCGATTGTACCGCGCGAGAATCCAAATGGTGGTGAAAAATTTATATTGGAGCAGCCCGTCAAAATTAGTAATTACCTTGTCCTGACATCAAATGAGCTATTTGCCCTCTACCTCAGTCAAAGTGCGCTGACTCCTCTGCAAGACACTCCTTTCTTTGCCGACATCAAGGGGGTCTTTAATAAAATCAGTGAAAAGATCTCAACCCAAGGTCGCGGCTATATGGATGAGCTTAGAAACGCCTTTTCTTTTGAAGGGCATGCTAGGTGGGGTCTTGGAATTGATCCTGAAGTGACATCAACACTTCGTAGCGCCTGCCAGGAAAGACAGCTTGTTAAAATCGCATACAAAGGAATTCAAGATAGTTTGGCAAGGGAACGAGTCGTTGGGCCAGAATTTCTCTATTTTGCAAAGGGTGGTCTCTACTTTATTGCTAGAGACTTAGAATCAGGGAGGGTGAAAACCTTTTCATGTGCCCGTATGGAATCAGCTCTCATGCTAGAAACTATCTATAATCAGGCTCCCATCGACCCAGGTCAGTTTTTTTCTGGAAGTTTTGGTGTATATAGATCCGATGTCATCTCTAAAATAGAATTGAGATTTGCGCCCGAGTTGGCTCTCTTTATAGGTGAGAGGCAGTGGCATCCTAGTCAGGTCTTGAAAAAGAACTCTGATCATTCATTAGACTTTTCATTAGAGGTAGGACTGACCCCTGAACTTCTGCAGTGGGTTCTTGGCTTTGGGTCCCATGTGACGGTGTTAGAACCCAAGTCCCTACAGCTTGAGCTTGTAGAAGAAGCTAGGAAGTTGATCACAAAGTACCAAAACCCATCCATTAAAAAGACAGGTTGAGCCTAAGAGCCAGCTATTTCCAACTTTGTGGTGTCTGTTAAGAGCGTCAAAAAAGATCTACTCATCGCCTAGCGAAACTAGGGGCCTTGTCATGAAGTGCCTATTTGCTTTTTTCTATCATATCAAGCAACTCTAAAAAATGGTCGAGGGACGGGCATCAGAGAATTACCTCATATCGCACCTCTCTCCAGCCGTAGAACTAATTCCAATTTGGTTATAGACCCACTTGACTTCAACGTCTTTGGCGCTCTCAATAAACTGTTCAAAGGTATCGACATTAAGTGGCAGCTTGGGCCTTCCTCTTTGTATGGTATAGTTGTAGATGCGAACTGAATTTCTTCCCCAGAAAAACGCTAGAAAGAGATGCTTAGCTCCAGAGATTGTATGAACATTAAGCTCAACTTTATCCTGCTCACGGTAAAGCTCGATAAATTGCCTAACTGTAGTTCGGCAAGGAAGCGAATAGATGAGTTTATAGAACTCTCTACTGCTTTGATCAGATTCTTCTTTCATCTCCTTGATCGTTGCAAGCGACCTATCAAGACTAAAACTTTTGTTACTAGAACTTAGGCCATTAGATGCTTGACTATTTGTTGAGTCAGGCTGTTTTTCCTGAACGGCAGTCTCTTTTTCAGATTTTAAACGAAATTTCTCCGCCTCTATAAATTTAGA
>CAIMVM010000274.1 GCA_903844895.1 uncultured Pseudomonadota bacterium
ATGGCAAATAAAATTCTCTTTTTAAAAATCTCATCGTAGTTTATGTCGCCTTCTCTCATATTCAAACTCCATTGGAAATAATGGAGAAACTATATCACAGATATATCAAGTGTCCCATAACTTTTGCGACAGGCTATAGTTGGCAAGGAACCGTCAAATATCTCAAAAAGCGAGCTTTGGAGAATTGAAGTCGATCTTGCTGGCTCGCACCGGCACCAAATGTGGCGATTTTTCGAGTATCGGGTAGCGTGAACTATTCTGATGGCAATACCTACTGCTACTTTAAAGACATACCTATATGTGCATGACAAAGTTGAATTCGCCGGATAATTTTTCAGAAAGACCTGCTAACTAGCTTAACGAAAGGCAGTATTTGCGCGCTGCTGGTGTCGATGATCGATGAAATTGGGGGATTTCACGAGAATGAGCCAGTCGATTTCACGTAGTTTGAGCCACCGGCCGACCGGACCGAAGGGACGCGGTATTGTGATTTCACACTGGCTCAATGTTTGTCAAGCCTGATCCTGCTTTTTGGCGTTTCTGCCGATATGTTTGCCCAGCCATTTGAATTTTTATGGATTGGGAGACAATTCGGTCAGTGACGGCTTCGCACGTAATCGGATCTGGAATGATTTCATTCCAATTCTCTGGAGGTAGCTGAGTCGTAAGGATTATTGATTTTTCCTCCCCGCGTTCGTCTATGATGTCATAAAAGTCCTGGTATTCAGAGGGTTCCAAGGGTTTAATGCCAAAATCATCTATGATAATTACATCGGGGTTAGTCAGTCTTTTGATTAGATTTAGGTAGTTACCTTTAGCTCTTTCGAGATGGATTTTCTCAATTAGGGCATTCATTCTAAAGAAGACCACAGACCTTCCTAGACGACAGAGGTGGTTGCCTATGGCAGTCGCCATATATGATTTTCCCACGCCGGTTGGGCCACTGATAAGTATGTTACTTCCCTCTAATACAAATCGCCCCGTCGCTAGATTGGCTACGACTTGTTTTGAGACGCCCCGAGGCATGGAGTAATCAAACCCCTCTAGTGATGCGTTCTGTCGAAAGGCAGCCTTCTTAAGAAGCCTTGCTACCCTGGCGTTTTTGCGATGCTCCTTTTCATCGTGCAGAAGGGTGTTGAGAAACGTCTCGTAACTCAATTGGTCGTCTTGGGCCTGCTTCAACCTAACTTTTAGGGCAGCTTTTGCTCCTGACAATCTGAGTCCATCTAATAGGCCATTGGTCTGATCTAGGATTTCCACTTTTTCTCCATTAACTATCTGTTGAGCGCCAGCTTTCCTGCCCCCTGAGGTTAGGATTAGACTGGCGATTGATCGGCTTTTGTTTTGTTCCCACGCGGTTATAGGTGATGATTCCTTCAATATCGTTTAAACGGGGGTTTTCCTTTTTAAGATTAAGAATCGTGACGCAGGCTGATTCAAGTTCGCTTGGGGAGTAGCGTTTAGCGAACCTTAGAATTCCTTGACATCGCCGAAGATACGTAAACGGATGATGGTGGGGACTCTCTAGAAGACTCTTGATTACTTGGTGGGTTGCAGCTCCTATGGACTCTGCATCGAGGACCAACTTTTGGGGAGTCGCCTGCTTGATGGCTAAATGCTTGGCTGGAAGATGGATGTCACTGGTGGTGTAACACCCACTTTGTGATAACGGTCGCTTACTGTGAATGGCTACCCTCTCCATACCATCAAAGACCTCAATCATATGATTGGTCGTTCGGACACTGAGGGATTTACCGGCACAAGCATAGGGAACGGAATAGAAGTTTTTAACCACTTGGACATGGCAATCGGGGTGTACTTTAGCTGTAGTCCAAACCCCATACTCAAAAGGAGTTTCGGGAAGGGGCTTGAGTAAAGACTTTTCCCCATTAGTAAATTTTTCTCGACGGGATGTTCCATATTTCTTTTGGATACGGACAAGAAACAGCTCTAAGTGCCTTAACAGAAAAGCGTTAATCTCCGAAAGAGAATAGAATTTCTGAGCCCTTATCTTGGGTCCAACCCAGCGCCAAAAAACTCCTAGTACATTTTCAATGAGATTCTTATCTTTTGGCTCCCCTGGCCTCATGGCAAGGGCTGCTACATTGAAATGATTGGTAAACTTAAAGAACTCTGGATTGATGTCAGCATCATATCGGTGAGCATGAGTCACCTGAACTTTTGCGTTATCAACGGCCATAGTCTCGGGAACGCCGCCAAAGAACTCAAATGCCTTCGCTACTCCTTCAAGAAAAGAAGGTTGTTTTTCATCAAGTGACGCTCGCACATAGAAATATTGGCTGAAACAAAGTATGGCTCCAAACAAGCGACAAGGAATAAAAAGTCCAGTACTCTTATCTGTAAACCCCAGACCCTTTGTTTCTCCCTTGAAATCCACCTCACATCGCTCACCTGGAGGATGGGTTTTATGGAAGTCTATCGGGATCATCGGGTATCTGCGCTTATACTCACGCCAAAAACTGACATAGGGAACGAAGTCTTCACCAGGAACAGCCTGAGAGGACTCTTCCCAGTAATGATGAAGACATACACCCCTCTCAGTAGCCGTCTTTACCAAAGACCATTCCACCCTAGCCGACCAAGGGGCTGAATAAGCAACTGGCGCCACAGCGGGGGCATCGGAAATCTCTAGATATTTGTCCACAGTATTTCTTGAAATATTCAAGGCCAGGGCGATCTTCCGCCTACTAATACCGAGTTCGTTCATTCTCTTAATTTCATGAATCATTCTAGGCCCTTTACTCTTACCTTTGTTTCTTTTCATACTCACTCCGAAATGCATAAATAGATGGCATCTCGGAGGGACTATCAGATCCGCAGTCGCTCGGTAAAGTGGCTCAAACTTTCATGAAATTAGGTGGCTCAAACCCCTGAAAGTGGGTGGCTCAATCTTGGTGAAATCAGGTGGCTCAACTTAGGTGAAATCCTGCAAAATAGCCAGCGCCACATTGAACCATCGTTTTTTTTGCAAGGCGCAAAAAACTGCCCAATTATTTGACGCTCTTTGCTAAAATTACGGAACCAAAGGGAGCATCAGCAGTCGAAAGCCATCAGGAACTAGCCGATAAGCTCCATACGAAACAATGTTGCCAACGGGCGTATAGGTGGTTTCGCTGGAGGCTTGTAAAGTTGTGCTAATATCGGCACCATTGGCATGACTCTCCGCCAAAGCTCCCATAGAGATATTACTTTCACTCCACATAATAGTTCGGTTGTTGCTGGAATCATAAACG
>CAIMVM010000275.1 GCA_903844895.1 uncultured Pseudomonadota bacterium
ATCCCGCGTCCATGGTCGAGCAGGGAATGCTGACATTAAACGTTGCTAGGTATCAGCTCCTTCTTGGTAAGAGGGAAGAGTAAAGTGCAACCAAACCCTCGGTTCAGCGACCTTGAGCATTTAGAGACTCTTTGAGGAGTATGCAAAACTCGAAAGTTTAGGCAAACTACCAGATTAGTTCACTGAAGTATGTGCATATTGTCATTAGTCGGCCGAAGTTGGTCCATCCCGTTAACCGCACTCTTCATAGATTCACTTGTTGCGAATACGTAACTTCCCAAAACAGTTGATACCTGCGTGTGACCAGTAAATTCCATTAGCGTTTTGAGGTCAGTTTGGGATGCCATAGCGGTAATGGCAGTTTTGCGAAGTTGATAGAGCTCATAATTTGGCGCACCTACAGCTCGGAGTAATCTTTTAAATGCGTTACGGTCCGCTTTTTCGTCCCGTGGTTTACCTAATGAGTTTGGAAACATTAAATCCATGTCTTCAGTCCATGCTGCCTTTTGAAGTGCCTGGTATCTCTTGTGAGTCTGCAGAATTTGAATTGTTGTTTCCGAGATAAGCAATGTGCGTTCCTTTTTTTGCTTTACTGACTTAATCACTAAACCTTTGCCCTTGATTCGCTGAACTTGGCGGGCTACACGTAATGTGGATTCTTGAGAATTTAAGTCAGCCCACTTAAGACCAAGAGCTTCGCCTGGTCGAAGTCCAAGCATTCCTGCAACTTCAACTCTTGCGTGCATGTATGGGTCTTTCATTGCCTCTAGGTAAATCCTCTCCCAATCATTGCGTGGAAGGGGCTTAGTTGGCTTTGCCTGAATGTCTGGCATTTTCACATTTTTCATTGGATTACGGGTTAGGTCTCCAAGTCGAACTGCATCGTTAAATGCGGCAGACAGCGAAGCCTTAACACCTTTAATTGTTCCAGCCCCTAATTGCCTTGCAGCCATATCTCGCAGTAAAGATTCAATAGATTTCGTAGTAAGGGAGGATGCTTTTATATTGCCCAGTGCAGGAATTATGTGATTCTTAATTGCATTCCTGTAGAAGCGCTGGGTGTTACTTTGGTCGTCACTATATTTATTCTCTACCCAGCCAGTCATGAACTCACCAACAGTCATCTTTGGGTTAGTTGCATAGGTATTTTCACCTAACTCGCGAGCGCGTCTTTGCTCTGCTATCCAATCCTCAGCCTCAGCAAATTTAGTGAAGTTTTTAGTTCTCAGCTTGCCGTTGATATCTTTAATGGCAGCTTTCCATACTTTCCTGCCATTGGATTTTGTTATTTGGTAGATGCTGCCTCGGCCATTGGCTCTCTTAGGCTTATTAGATACTTTCTTACCTGCTTCGGGGGAGTTACTCACTTCTCTTACCTTTCGTTAAGAGTATTGCGCTTCCCCTGAAATCGAACTATTCGATACTTCACAACACTGAGAAAGTAGAACTAAAGCTGCGAGCGCTTTATTCCCATCCAAATGTGTTACTACCTCGTTACTACTCAATAAAATCTGAGGTATCCGATAGTCCTATTACATCCACTTTTACGTTCAATATTTGGAACATCTAAGTGGGTTGTGAGGGACTCGAACCCCCGACCCGGTGATTAAGAGTTAACGGAAGTAGTGGTTTAAGCACTGCTTCTTACACAGAGAACCTTATAACACAGCCTTGTTTTACTCAATAACGCAAATTCGGGCATCCAATCCTCTTCTCGCGTTGCTACTTCGTTGCTACTTTTAAGGTATGGGTATTCAACAGCTTTGGCAGCAATCTGCATTCCTCACTAGAGCTGATAGGTGATGGAATGAAGCAGTTTCTTAAATCCATTAGCCAGTTTATTGTGCCTATAATTTTATTTACATATGTTCTTGTTCCCATATTGAACGACCGTAGCATAGGTGAGCAATTCAATCAGAATAATGCTCAGATTAAACAGTTTATCGCGCAGCTCGGTTTTGGCGTTAGTACCGAAGAGAAAATGAAATCTATCTTGGTTAATACTTTGAGTGAGGATTGTAAAAATGTAAATAAATTTGTTCTAACTCCAGATAATTGGACATTGGTCGAGTCATCAAAAGGAAGTTATAACTTTATGCTTTACGGGGATGGAGGAGACCTATCAGTCTTTGTCGTGGAAGACGGCGTGGGGGGCGGAAATATTACTCTTTCAGAATCAGACAAAGGATTAACTAATCTCATGCTTTATAATTCAGGTTGTCAAACTATTGCTAGCAAGCCAAAACCAAAACCTGCTCAGTACCCTACGTGTAACCGGGTGGCAAATACTAAAAACCGTGGTTGGGCAATAATCCCAGGATTTCAATGGCAAAGGCCCGACAATAAGATTGGCTGGTGCATACTGCCAAATTCAGGTGGAGAAAAGTATTATTTTCCAGGTCTTAGATAGATACAACAAAATAGTTTGTGAGTATTCATGTGCATAGATGCAGAGTTTTGCACTGAATTAGGAGACGACCCACAAAAATGGAGTACGCGATGCCCTCTGCCACCACCAAAACACCTTGAAGAGTGCTTAGACTTTTTTATCCAAGCATTTACTGAAGCTAAAAAAGGAGATATATCAAAATCCTTGGAACTACTCACTCAAACACGAAGTAATCAATTGCGAGAATGGTTTGTAGAACACGGTCAAATGTCAGGACATGAGCATCGAGTCAAAGGACTTGAGATGCCACCACCACCACCTTTTAATGGTGAATATGAAAAAAATAAGAAACCAGGCCGAGCCCTTGAGAAACAAGTATTCCTGCGTGATGGCTACCGTTGTCGATACTGTCAAACTCGTGTATTAGATTTCAAAGTTTTTCAGAAAATGGAGAAGCTAGTTGGAAAAGAGAATTTTAGAGCCAGTGCTGGCACTAATGATTTGCGCCATGGAATTACTTTTTTCTTTCGGGCGACAGCTGACCACGTAGTGCCCCTACAAGGTGGCGGTCGGACTACTATTGAAAATCTAGTTACCGCATGCTGGAATTGTAATATTGGAAAATTAGATGCCCTGCTCTACCAAATGGGGATAGAGGACCCAATAAATTACCCCACACATGAGAATTTGAAGTGGGATGGGATGCTGTCAGATGTTTAGAGGTATCACCCGTACTACGAGGCTGGGTAAATTCTCTTAATGGATGAGACCAAATACTTCGGCCAAACTGATATGGGTACAAAGATTTTTGCTCTGTACCGCAAAAGACCTGCCGATGGACTTCTCTATCAAGAG
>CAIMVM010000276.1 GCA_903844895.1 uncultured Pseudomonadota bacterium
GTGGCTTTGTCCTAAAAAAACTGCTCTCAGAACGGGTCCATGATTGCAATAAATGCGGCTTAGTGCTTGATCGGGATGTGAATGCGGCTCTAGTAATCTTAAATTATGCTTTGACAGGCTTTGTCACGGGTCGGGAACCGTCCTCAGGTGTGGAGGAGAAGAACTCTTTTCCTGTGAAACACGAAACTCCATCCCATACCGGAGCAAGCCCCCAGGGCTTGTGAGGATTGGGTGGAGTAGTTCATCTTAGGACTGAGTTTTTAAGAGCGCACTGAAAGCGTCCTTTAAGGTCGTGAATTTAAAATGATAACCTTTCTTTAAGAGTGCATCAGGTAGTACTTTTTGGCCGGTAACTAAGTAATGGGCGCGCTCTCCCAGTATAAATCTTAGTAGGATGCCAGAGGTCGGGAAAAAGCTGGGACGCCCCATTTGGGAGCCGAGAGTCTTGGCAAACGCTTCTTGTCTCACCGTTTGGGGTGCAACGAGATTGTATGTTTGTGGGGCTGCAGTTAACATATAGGCCAAGATATCCACGGCATCATCGATGTGAATCCATGAAATCCATTGTTTCCCAGAATCTAAAGGACCTCCTAAAAGTAAGCGAAACAAAGGTTGAATTTTCTTTAGCATCCCACCATCGAGGGACAAAACGATGCCTAACCGAGCGACGGAAACCTTTCCGAGGAAGCCCTTAGCTGCTTGCTCCCAATCTTTACAAAGGACGGCTAAAAAATCATCCCCCGCAGGGCTTTCTTCCGTGAATGACTTCGTCCAAGAGGTGCCGTAGTAACCCACTGCGGAAATTTGAATCAGCAGTTTGGGGCGAACGGATTCTTCAAGACGATTTAAAGCTTGAGTTAGATTTTGTGTCAACGTTACCCTTGAGCGAATCAACTCTAATTTGCGAGATTTTGTCCATGCTTGGTCAAATATACCTGCACCCGCAAGGTTGATTACCACATCATGATGGGCCAATGCATCTTGATGGATTTGGTCTGTCATCGTAATGCCATGGGTTTGGACGTCTAAATTTTTACGTCGTCGACTGTAGACCGTAAGAGTGTGACCATTTTCTAAAAGTTTTTTTTGTAATTTGGTGCCAACAAGTCCCGTTCCACCAATTAAAAATATTTTAGACATGTAAGGTTCCTTTCTCTCGAGAATGACCGGCTCTGGGTCAATTGAACCTGACAAGTTTAACTCCTGGCAGCCCAAAAGTCTCAGTAATTCGTGATTATAAGATTTGTCTCAGTGTTTCCAAGGAATTGAGAAGATTCCATGGATTTGTCGTAAGGATCTGAAACTTAGGTTCGCGTTATAAAAAGAATTCAGTGAATAAAAAAAGAACTTTAAAGTCAGTTTGCCAAAAACTGACATTAAGAAAATCAAAAGGAAATCCTCAAGATGCTCTTTTTATAAAAACCAACCTGAAGTCCCATGTCAGAATTCAGGGTGTCACATTTTTACAGCGTTTTGAGGCCTAAGAAAATTTGAGTCGACTTCATAAACTGGTTCAGGGCGCAAGAATATAGTTGAGAGCATCTTGTCTGAAGGCCAATATAAAACGAATCCCTGATACTAGTAGTCAAATATCTTTAAACGAATAGATATTCTCCTTTTGCATTAAGAAAACATTCTTGGTTTTGATATAGCGCTAGGAGACGCTCACGAACATCGCTCATGATAGGGTGTCTGTCCATTCTGGATGAGTTACATCTGTAGCCGCTTTTGTCTCGCCTTAATCCCCTGGCGACAGATTGCAAGGAAGCTAAAATGGAAACGTTAACGAAGGGCAAATATAGGGAGTGATGATTTTCTAAAATAGTGAGCGGTCACTTTGGCAGACTCAAGAATTCATCGTCTAAAATTAGCGCAAATTGACGCAATTGACAGTGTGTGCGATGAGGAATATAGACATAAAGTATAGTTATATTTGTCATATAGGAAAACATTTAAAGACGTTTTTATGAGATCAGGTTTTTTAATTGGGTTCTTATTTGTGCTCTTTGCATCGAAAGCGGCATTTGCTCAACAGGAAGCTGAAACTTCTGATGTAAGCTACAATCAAGCTGCTTCATCAGTATCCGACGTATTATCAGATGAAGAATTTGCAGACCGTGCAGCTCCTCAGCAATCGAGAGGAGGCAGTCGCTATGAATGGGTGTTGTCCTATATTGATCGTAGTGGGGGATTTCAATCGTGCGATTTTAGTTGCAATGCTCCAAGGTGTTCTTCTGACACAGTTCAACTTAGAAAGGCTTGTAGAGTCCCGAATACCAAAGACGACAACTATGTATACACATGCACCTATGTTGGCCGCGACTACGTCCGCTAATAGTTAGTGAAGACCTACCTAAGCCCGCTCTTTAAATAGAAATAGGAAACAGAATTTCCATTTTGAAGTTTTGTTGATTTTTAGGGTGGCGCCTTTGATGGGTTATGATTTCTATTGGATGACCACAATACATAAAGTGAGAAAAAACACTCCGGCACCGGCTCCTACATAAGCTGGGTGCCGGTTTTTGTATTTCAAATGATTCCATCGAGACGAAGATAACAGTGTCGCGTTGCTTAGAGTTAGACCGCCATATCGCAAGATAAAAGTCATCCTAGGCAAAAACCCATCCCTTTAATCTTTTAGGTAAAGACGAAACTATCCAAAAGAAAAACGATTCTTCACGGTTCCAAGCTTTGCAATGTAGAGGTTTTTTGTTTGCCTTAAGCTGAACTAGAAAATGCTGTCAAATACCTGAAATGGCTTCATCATGAAGTACAAGTTATTGCTAACTGTTGCTAACTGTTGCTAACTGTTGCTAACTGTTGCTAACTGTTGCTAACTGCTGCTTTGTGCCATTCATAGAGATCAGCGCAAGACAGCGCCGGACTGGATTGCTAA
>CAIMVM010000277.1 GCA_903844895.1 uncultured Pseudomonadota bacterium
TACATCACCTCTGAGAATTTGGCCTCGTCGTCTTTTATGCGCCAAGGCTCAACTTCGTTAAGATAAGCATTTATTTTGGCGACTCCTGACCAAATGGTGTCAAGAGCTTTATGGTGCATGTTTTCCTTCATCTCCTCGGAAACCACTTGCGACAGTCCTGACAAGTTAAAGCTCAATGCCTTAGGCTTCACTTCACTGCCAATCCTCTTCAAGCTCAGTTTGATACAACGACTCACCATATTGCCAAACTCATTGGCAAGTTCATGGTTATGTCGTTCCATGAGAATCCCAAGCGACATCCGACCATCACTTCCTGAGCTGATGCTTCGAAGAAATCCGTAACGAATGGAATCTAGCGGAAGCTTGCCAAAAACGTCATAGGGATCTAAAACGTTGCCTAAAGACTTGGACATCTTCTTGCCGTCTTCTGCCAATACCATTCCATGTACATGGATTTGACGGGGGATTTCAAGACCGGCAGCATGAAGCATGATCGGCCAAATCACGCTATGAAACCAGGTGATGTCTTTTCCAATGACATGGGTATTCGCTGGCCAAATATCTTTGGGCCACTGCTCTGTAAACACAGGTACATAGTAATTGATCAAGGCATCAAACCAGGTGTAAACCACATGATTTGGGTTTTTAGGCAGGGGGATCCCCCACCCTTTATTGGGCCTAGATATGGAAAGATCCCTTAAATCATCACCACGAAGGCGACCTAACATTTCTTCACGGGCAGAGCTCGGAAAAATAAAATCCTTATGGGATTCGATATAGTTTTGAATCCAAGAAGCATATTTGCTGAGCTTAAACTGGTAGCCTTCTTCTTCCACTTCCACGAGAGCTTTATGGTGATTAGGACACAGACCATCAGGGGCCTGATTTTCCGGATAAAAAGCCTCGCAATCGTAGCAGTAGTTTCCTTTATAACTGCCGAGATAAATATCGCCTTTTGCTTCAAGAGTTTCCCAAAACCAGGCGACGGTCTTTTTATGTCTTTCCTCGGTGGTTCGAATGAAGTCATCATGGGAGATTTCAAAATCTACTAACAGCTGTTTAAATGCTTCCATATTTTTTGTGACATAGGTCAGGGTGTCTTTCTCACCAGCTTTTTCAGCAGAGAGCTGAAGCTTCTGGCCATTTTCATCGGTTCCCGTCAGAAAATGTACCTGTTCCCCAGTAAAGCGGTGCCACCTGGCATAACAGTCTGCGATCAAGCGCTCATAGAGGTGACCTGCATGGGGTGATCCATTCGGGTAGTCAATGGCAGTCGTAATATAGTAATTCATGTGTTCATTCCCCTAACCAACAGAGCCCCTCTTCCACTTCCCAAGAAGACGATTTTTGGAGCAAATTCCTGACAGATACAAAGAAGCGACTCTACCATTTCTAGCCCCCAAATCAAAGAGAGGCTTAAGAGCGGCGCCAAGAGACTCAGATATTGCACCAAATTACCTTTTAGTTAAGAGTAGTTACACACTTAATGGAATCTCGAAATTTAATTTATTCTTTCCTTTCCAACCGCGCCAAGGATTTGCTACAAGGCCTGGTCCCTAACTAAAATGAACCGGGGACTTGGAGACTTTTATGACTACCTCACGCTCAGGTTTTGTGGCCCTTATTGGCCGCCCCAATGCAGGAAAATCAACGTTACTGAATGCCTGTATCGGCCAAAAAATTGCCGGTGTTTCAAGAAAACCACAAACCACGAGAAACCGAATTTTAGGAATCGACATGGTAGGAACTTCCCAGGTGATCTACCTCGATACGCCTGGAATACATAAAAGCTCTAAGTCACTTTTAAATCGGGCCATGAACAAGGCCGCCTGGGCCACCCTTGCCGATGCGGATGTCATTTGTTATTTGATTGACGCCAGCCGCAAATGGGTCGACGAAGACTCTGAGTTTCTAAAATCTGTTGCAGAGCGGATCGAGGTCCCTTTGTTGGTACTAGCAACCAAAGCTGACAACGCTAAAAAAGTCGAAATCGAAGAAAATCTAGACGTGATAGTCCAAAAGATAGAAGACCTCAAAGCCAATCATAGCGACATTAAGTTTTTGCGGGACGAGGTCCTTCTGATGTCTTCGAAACGCCCTGAAGACATAGCCAACTTTAAAGAACTCGTAGCTGCCGCAATCCCTGAAGGCGAGTACCTGTTTGATCCTGAAAACATCACGGATCGCCCAGACAAGTTTGTGGTAGGAGAGCTTATTAGAGAACAGCTTTTTAGATCCCTTGGCGATGAGATCCCTTACGGGACCGGTGTTACCATCGATAAAATAAGTTCTGAAAAGACGAAATCTAATCTTGAAATCACCAATGTACTAGCCACCATCATCGTGTCAACAGAGTCTCACAAGCGCATCGTGATCGGCAAAGCAGGATCCATGCTCAAACAAGTCGGCAGCGCCGCACGAGAATCTCTCGAAAGACACTATGAAAAGAAAGTCTTCCTCGAGCTCTTTGTCAGAGTACAAACCGACTGGATCAACTCTGAAAAATGGATCTCTGAACTTCAGTCTATGTCAGAAGATGGATATCTCTAGATTTTAGAGACCACCGAATCGAAAGTCCCAGAGCCCAAGTTTAAAAACTTGGGCTTTCAAATTTGAGCTTTTAAATTTGAGCTTTTAAATTTGAGCTGTAAAGAACCACTAAAAAGCGTTCCTATTGAGCCCCAAGACCAGAAACCTTTTCCCCTAGAGCCCTTACCCCCAAAAATCTGGATACTTTGTTAAGTTACAGCGCAACACGCAGCCCATGAAGCTTCGTCTTAAGACCACACTTCCGTTTGGCGAAAGAAAACTAGTCTTATTTCAGCAGCTTAACCATAGATTCCAATTGTTACTTCTAGTAACATTCTAAGGCTTTTTTGAGGCTATTTTCGCCATTCTCCATAATACCAAGATGTAAGAATCTCATTGGAGGCTCCAGCAGAAAAATTATACTAACAAATTTGAATAGATAGACGGCCTCCCAGGAGAGATTGAGCGACTACCTATTCTTGCCCATTTAGTTTTGAGAGTCTGTGTACGAGAATGGATCTACATTAAATACGGAGGCTTTAAATGGTATATTCAAGAAATCTAAAGGTGGTTGCAATTTCCGCACTTGCTTTAAGCATGTTCGGATGCGGCAAAAAGAAAAGTAAATCTTCATCTGACGACGGAAGCAGTGATTTAACTATTTCTGGTTCGTTGTCTCTTTCTGGTACAGACTCTTCAGGAGCTTTGGCATTGTCAAAGGGTTATGAAGGGAATTTGGGCCTAACAAGTTTCAATGTGAGCGCAGAAGATCTCTCCATCTATTGCGTGACCTTCACACTTCCACCAGCAGCTGGCACAGGCGAAGTTTCTGCTGACGGTGCATTTAGCTTAAACATCTCAAACGGAAAAGACGCTTCCGTAGGATGCTTTATCCTTAATGGAACGACACAACTTGGAACGATTGTATTCGAAGATCCTAGTGAAAAAGACCTTTCGGGTGGCGCTGCCTCTGCTGACAAAACAGCATTTAGCGGCAATGCTAACCTCGGAGCGATCAGCCTTGACCTAGAAACAGGAAAAGCAGTTGTCGATCTTTCTAAAGTAGAAGTTACTAAAAAAGTCGACGCCTCAGCGGGAGCAGCTTTTGACTTTACAGGAACCTATAAAATCACAGCCGGTGGACTCACGCAACCATCGGGTTATACCGCACCTTGTACAAGGGTTCCTGGACAACAAAGTGATTGTAATGGCCCAGGTGAGGGCGAAAGTGTCTATTTTAGAAGAATCGCCGGTAAATCTACAGAAGACGGAAAAGACGTCTATGGTGTGATGGCTTGGGAATCTAAAGCAAGGCACGTAGCTTGCGGTGAAAAACTAGGAATCTCATACGCTGACGCCAAAACAAACGCCAAAGTAGATCTCTCTGGTTCCGGTCTTGCTGAAGGTGCCTTTACTTGGACAGACGGATTTGTTGACGGTTGGAAAAAAACAGGCGCGATTGCTAAAGTTGCGAGACCAGTCGTAAAACCCATCACAGTTAATGGTGTCGACGGTCTTGCGGAAGGCATCTACACAAATAGCGGCGCAACTTATGTAGGCTTTGAATTCCGTCCAGCCAACGACAAAGCAGGTGGTTGCGTGGACGCCAGTGGAAATCCAGTTCAAGGTAAGAATATTAGCTGGTCAACAATTAACGTGCCAGTTAGCGCTCCAACAGAAATTTCCCCGGGAACGAAAATTTACAAAAGTCAGAGCAAAAATGCAGATGGCAGCATAGTTTGTACTTTTGTCGGTGGACGCTTTACTAAAGGAGCTTCAGCTACAGATATTTTAAATGAAGCATCTGGAACATTTACGGAACTAGCATACGCAGCAGGCCAAAATAGAAAGCAGCCCTCTGCTAACCAACCTTGTGCTACTGTGCAATCAGCCGATGCTCTTGAAGGCGCAAAGTGTTTTGCGGATTCTCTATGGGAGGAAGCAAAAGCAAATCAAAATGCTTGTATTAGAAGATTAAACTTTAACTGGGGTGCTAAGACCTTAGAACAGTTCATGGGACCCGCCAACGGACCCATCAAAGCCTTCGGCGAGCACATCTTTGAAAAATTCCGTTATGACTCTGCTACTTCAGGTTCTTTCCGTATGGAAGAAGAGCAATTCAAAGGCGTTAGCTTAGGTGAAGGTTGGACAGATTGTCGTTTTATTGAAAAAATGACGTTTGCCCTCAAAGCTATCCCAGGCTCAAAAGACTTGTTTGTTGAAATGTTCAAAGAAACACGTAATGCAGATCCAAAGCCTATTTGTATAGCGGAATATAAAGATAAAAACGGCGTCATGAAGTCACAGTTCAAAATGGTTTATCAGCCGTAGTTTCCTACGTTCCTGAATCAGAAGAAGGCCCTCGGGCCTTCTTTTTTGTTTTGAATACTACTTCCTTTAAGGAGGTGAAAAATTGCAATTTTCTTTAGAGACTTTTTCTCAGTCTCTCAGTCTCTCATCCTCTCATCCTCTCATCCTCTTTCTAAAAATCTCTTAGACAAGTGACATGAAGAAGTCTTCTTCTTTCGCGTTGGTTCTACTCTGGGATGGCGCTGAGTGTCTGATTTCCTACGATCGGTTAGATGCGATTTTTCTTTGAAAAGAAGGGATTGTCTTGGGGGGATTTTTTTAGTTTTTGGAGGGAAGAAAAGCAAAAACCGCTGCTAACTTTCGATTGGGTGTTGGGTATTGGGTGATCGCTAGCAGCGGTCTTGTGAAAATAGGTTTAGACTTTAAGGTCCGAACATTATATAAAAAAATTCAATAATGATTATAAATTACTTTGTAATTCATTTATGTATTTATTTTTAGATAGTTACTATGAGTCTTCGGCGGTGTTTTTTAAATATTCAGGGAGATCTATGAGCTTAAGTTTAGAAGATATCGAGATTTTTATCACCTTTTCTGAGTCTAGAAACTCCCTGCATGCCTCGGAAGTCCTCGGCATCAGTCAGCCGACTTTAACAGAAAAGCTGCGAGCGATAGAGCGGAAGTTACCTGAAACCCCTTTTGCGTGGCGGGGGCATAAACGCGTGTTGAACAGTTACGGGGAGCATTTGGTTAAGGAGATCAAACCCGCCCTCTATGCTTTGCGGCGCGCTACCAAGGATGTGATCGACAAAGAGGCAAGGCGCCTGATCCGCATTTCGGGGCGTATGGAAATCCTCATGCGGGTGACGCGATCGGCTTATCTAGAAGGACCGCTTGAGCTCGATATCACCACGTCCCATAAAGCCCTAGACCGCGTTCTAGATGGCATCAGCGATATAGCGATCACCTACGTCAAGCCCACCCAAAAAGAAATCATCCGCCAAAAGCTCTTCGATGCGGGTACAGCCTTTATTTGTCACCGCGATCTTTTGGAGTCAGATACCCTGAAGCTATTCACTGATGTTAAAGATTGGTCATTTACCACAGATGCCAGGTGGTATCTTTACCGTGAGGATGACGGCTTTTATAAAAGCTTTGCAAAGTTAGTCGGGCTTGAAGCTAAAAATCCAGAGCATGGTGTGATCATGGAAAACTGGCTATCCATTAAGGAGTTGGTGCTGCTTCACAAAGGCATGGCCATTATCCCCCTGGAAACTCTGAGCCGCGCGGAATCTAAAGATCTTGCCATCCTAGCCATGCCTAGAGACAAATCAAAGTCTACCTTTTACGCAGTGTATCATCGTGAATTTGTGAAGTCGAATCGCGGGAAAGCGATGATTGAGCGTATTGTTCAGGCCTTTCAAGAGAAAGATAACTTGGCCAGAAAATAATCAGAAAAAGAGCTGAAGAAAGAAACAGGACTCTGTGCTTTCAAAAAAATCCGGCCATGATGTCTTAAAAAGTAGCTCAAGGTGGGCAATGATTCATTTTCTTTGTTTCTGAGTCATGCTAAAAGCTAAAGCCTAGGATGATCGTAATCTTGGTAGCTTATGCCAAAAAGTGCATAGATTCGTGCGCTGAGGAGAGAAATGTGCAATCACCCCCCTTATTTGAGTTTAAAAATCTCAAAGTATCCTTTCGAACCGAGACCGGGTATGTCACGGCCGTAGACGGCGTGTCTTTTGCCATCGAAAAGGGAAAGACCATGGGACTTGTCGGCGAGTCTGGTTGTGGAAAAAGTGTGACAAGCCTTGCTGCCTTAAAGCTTTTGCCTGGCACCGCCAAAATTGAAGGTGAAATTCTATATAAGGGCAGAAATCTCCTTTCTGTATCGGAATCGGAACTCTGTAATATCCGGGGCAATAAGATTGCCATGATTTTTCAGGAGCCCATGACGGCCCTAAATCCAGCCTTCAGTATCGGCAATCAACTAGGAGAATGCTTTGCCATTCACCAGGGTTTATCTCCTCAGAAAGCCAGAGAACAGTCCATCGAAATGCTCAAAAAAGTAGGGATCCCCTCGCCTCATACCAGAATTGACGAGTATCCCCACCAGTTGTCTGGCGGCATGCGTCAAAGAGTCATGATTGCCATGGCCCTTGCTTGCAAGCCCGACCTACTTATAGCCGACGAGCCGACGACGGCCTTAGACGTTACCATTCAGGCTCAGATTCTAGACCTCATGAAAGAGCTGCAGTCAGAACTGGGCATGGCCATCCTGTTTATTACCCATGACCTCGGTGTCGTTGCTGAACTTTGCGATGAGGTCACGGTGATGTATTCCGGAAAAATAGTCGAAAAGTCCCCGGTGGGAGAATTGTTTAAAAACCCTACCCACCCCTACTCCGTAGGGCTTATGGGATCGCGAGTGACGTTAGAAACCAAACGCTCACAACGTCTAGAAACCATACCTGGCTCCGTGCCTAGTCCTGGGGAGTGGCCAGCGGGCTGCCGTTTTGAAAGTCGCTGCACGTTAAAAGAGGGCCTTTGTGCAGCGTCAAACCCTGAACTGGTATCCCTCTCAAAAAGCCATTCCGTTGCTTGCCATGTCCGAGCCCCTTCTACAAAGAAGACTCTTGGACAAAAAGAACCGCATTCGAAAGATTCCCACCCAAGCGCTTCCCCGCATTCTGAAGGAGATCTGCGCCCATGACCTCTTCCCTCAATACGCCCCATATGCCTCTCTTACAAGTTAAAAACCTAAAAACGTATTTCCCTGTGAAGAAAGGACTTTTAGGTCGCGAAGTGGCCCGTGTTCATGCGGTCGATGACGTCTCGTTTACCTTAAATGCGGGTGAGACTTTAGGCTTAGTCGGCGAGTCCGGCTGCGGCAAGTCCACCTTAGGACGCTCTCTGATTCAGCTCGACCGACCGACTTCTGGTGAGGTTTTTTTTGAAGGTCAAAAAATCAACGATCTTGATTTTGCGAGTCTTAAAAAAGTAAGAGCCGGTCTACAAATGATTTTTCAGGACCCTTTTTCGAGCCTTGATCCGAGGATGTCCGTGGAGCGGATCATTTCTGAGCCCCTTAGACTTCACCGCATCGGTGACAAAAAATCCCAGGGAGCCATTGTCAAAGACTTGCTTAAAAAAGTAGGCCTTCCGGAAAGTGCTTTAAATCGCTACCCCCATGAGTTTTCTGGGGGGCAACGCCAACGAATTGGCATTGCCAGATCCCTCGCCCTTCGCCCCAAGCTGATCATTGCGGACGAGCCGGTGGCAGCCCTTGATGTTTCGGTGCAAGCACAGGTGTTAAATCTCTTAGGCGACCTCAAAAAAGAATTTGGCCTGACCATGGTTTTCATCAGCCATGACCTAGGGGTCATCAAGTATTTTTGTGATCGCATCGCCGTGATGTATTTAGGAAAAATTGTCGAGTATGCGGGAAGCGATGATCTTTATAAAAATCAGATCCATCCTTATACGAGAGCTCTTTTTTCAGCGATCCCCCTCCCTGACCCTACGGCTAAATTAGAGCGCATCATTTTAAAAGGTGATGTGCCCTCCCCTATCCATCCCCCTTCTGGTTGCAGGTTTCATACCCGTTGTCCATTTGTTACGGACATTTGTAAAACAGCTGTACCAGACTTAGTGGAAGTGAAACCTGGCCATTTTGCTGCTTGCCACCACAAAGATCAATTCTTGAACCAGAAGGGAGCGCCCACATGAAAGCCCTAACCCAAA
>CAIMVM010000278.1 GCA_903844895.1 uncultured Pseudomonadota bacterium
ATAGAAAATGGCGTATTGACGCAGGATTAGTGCAAAAAGAAAAAAGCCAAAGTCCCAAAAACAAGGGAAATGTCATCTCAATGTTAAACCGATGATTTTAAATAGAGAAGAAATTGTCCGGAAAAGACTTGAGCAAGGTTTGGGGTTTCGCGCCAGCGACTAATTAGAGGATGCGTTATATGCTGTAACGGTTTTGGTTTTTCCTCGCACATTCCCTATCTTCATTGAGCACAACTCCAATGACGATTCTGAAAAACTTGCGCGATACGAAATCGGGATTCGGAGGCTCAGGCTTCTTCGCCGCATAGACGAACCATTTGCATGGGGTCCGCCAGAACGCACACATGAATTTGGCGAACAACTATACGCTTTTTAGCGCCCATCACAGATGACACACGATCGCCGGACATGCCTCCACCACTCGCTTTGAGTACCTTGCGGGCTCAGTTGTTAACCATTCACGCGTAACACTCTTTGCTTATGTATGGTTTGACTCTTTAAAAGCAGCGAAAGAGTACGTCGAAAAACGAAAAATGACCGTTGGAGGAGGATGGAATGAGCAAGATTGAATACAGTTTCCGAATTGAAAAAAAGGTTTATTCCGTTCAACTCGAGGCACAAGCCAGGGACGACGGCACTACGGTTTTTAGTGCCGACGACTTGTTGCGCGAACAATGGCGACTTGGAAAATCATTTGTAGAAGAAAGCAACGACTCCGAAAGTGTGAGTTGTGAACTCTTCAACTTCCTTGTTGATATCTCTGGCATGGCCAACTCCGAGTTTGCCTCATACATCGGCATCGAACCCGCCACGATTTCTCATTGACGCCGCCACAAAGGAATTTCTAAGGCCGCATGGCAAGCTTTCCGCGTTTTCATTTATGACCTCTTTTCCAATAGCACCATCACAAATCCCATTTTTCTTGGCAACAAACAGAAAATCGCGGGCTCATTAGTAAGCAGTTCATCTGCGGGGGCCCAAGAAGTCGTCCCACGGCGTCACTTCAGGAGATTTCAAGGTAAAGCAGTCGAAAATTCGCAATTATTGCTTTGAGTTGTTTGGATTGGGTGCACTTCGAGAAAGCCCAAGTTCCAAAGGTGAATCCCCATGAACGGGGACACACATGCACGGAAATTTGGATAGGTCTAGGGGCGAGCATTGAGGACATCCGTAGGCTTCTTAATCACAAGCTGAAACCACTCAGCGTTACATTCACCGAACTGACGATAGACTGCTGTCGCTTGCGAGTGCGATGGTTCTACCCAAATCGAAGGAGACTTAAACCCGCGACCATAATTTTACCATTTTTTGATGTTTTACATGAAAACAAAGCCTTCTGGTGAGGCTTTTAAATCAAATGTCAGCATTTGATGATTCCAGGCTTTTCAGCATAGTCGGGGTGATAGGACTCGAACCTACCACTTCATGCTCCCAAATCTCCTGAAAGCCACTTAACTTATTCTGCCATGTCAAATATGTATCAGTACTTTTATGGGGTTAGAGACATTTCGATCGTGGCCAAATGTGCTAAATTTTGACCTGTTTTTGTCAATTGAAACCACAATTTCACCACTAGAATTGCTGCTAGAAAACTCCCTCAGCGTACTCGGCTGAGAAGTATCTTAAAACCTCGCCGGAATTCCAAAAACTATCCCTTGAACCGACAAATCCTCATCAATTTCACTCCAGTGAATTCCTGTTCCTAAGCCTATTAGCTCATATTTCTCGCGTTGTTCCTTCGTCGCGCTGTTGAGCCTGGGGTAAAACTCAAGCGGAACTGAGATTTCACGTCCATCATCGAGAGCAACGTGCAACTTGTCTTCCGAGAACCAAACACCCGTTGCGATAAATTCCTGATTAGATTTTGTTGCCAAAGAACTCATCCCATTTCTCCTTCATAAGATTGCTGTTAGCGCGAACGAGATCACCTGCTTTTTTTAACTCCGAAGGCTTCATTCCTTTATTGCTGGCAAGCGCAACGGGACTAATCCAAAATTTAGCGACTGCTGACTGATATTGCACATGGACATGTGGCGGCTCAAGGCTTTCGTTTGCAAAGAAGTAGAAGCGAAAGCCATCTACTAGGAGTATTGTAGGCAAAATAAACCTCTAAAAAGACAATGACTTTTGATTATCAAGCCATTTGTAATCGTATTGTTTTCAAGGTAAAAAATCAAGGAAATTAGCTTTTTTCACTCACGGATGCTTTTTGAACCTCCCTTGTTCATGACCGTACGCCGGGTGTCATTTCAAGAGAATTCAAAGTAAGATTGTCGAATATTCAGTGGTAAATTGTTAATTTGTTTTGACTGGGCGCAGTGCAGTTAAGCAATGGCTAGAGATCAATCAGCTGGAGTTTGGAGAGCTCGTTGACCTGGCGCTTCGGGACTTCATTTTTAAAAAACAGACGATTGAGCTCAAACCCGTAACCTTAAAAACCGCAGCAGCCTCAGCGCAAAAGATGCTGAAGCGCCACAAGAAGGCGGTAGACGATCTCAAATGATGATAGTCCACACTCTTACTGCTGAATCAGTCGTCGAGATCAATCCCCTTATCTGCGTCGACGGGGGCTATCGCCAACAGCACTATAGCATTGGTAAGGTCGAAAGCGCTTTGCACTCTGCATTTTGCCTCGGCGATTATCCGTTTCAGCATGGCGGAGTGGCTTGCCTTGCGGGAGCGATTTGCTTTTATCTAACCCAAGCACATGCCTTTTACGATGGAAAGAAACGAACGGCGTTGATTGACAGCTTGATGTTTCTTGATTGAAACAGGTGGGACC
>CAIMVM010000279.1 GCA_903844895.1 uncultured Pseudomonadota bacterium
CAGATACGGTCTAGTCTAAACCATACGTTCTTTAGATGGGGCTATAGCTCAGTTGGTTAGAGCGCTACGTTGACATCGTAGAGGTCTCCTGTTCGAGTCAGGATAGCCCCACCACTCCCATTACTTGTCCACCTTAGAACTAACAGCGAATTCGATTCGGGAAACTTCAACTAGCGTATGCCAAAAAAAGCTTAGTTACGGGGTCAAGATCAAATTGTGCAGCCAATTTACCATTGATGACACTGCTGTGTTCTCATTGAAGTCTCGTCCATCAGAATTCTCGAAATTGTGACCACCATAAAGGGTATGGATAGTGATGCGATTCTTGTCAAAACTGTTTGCAGACTTATAAATTTGGTTCACGTCACAGTTAGGGTCAGATGTTGATATAGTGATATTCAATATCTTGGGGCCATTTAACAGTGGCCCATAAATTTCACTAAACGTTTCCTTAGCGTCACAATTTGGCGTCATGAGGAGCACTGCGCTTGCTCCCCTGTAGGGACCTCGCATTGCCACCTTTGAACCGAAACTTTTTGCTGCTAAAATGACCCTCTTTCTATCGATAAATGGCTCTTTTGAGTAGTGTTCCATAACTGAACTTAGTTCGTTTGCTTCCGTCATAAGATCTAGCTTTGGTTCGACTCCCTGTTTAGTGAATGACCAATTAAATCGAACCACGTAATACCCAAGGGATGCAGCTTCGTTCGCAATCCTTTCGAATAAACGGCCGTCCATAAGATACTTTTTAGCCGGTGCAATAACCAAAAGTGGGCGGAGGCTACTTCGAGCTGGAAGATCACTTACAATCACATCGAGAACTTGATCTTTCACTTTCAATTGTCTTTTTTCGTGGCTGACTGAAATCTCGTTCTTAGCGGCGCAAGCCTTCGAATATTGTGTGTTAGCAAAAAAAATCGTAAACAAAGCAGCAATTATAGAAAATTTCATTGGCAATCCTTAAGAATAAAAGATGGAAATAATGTAGCATATGAAATTCCTGTTTTCAAAGATGGATCATAGTTAAAAGCCACTTCACACAAGGTCGAACATCAATTCAATCTGAAAATAAATAGCCCGTACACGCTAATGAAAACGGCATAAGTTTGCGATTATAGTCCTAAATGTAGAATCAAATCTGATCATTCCCTGTGAACCGGAATGATGCCTATTCCACAATGGCTCAACTCACAAAGGGCTATGCTGCGTCGCGTTTTTTTCGCGCCTGAGATAAATCGAATTCCGCCTGCAGCCTAACCCACATTTCGGCTTCAGTGCCTAAAACATTCTCAAGATCTAAAGCAAACTCTGGGCTAATCGATCGCTTACCGTTAATAATTTCATTAACTTTGCGATGAGCACATCCAATCTCTTCAGCCAATTTAGTCTGACTCCAATTCAATTGCGAAAGATAGATTTCGTTCAAAATTTCTCCAGGATGAGATGGGGATTGGTTTCTTAACATATTAACCTCCATGATAGTCTATGATTTCTACATCTTTAAAATCGCCATTTTCAAATCTAAATACAATTCTCC
>CAIMVM010000280.1 GCA_903844895.1 uncultured Pseudomonadota bacterium
AGTGGTGGCGAGAGGCGGACTTGAACCGCCGACCTGAGGGTTATGAATCCTCCGCTCTAACCACCTGAGCTACCTCGCCGAGACTGGGTTAATTAAAGGCTAAGTGCACGGCAGTCAAGCACTTTTTTCATCTTTTAAGATATTGAATAAAGTTTTGGCCATGGGGACGAATTCTACGGAGACTCCATCTTGGATTTGGCGGTAGGCAGGGCCGGCTTCATAATAACCTGCAGCTTCAAACCATGGCCCTTGAGAGGCACGAATGGCCAGGCATTTGATTTTGTAACAACCTGATTTACGAGCTTCTTCTTCGATATAACGCAGGGCATCTAGGTCATGACCGCGTTCTCTTGCCTTCTTACGAAAATACACGCCATCGATGGTAGCCGTGCCATCTCCTGCTGATTTATATTGCAGCCTTAAATGGACATAGCCTTCATATTTTTCCTTGAACTTAACCAGCCAAATTTTCCCGCGGTTCATTTCCCGGGTTACCGAGTCTCTTATGCGAGCAGGCGAAGTTAAAGCGGCAATTTGATCCGCGTCGAGATAGGGCATACAGATCTCTTGAATGGACCTTAGCTTCACATCGCAAATTACGTCCACATCTGCGGGTGTTGCTTGTACTAAAAGCTCCCTGAAGTTTTCACTCATAAAGTCCCCTTAAAAGTACTGTCAGGACCATTATGAACTAGGTCCTGACAAATTAAGGTGGGCTAAAATTTCATGGCTTGTTAAGAGTCTAAGTATTAGACCTGATACTGGGGCAAGCAGGCCACTTTATGCCGGGCCGCAAATTCTGGAAGCGCATTTAGGGCTCTTGCAAAAGCGGTAATTTTTTCCATATTAGTTAGCAAGGGAAGTCCAAACTGCACCGCCGCCTGCCTCACCTGGGCTCCTTTGGTAAGTTCTTCGGTCCGATCATCTTTGGGGATGTTTAGCACCAAATCCACAAGACCTTTTCTAATGATTTCGAGGACATTTGGGGAATCTGTCTCGAGCCAAGAAACCGAAGTCACTTTAATGTTATGGCTTTCAAGGTAACTCGCCGTCCCAGGAGTGGCAAAAAGTGGAAGCCCCAAGTCCTGAAAAATCTTTGCAGACTCCAAGAAGCGAAATTTTTCCATTTCCGCACCTGCACTCACAAGAACGCCTTTTTTGGGGGCGGTTACTTTAGCAGCTTCCAAAGACAAGAGTAAGGCTTCCTCAAAAGTATGACCAATACACCCCACTTCTCCCGTAGAAGCCATTTCAACACCTAGAATGGGGTCTGCACCTCTAAGGCGTGTGAAGCTAAACATAGCTGCTTTTACACCCACGTGAGGCAGCTCATCTTCAATGTGTCTTTTGACCCTTGGCTTGACACCAATCATAACGGAAGTTGCTACCTCAGCTAGGTTCAAACCAACGGTCTTGGAAATGAAAGGAAACGATCGAGCTGCACGAGCATTACACTCAATGACCTTGACGTGATTGTTTTGAGCTAAAAACTGAATATTAAAGGGTCCATTTAATTTCAGGCCAGCTGCAATCAATCTTGCGGCACGCTTTACTTGTCGAACGGTTTCCACGTAGAGTCTTTGCGCAGGGACAACCATGGTGGCATCACCGGAATGGATGCCTGCATTCTCAATATGCTCAGATACGATGGAAGTAATCACTTCCCCATTTTGAGCCACTCCATCAATTTCAATCTCACAAGCACCCAGCAAAAATTGAGAAATCACCACGGGATGGTCTGAAGAAATATCTGCGGCTGCTGAAAGAAATCTATCTAAAGAGGCTCGATCATAAGCGACCCGCATGGCAGCCCCTGACAATACGTAGCTTGGTCTCACAAGCACGGGAAAACCAATTCTCTCTATAAAGCGGTCAATGTCTTCACGTGTGCGCGCTGCCACCCATTCCGGCTGTTCTACGCCGATGGTATCAAGAAGTGCAGAAAACTTAGAGCGGTCCTCAGAGTTATCGACCGTTTCTGGGGAATGCCCCAGTAAGTTCACCCCACTTGCCGCAAGTGGTATGGCTAGTTTGTTGGGTAGCTGACCACCCATAGACGAAATGACGCCTTTAGGTTTTTCAAAATCGACGATATCTAGAATACGTTCTAGGGTTAGTTCTTCGAAATATAGGCGGTCGGAACTGTTGTAATCCGTAGAAACCGTTTCTGGATTGCAGTTTATGATAATGGAACACCAGCCAGCTTTTTGTAAGCATCGGCTGGAACTTACCGCACACCAATCAAATTCAACGCTGGTTCCAATTCGATAAGACCCGCCCCCAAGGACGATGGCAGAGGGCCTCTCATCTTTAGAAACTTCATCATGATGGGTTCCCCCATAAGTCATGTAGAGATAATTTGAAGGGGATGGGTATTCCCCGGCTGTAGTGTCAATTTTTTTAACTACAGGATAAACGCCTTTTTCAAGACGCAGGGCCCGAAGTTTCATAGAGACGAGGCGGGTTTCACTTTCTTTGGCGGTGCCAAATGCTTTCTTAATCAGCAGTCCCGCAATTTGTTCATCACCGAAACCCAAACGTTTCCAATGACGCCAACCAGCGCCATCAACCCCTTCCACGACAGAGGCTATATTTTCAATGGAGCCTTTGTAATTCGTAGCTAAGTTTTCAATCTTGAGTTCCATAGATATAATATTTGCGACTTCAGACAAAAACCACTTATCAATTTTAGTTTCAGAGTGGATTCTTTCAATTCCAAAGCCTTGTCTAAATGCTTGAAGGACGGCATAAAGCCGAGTGTCTGTCGGCACTGACAATTGGTCCTGCAATTCTTTTTCTGGCAATGCTTTAGTGAACCAAGAGAGACCTTCACCGTTTTCAGAAATCATCCGGACAGCTTTTTGTAAGGCCTCTGGAAACGTTCTACCAATCGACATAATTTCGCCCACTGACTTCATCGTCGAGCCGAGCTCACGGTTGGCGCCTTTGAATTTCCCTAAATCCCATCTAGGAACTTTGACCGTCACATAATCTAAGGCGGGCTCATAGAATGCGCACGTAACCCCAGTTACAGGATTTTTGAGTTCCAGTAAGTCATAACCTAAAACTACTTTTGCGGCGATATAGGCAATCGGGTACCCAGACGCTTTAGACGCTAAAGCCGAAGAGCGAGAGAGACGCGCATTCACTTCAATCACATAATAATTAAGGGAATTCGGACAAAGAGCAAACTGGGCATTGCATTCACCTACTATGCCCATTGAGCCGATCATCTTGACAGCAGCATTACGTAAAAGTTGGTACTCATCGTCAGAAAGGGACTGACTTGGGCACACGACTATGGAGTCCCCCGTATGAATGCCTAGAGGGTCAAAATTCTCCATATTACAAATGGTGATGACGTTCCCTTCACAGTCACGCATCACTTCATATTCCACTTCTTTCCAACCCTTTAAAGACTTTTCCACAAGAACTTGGGGACTCGTCACAAGAGCCGGCACCACTAAAGTTTTTAACTCGTGGTCGTTATTCGCAAAACCTGATCCCAACCCCCCGAGAGCGTAGGCAGCACGAACAATCACCGGATACCCAATTCGATTGGCTGCTGCGACAGCTTCATCAAGAGAACTCGTGGCAATGCTTTCTGGAATGGGAATTCCAATTTGATTCATTTTTTTTGCAAAAAGATCTCGATCCTCGGTCATTCGGAGGGTTTCAGGAGGTGTGCCAAGGTTCACTACCCCATATTTTTTTAAGATTCCTCTTTCATCTAAATCCAATAGACAGTTAAGAGCCGTTTGACCACCAAACCCAGCAATAATCGCGGTGGGGCGTTCTAGCTCAAATATTTTCTCCACCCATTCAGGTGTCACGGGATAGAGATAAGTTTTGACGCCCGCTTCAGGATTGGTTTGAACCGTCGCGATGTTTGGGTTGACGATAATAACTTCAAAACCTTCTTCCTTAACTGCTTTTAACGCTTGGGTGCCCGAATAGTCAAATTCGCCCGCCTGCCCAATAGACAAGCCCCCGGAACCAAGAATCAGAATTTTGGGAGTTTTGCCGTTTTGAATGTTTCTAAGCTCTGGTCTTAAAGGCATGATTTTTTTACCTCTGAAATAAATTCCTCAATGATCCATCCCGTATCACGTGGTCCACCTGCAGATTCAGGGTGAAACTGAACGCTGCGAAAATGCTTAGTCTTATGCTTGATGCCTTCAATAGTTTGATCATTGGCGTTTCTAAACCAGGGTTCCCAATCGGAGGGAAGCGACTTATCATCCACTACAAACCCGTGATTTTGCGACGTCATATAGCCATTTCTAGTATGAACTACATACACAGGCTGATTATGACTGCGATGGCCATAAGGCATGCGGTGAGTGGTTGCCCCTGCGGCTAAACTTAAAAGTTGATGACCCAAACAAATCCCCAAAATGGGGCGGTCCTCTTGCAACAAGGACTTCACTCGATCCTTTAAATCCCCAGTCATAATAGGGTCACCAGGGCCATTAGATAAAAGCCAGCCATGACAATCTATTTTTGAAAAATCAGTATCCCAAGGCAGAACCTGAACTTCGCAATCATACTTTAAGAGTTGGCTAATGATGTTCCACTTGACGCCACAATCCACAAGGCCGATGCGGATCTTTCCTTTTCCGAGTTTGATAATATCTTTCCTACTCACTTCGGGTAGGACATTTTGAAGTGAGGGATCAAAGTATTGACCAACTGTAAGGGGGTTGATACTCCCAAGATTTCGATAGCCTTCAGGCCTTTCTGGGGAAATGCGACCCAGCAAATTTCGTGATTTTCTAATGGTGTGAACGAGATGTCTCGTATCAATGCCTACAATTCCTGGCACTCCTTGAGCTTCCAGCCACTTGCTCAGGGGCTCAAAACTATTCCAATGAAAAGCTTCCCTGGAATCTATGGAAACAATCACCGCCGAGGCATGCACCTTGTTGGATTCCCACCCTGAAGGAAGTGGGTAAGTCATCTCCTTTGGCAGGGGCGGAACACCATAGTTTCCAATGAGTGGGTAAGCAAAGACTAGTATCTCACCGAAATAACTTGGGTCTGTCATGGCCTCAGAGTATCCAACCATGCCTGTAGTGAAAACCATTTCACCACTTGACTCTAAAGGAGCCCCAATAAGATCACCTTGAAATCTTTCGCCATTTGAAAGTATCAAAGTACAACGCTGCCGCATGATGTTCTCCCGTCTTGCATACGGGACGATAATATATAGAAACATTTGGCTAGCTGCTATGGTAATGTTCGAGATCGATATTTTATGGAGAAAAAGATGGAAACTAGCGCATCCTACATCGTTTATGCCGGCAGAACAGCCATAGGCAAGCTTCAAGGGGCTTTTGCAGCAACCCCAGCTCCCCAATTGGCGGCGGCAGTCATAAAAGACGCCATGGCAAAGACTGGCCTTGCCGCTAAGAACGTCGATGAGATTATTTTAGGCAATGTGTTGACCGCAGGCATAGGACAGGCCCCTGCTCGGCAAGCGGCTATCTACGGCGGCCTGCCGCATTCGGTTTGTGCAACTACGATTAACCGAGTTTGTGGCTCTGGACTTAAATCCGTAATGCTAGCGGATCAGTCGATTCGCCTTGGTGACTCTGAAGTCGTTTTAGCAGGCGGCATGGAAAACATGACCCTAGCCCCCCACCTTCTGCCTGGAATTAGAGCTGGAGTTAAATTTGGCGGATTTGGAGCCCTAGACCACATGCAAATTGATGGGCTAGTAGACCCCTATTCGAACTCTGCCATGGGTGTTTGTGGCGAATTATGTGCCAAGGAGTATGATTTTAGCCGCGAAAAGCAGGATGAGTTTGCCATTAAAAGCTATGAAAAAGCTCGATCTGCCGCTGAAAAAGGTTACTTTCAAAACGAAATCGTACCGATCGAAGTACGGGCTGGTAAAGCCACGCAAATGGTCGCTCAAGATGAAGAGCCCTTTGCCTCCGATCTTGCCAAGCTGCCAGGTTTAAGACCGGCTTTTGACAAAAACGGCACCATCACAGCTGGTAATGCCTCCAGCATCAATGATGGAGCTTCCGTAGTCATGTTAGCTTCAGAATCTGCACTCAAAAAACACAACCTAAAACCACTGGCGAAAATCGTGGCCCAAGCATCATTCGCCCATGATCCTAGCTGGTTTACAACGGCACCAGTCGACTGCATTCGCAAAGTTTTGGCTAAAGCAGGATTAAGTGTGGCGCAAATTGATCTTTTTGAAATCAATGAGGCATTTGCGGTTGTAACGATGGCCGCCATTCAAAAACTTGAAATTGACCCGAGCAGAGTTAACGTACATGGTGGCGCTGTAGCCTTGGGACATCCGATCGGAGCGAGCGGCGCTCGCGTACTCACAACCCTTACCCATTCCTTAATAAGACACAAAAAGCGTTACGGACTAGCAACGCTTTGCATTGGTGGCGGAGAAGCTTCTGCTGTGATCATCGAGGTGTGTTAAAACATTGCCCCAAACATAGGCCGGACAAGATCCAAGATAGATGCTCTTGCAACAATCTATCTTGGATCAAAAATTTATAGATACATCGCAAAAAACCTGTCAAACAGACTCTTGTAAACCTGGCACATTTAGCAAGGACCCATTCTCTTCATTTCTTCTTGGCTAAAGCTTGGATTTTTTCTAAGCGCTTTTTCTGAACTCTCGCCATGGATTCAAAATCAAATTGCACACTTGAGCTCAATTTAGCTTCAGCATTTTCTTGTTTAATTTTGCGAATAAATAGTTCGCAACAAAGGTAACACCCTAAATGGGGCTGACTTCGGGCTATATCTTCACTATGAATCAAGCATCTCATAATCTAACTCGCCTTCGACTGATGGGTGAGACGGGTAAGAAGTTTGGTAAGATAATATTTATAAATTTTCGTTGAAATATTTCCATTTGAAAATAGAGCTTGTTCAAACTTGGAAGAGCTGCAGTACCAGACTTTACATTGCGAAGTAGCGGTAAGCTGCAAAGGTGTCTGATACTCTGCTAAAACCGACAATTCTCCAAAGCTATCCGAAGCTGAAATAGATCCCGAGGGTTTAGAATCATTTCTGTTCTTCTTAGTACAGCTAAGCGTCCCCTCCAAAACCACATACATACCTTCCAAATCTGAGATGCCATCATAGAGCACAAAATCCGCATCTATTTCGATAACTTCACCTGCATGCCAAATCAATTCGCACTCATCTCTATTTAAATCCACAAAAATGGAGCAATTGAAAAAATTCTTGTGGGTAGCCACCACATATCTAGATTCATCTTTCGAAAACCTCGCGCTCAAACTAGCCCCTGAATCAAAATGCTCCGTCTTCTCTAAAGAAGTCGACAAAAAAGCATTCGCCGAAAGATTCCTGCCTCGGGTTTCATTTCCCGGAGAAGCAACTGATGGCTCAGGTGGGGAGGGCGCATCATCCTCGTCAATATAGAGTTTAAATTCGCTAAGATCACTGGGAGATTCCGCCGTATAGGTCGAGAGCTGAGGTCGAACTTCTTGATGTTTCGGTTCGGCAGACATTTCTTCAATGGCACTTACATCGAAAGAGAAATCTAAAGAGCTTCTATTGCCGTCCTCGACAGGACTATCTGCTGGTTGCAAATCAAGATTTTTATGAAGCTCAGAAAGTTGGGAGTCTTCTCCTAAAACGAAACGACTCGGAGCAGAGGATCTTTGAGACCTAGCGCTAGATTTTTTCGACTTTAAACGAGATGAATTTTCAATATCACCAGCACGTTCGAAGCAATAATAAGCTCTTTCCAGATCTCCAAATTGCTCAAACGCAATGCCTGCCTTATCAAATTTGCCACCAGCTTCAAAAATCATCCCAGATCGATCATGCATTCCAGCTTCAGCAAAGGCTAAAGCAAGATCAACATAAGAGATATCTTCATAGTTAATAGCGAGCATGATCCGATTTATATCTTCCATCTTAGTCTTTGAAATAAGAGGAACTGATTTTTTATAGTTGCCTGCTTTATAAAACTCTATAATCGGCTTATGAAGTTGGCCATAAGACTGAACAATACTAACGATGTCATCATTAAAGTTCCCCGCAGAGAGCCACTTCACCATGGCATCTTTGTCGGATGAGGTAAATTGGCTCCTGTCAAAGGAAAGATCTTCAGTTAGTTTTCTAACAAATGACGTGACCGCTGCCTGGATATTTCCGCTTTTTAGGTAAGCTCGTCCCGCCTCTATATAGAGCTTACACTTGGAAAAGATCTTCGCCGCTTCTTCAAACTTGCTTGCTTTCTCAAAAAGTAAAGCCGCATTTCCATGGTCGCCAGACGCCATAGATGCTTTCCCGGCCTCATAAAACATTCCGGCAGAAATAAAGCACTCAGCGGCATTGGTCCAATATCCATTTCTAGCATAGATAATACCGGCCCGATTGGGCCGACGCATCCGCATGAGAATTTGCGCCGCCTCGTGAATATGTTTGTTCGATTCCAGCACAGCAATGGCGTCGCGCTCTAAACCAATCGACTCTAAAAGTCTCGATGCCTGCAAAATGCGGTTTTGCCCAATAAGTGACTTCGCCTGGTCCAAAATCTTTGTCTCATGACGAGTCAGATGTCTCTGATCGCTAACGCGCTTAGGACTTTTGCCTGAATGCGTTGATTTTACCACGGGTCGATTCTTTGACTTCGTGACTTGGGAGTAAACTCCAAAGACAACCACTAAAAGTACGACAATGATGGCGTAGCCAATTGACATCCGCAGATCTCCACAGACAAAGATACATTTCTTGTCCTGCTTCTAAGATCGGAAGATTATTCTAGAAGTTAACAAAACAGCCGACGGGAGCCGCCAAAAACATCACAATGCATATTAATTACAGCATGTTATATGGAAACTTATATCTTATAGACGATCCCCACCGCAGTCGTAGAATCGAGTACGGAGGTAATCTTTTGCGGCTCTGCGGGACTTTCGATTTTAACCCCTGGCGATACCGTATAGGATAGCTTCAAGTTAAATGCCTTCGACAAGACAATATGAAGTCCAGCGCCTGCGCTTGGCTCAGGACCAGACTGTTCTGGATTGATCACATAGGTGACGCCACCACTTTTTTCAATCATATAGTAATCTTTGACGACAGCACCCGCTTGGATATAGGGAATGAAAAGATCCCCATAATAGAGAATAAGAGAAAGATTTAGCGAGTTTGAAGCGACATCGGTACGACTCTCTTCATAGTAGTAAAGTTTAGTTGCAGAATCTTGCTTATAGCCAGAAGCCGTCATGGTGTCTACTCGGTGAGTAAACCCAAGTCGAAAATAGCTACCAAGCCCGACATCAACGGAACCACTGATCATCGATCGCTTATTGTTTTGAAGGCCCATGTCGTAGTTAGAGGCAGAGCCGTCGAGACCGATATCTACCCCTGCAAAGGCTGCTCTTGATAGGACTAGAGATAGAATGCAGGGCACTGAAAACCTTAGAACATAAAAAAGAATCGAATTCATGTAGCCTCCTCCGGGCAGTATAGGTAGAATTATAGGAAGAAAAGAGGGAGACCATGCTAGGAAAACCTTACCGTGTTGGTGTAGTGGGCGTATTCGTTGATAAAAATGGCCATGTATTAGTTGCTGAGCGCTCAGATGCTGCAAATTCCTGGCAACTTCCCCAAGGAGGCGTTGAAGACAATGAGGATTATGAGGCCGCACTTAAACGGGAAATGATGGAAGAGCTTGGCATTCAACGCTTAAAAATTCTAAAGAAATCCAGCAACCCGATTCACTATGACTTTCCGGAAAGTTTAAATGCCCCTCTCGCAAAAAAATACCGCGGACAGGCTATGACTTGGTTCTTGGTCGAGTTAATCGATTCTGACGCGCCTGACCTCAGTTTAGCCACCGATGACGAATTTGTAAATTTTAAATGGGTGGAACCTAAAACCGCCATCGAACTCATTACCCCATGGAAGACTGAGTCTTATAGAGCAGGGTTTAACGCCTTAGGTTTAGGATTCTAAACTCTCCCCCATTAAAGAGGTAAACGCCACGTGTCAAAGATTGCTCGCTGGAACATGATTATCGGATTTACAGTATTAGTTTTGGCTGCGTCTGGCGGTTTCTTTTTAGCAACTGAGCAAGTTCAATCTTTTGTTGAGGGATCTGCAGCAAAGAGCGCCTGGTGGTTTACAGTAGCCACCTCTGCCCATGGCCACACGAACTTATTTGGGATGATTCATATTTTATTTGGACTCACTTTGCCATACTCAAAGGCGACTCCTAGAGTGAAATCTTTACAAAGCATTGGCATAGGATTGGGGACTTTTACCATGAGTTTTCTCATGCTTGCACGCTCCTTAAAGCCGCCAGAGCCCGGGCGTGACTTTCTAGGCCTATTTATTGGATTCATGCTCTCGTGCTCATTAGCAGCGCTGATTTTCCATGTAATGGGTTTGCTACCGACAAAACGCAGCGCCTAAGGTTAAATTTCCCTACGTTAGCCAAGGAATCAACCTAAATCTAGAAAACATTCTTAGGAAGCTAAATTGATCTTGGCTGAAAGTTCGGTCAGAATGTCTTTGGCTTTTTGCGGATCTTTTAAACTCTTAATATTATCGACTTTGAGCTTCCCGGAGAGAAGATCCGTCACTTTCTTCTTATCCGGTACCATTTCTGACAGCTCATTCAACTTGAGCCTTCTTGACATTCCAGCCACAATAGTCTCGTTAAAGGTATCGACATGAAATGGCTTTCGCAAGTAGCCATCAGCTTCTTCACGGCACACTTTTTCCTGTTCCATATCCATTAAATATCCACTCACCAAAATAAAGGGAATCTTGGGGTCGATTTTCTTCACTTTTCTCAAAAGTTGAATGCCATCCATCTTTGGCATTTTGAAGTCCGAAACAACCAAATCTATACTTTTCTCCTTAATGGTCTCTAAGGCTTCTTTCGCATTTCTAACAACAATGACCTTGGAGAAAAATTTATTCAAATGAATCTTAAAAAACTTGAGTAAAGTCTCATCGTCTTCCACAACCAAAATGAAGCTCGTTCTGTCATATACAGTTTTTGGATCAGACATCATGCACTCCCTAGGGCTTAGAACTTAAATATCTATCGGTACAATCCTTGCAAAGTTGAGTGGAGCGTGCATAACACACCGAAACTACAAACTATACTCGATTAAAAGGGACGCATCTCGGCGAGGCGTTGATCTGCCTTACCGTAAACGGAGCTAGACGGTGGCGCCAGCTGAAGGATTTCCTGATAGAGCCGCTTGAGTTCTGTACTTCCGCCTGCCAATGCCTCCAAGGTTAGCGCCAAATTAAATCTTGCATCTACATTGTTGGGATCGATTTCAATGACTCGTGCAAGAACACTTCTTGCGCGTTCATAATTCTTCTTCTGAATCAATAGGACCCCCTGCAAATTCAATGCATCAACATGCTCCGAGTCCAGCTGAAGAGCCACCTGCAGATCCTTTTCTGCAGATTCGGCATCACCTTTCTCTAGGCCTATAGCAGCGCGATTCACGAGAGATGGAATAAACTTAGAGTTTATATTGATAGCCTTCGCATACCATTCCAATGCTTCATCAAGCCTGCCATTTCTTCTAGCAATAGTGCCTATTAAGTTAAGTAGCGCCAAATTTTCTCCCGATCGCTCAAGCCCACGCTTAGCAACGAAATCCGCTGTAGAAATCTTTCCAGAATTCAAGTAAGAAAGAGCTAACGCTACATATGCTGGGGCAAACGTGGAGTCAATTCCGACAAGCTGGCTCATAATATCCTGGCCTTTAGCCACATCTCTCTTATCAAGGTAAGCCAGTCCCAGACAATAGCGATACTTAAAGAGAAAAACTTTATCAGGATACGTAATCTCATCAAGCAACACGCGAATTTCGGTGAGAAGAGCCAAAGAGGACTCGGCATTTCCTTTCCGGCTATACACAAGCGCAAGTTCCAGCTTTAAATCTAAATGATTGGGGTATGACCTGACTGCATGTTTTAAAGTGTCCTCAGAGGCGCTGTAGCTCCCGATCGCGGATTCAAGCCTAGCCTTTTGCATGGCCTCAGCTGGCGAACTAACTTTGCCCCACTTCTCTAACCTGCTTTTAATTTTGTCCCTATGGGCTCGATCGGGCGAAGGTGTGAACATCAACTTCCAATCAGCCACGGGATCAAGAATCATCGACTTGGCTAATCGATTCGGATCCTTAGAAATACCATCATCAAGTCCTAAGTTGTCTTTCTTTGGCCCAGAGCATGCTATAACCATACTTAGCCAGAATAATGCTTTCATTAGAGACTCCATTCGTTGGGAAGTTCGACTCGCGCAGCAGCGGGGATACTAGGTCCCAAGTTAGAACTTTTACCGCCATTAACTACCAGCCAAGATTTTCTGAGCCAACTGCTTTGGCCAAGGGAAACCGGGTCCCTGGTTGCCGCTAAAGCGTTATCTGAGTGCAAACTCTTACTCAGTCGCTCTAAGCGTTCGCTTTGACCCTTAAGTCGCTCTTGGTCGCGATAAGGTAGCTTTTTTTCTTCGTCATAAAGTACCTTCTTTATGTCTCTTGCAAGCTCACCAGAGGCTTCAGCGAGACGAAATCGTGCCTCAGGGGCAAACTCTTTAGACCCAGTACCAATAACCTGACTGAAATTTTCAGCTGCATTTTCAAAAATTTCTGACTTGATGGCAAGCGATCTAACTAAAGACTTATCTTCCTTATCAATTCGAGCGGATTTAAATTTCTTCATCTCTTCTTGAGCCTTAGCTAACTCCACCTTAGAAATCACCTCACCCCAATCTTCTCTTCCAAGATTAGGTTTAGCAATGTCTGCTCGACGCCTGATATCACTAAGGCGATCCAATCCAGCACTGATTTGTTGATTGTCCAACAAAATCCTTGCTTCAAGAATCTCTGCATTAAATTTATCGATGGGTATATTGGCAACCGATTTAGCGTTAGCTGCGAGCTTCCATGCCTTTTCAAATTCCCCCTGCTTCAGCATTAAGTCAGCGTTCGCTAAAAGAAGTCTATACTTTTGCTCAGGTCGTTTCTCGCGGCTTGTAGCAAGAGTTAAAGCCTCGGATTGCAATGGAAGATTGTTATTAGCTTCCGCGAGTCCTATAGCCTTCGTGACTGAGGAACTAGCCTTAGAATGTTTCGGATACAAAGAAGCAAGCTTCATGTAGCTACCAGCAGACTCAGAAAACTTAAGTTGGTACTCCTGGGCCCGGGCTTCCAGATAGAGCATATCGCCTTGGTACTTGCCAGAAGGCCGAGCCAAGTATTCTTTGGCCGACTGCTCAGCCGCCAACCAACGACCGGCCATTGCTTGACTGTAGGCGCCGTCCCGATAAAACTTGTCTGAGCCTGGAACTGCATCATGATTTTTAGAAATAGATAAGAGCAAATCTGAAGACTCATCAAACCTTGCATCCTTTGACAAATCTTCATAACGCCTCGATACTACGTAGGAAAGTGTTCTTTCGAATTCACGCTTTATGGGCATGCCCACGGTCTTCCAATCTTCTAACTTAAGAAATTTGGTAATTGTCGAAATAGCCTGTTCATTATTATTTTCTGATATAGGAGCAAAAATAAGACCACGTAATGCCGCTACTCTCTGGCTGTTTTGGGGGTTCGACAAAAGAACTTTACGCCACTTAGCGGTACTATTTTTCGTATTGCCGTGGTCACGCCAAGCGCCAGCTACCGACAATAGTAAGTCGTTAGATTCCGATTTTGAGGGATATTTGGCGACAAAACTTTCAGCTGCATTGTCAAATGCTTCCAGCTTACTAAAAGTGTCTTTATCGAGGGCAGGATTGACTCCAGAATCTAAACTTCTAGCATAGGACTTCCGCCAAATCTTTTCTGCGACGACCACTTGTTGATAAGCAACTATCTGCAAATCTTCCTCGTTCAAGGTGAGATTTCCTCTAAGTTTTGCTAAACTCGAAGAAGCCTCCTCCCAATTGTCCATCTGAAGTTGCGCAAGAGCACGATTCATTTTCCAACGATTGAGCTCAGGATCCGTTACAAATGTGCCTTCTAAAACAGAGAACAGCTGTTCTGCCGACAAGAAATCGTCTTTATTCCCAGTCTCCATACCTTTTTGTAGGTGCCAAGTGGCTGCCGTTAAAGTAGCTTCCCTAGCGACTACCTCCATATGGGAAATAGCTGACTGCTGCTGAGCATTTCTGGAGCGCCAAAGGCTCGACTTAGGCAAAATCAAAGAAAGGTCTTCTAAGACTTCTATTTTTTGATCCATCTGGTTCAACTGTCCCAACGAAACACTCCAAAGTTTTAAGATGTCTGGATAGAAGGGAGACAGAGCCAAAACTTTGCGTGACTGAGTCACAATGAGATTTACACTATTGTGATCGTCCACGCCTTGAAGTTTTTCCACTAACTTAATTAGTATTTCAGCGGAAGCTGTCGTTACATCAGGCTTGACTAATTGAAATCTGATTTTAGCTGGATCTTTGATTTCATATAGGGTGCTTGCCACAAGACTAATAGCGTCTTTCCTCATACCATCCCGAGTTTCTGGGGACAGGTCACTGCTGCTTGCCTTAATGATTTCCACAGAGTTTGCAATACATTCCTCAAGAGCTCCCAAACGATAGTAGGCCCATGCCATGCGGTATCTAATCTCGTAATAGAGTGGATCAAAACGCTTGGTTCCAAGCTGTTGTTGCTTGGTAATCCCTGCTTTAAGATACGAAAGAGACCGAGAGTAATTGTCTTTTTCAAAATAGGAGTCCGCTATAATCAAATTAGCATGTATAGAATATATATCTGTATTTTTACTTTTAGATAGCTCCTCCCAAATAGATAGGGAAGGTCCATTTTGACCAGACATTTCTAATGCGCTGGCTAGAAAATATAGCGCTTTATCATGGTCACGACTTTCAGGAAATGATTTTACATGTTCTTCTAATTGAGCTATGGATTCGCTTCGCACGGAAACCGAATCCAAACCTAAGGACTCTTGAATATTAGCTTGACGAGTTAGGGCGACACTTAAGTTAAGAAGATTGTCAGCCTTTAAATCGCCATTGGGGAGAATTTTCAGTTGCTCTTTGTAATTTTCAATTGCCGATTTCAGCAATGAAAGCTCGCTTTCCCCTTGAATGCGATTTTTCTTGCTTTCTTCTTCCTGAAACCTTTGTAATGATTCGGAATACTCACTCATCTTTTGGGCACTTCGCTTCTTAGAAAAAGCCTGATAGGCCTCCCAATAATCTTTAAGAGCTCTAGAATTTGACGGCGAAGCACTAGACATAGAGGTCTGAAAAAAAGCGAGAACAATAACTAATACATGAGGTAATACAGGAAGTAATGCAAGAAGTGATGCAAGAAGTGATGGAAGACGAGACTTTTTCATTTGGTCACTCCACTTTGAGTTGTGTCAAGGTAGTCTTCTGCAATTTTTTGACGTTCGAGTTCCGATTTTTCGCGTGCTTTATTGTGATCTTTTTGCATTTGCTCAAGTTTTTTCATTTTGGACTCAGCCATCCATTCGTGAGTTTCAGAAAGACGCGATGTGATTTCGCCTAAGAACTGATTCACAAGCAGACTTCCTGACTTCCCCATGGCCAATTCTAGATCACCACGAAGCCAAGCGGCTCGAGAGACAGTTTCAGCTGCCATTTTTGAATGTTCCTCCAAATCACTCAATTGCCGATTAAGTTTGGTCTGAAGTGAATTCTGATTGGTGATTACATCGCGGTAAAGCTCTTCAGAAACTTGAAACCAATTCGTCCAAAGGCCGAGCAAACTTTTTTTAAGCTCTCTTGTGGTATAGTCGCCCGTTGGTGTGAGATAGGTTTTAAACTTAGAAAGTTCATAAGCCATGGCGAGTGAATACTGAAGAATAAATTTCTCGTGTGCCAGGTACGGTGACAGAGATGATAGAGAGGATGTGGTATTTTTTTGAACTTCCAGAGAAAGCTCAGAGACTCGTCGCTCAATTTTTTTTTGCAGACTGAGTACTTCTATCTGGTTAGAATTTTTAGAGTGGGAGTTTTGAATTGCTAATTGCTGTATAGAAAGAGCTCTGATATCCCGAAGTTTGTCGAGTTGCGCTTGGCCGAGGACCCAGCCGCCAATATTTTCAAAATTTCTTTGAAATTTTGAGGACTCACTTGATATAAATTCTCTACGAGTAGAACTGCGAGTAACTGCTTCACGATCCGCAAGAGATAGATCATTCTCGAATATAAAAAGACTTAAAGTTGAAATTCTGTTTGCGAGATCAGCAATTTCTTCGCATTTATTCCCTAGTTCACGCCCGCGAATTGTATCGTCGGGAAAAATGGTAGAAAATGGCTTAGAAGCAAGCCAATTATATTGTTCGATAACACTTGAACTTACAAAATTAGCTCGATCTTCAAGCCGATTGATTTTCGAAAATAGATCTTGGCCATTTTCAGCAATTGAACCCGGATTGCCAACGGATTTGACCTTCGAAATCATGGTTGCAAGATGCGCTTCTGTAATTCTTTCTCTCCCCAAGGCAGACTCTTTCAACTCTGATGCGATAGACTCAAGTTTTTGAATCCTATTTTTATAAAATTCTGCATCATTTTCACTGGAAACGGTCTGAAGAACAAGAAAAGATCTGTAGAGATCTACTTCGTGCAAATATTGACTCTGAGGAAATGCAGCGAGAAATAGATCAGAAAGTTTAAGCGCTTTTCCATATTCCATAGCCGAAGTAGCTGCATGAATGGATTCTCTCAGTGCTGCATGATACTCGGTACTCTTGGAATCCACCTTTTCAAGCCACGAAAGGGATTCCTTATAGTGCTTTCTATAAAATTCTACACGACCCAATGCAAGCAGAACCTGATCATGATACGTAGATATTTCGCTTGATCGAGATAGAGATTCTGCTTTTAATAGAATTTCATACGCACCGTCGGAATCATCACGAGAAATGGCCAATAGGGCTTGGTAGAATAGTCCTCGAGTTGTGGTGGCTTTAGAGTTTGATTTTGTCGCTTGATTGAGCCAGTCCATGGCAAGATCCGGACTACGGTCTATAACAGCAAGACGTCCTGCCAAGAAGTGGGCTTCAAAAGCAGACTCCGTCCCATGTTCCGCCACAAGAATGGCTGAAATATTTTGTTTGAGTTCGAGACCTTTACGCGGCGACTTCTCTTTTAATAGACAGTCGATAACACTGGCGAGAACATCGTTTGTTTTTTCGGGATCTAGTTGAGACAGCTTTGAAGAATCTGCAAGAAATGCCTTAAAGTGCACAATGGCCGCCGCGTAGTTGCCAAGTGAGGCTTCTGATTTTCCATAGAGATAATGATATTGGAGAAGATTTTGGGCTATGTGAGTGTTGGTGCCTCGCTCATAGCGCTTTAGCTCTCTTATGGTCGCTAGCCAATTGCCTTTTGAAAACCAGTAGATACTATCCTCTAAAGACTTAAAGCTTTGAGATTTACCGGTTCCCTGACCTGGAATGTTTTTAATCGCATTCTCTGATTTGAGAGATAGGCTGATGTCCTTAAGTTGGCTTGTTATCTTCGAAATTTCTTTTTCCGGAACGTCAAGCGCCTCCGAGACAGCAGGCGTGCTAGCGGCTATTAAGAACCAAAGAAACCCTCGACTCATCATCGGCCATCTCCAGTTTTTAGACTTACATCGATCTTTTTGCTGCCTGACGCAGATCCTGCTACAAGGCTATATTCCTTGGAGACGGCTTGGCCCTCTGATTGGATTTCATATTTCTTATCGAGACTCCAACTTATATCTTCATCTGCGAGAAGCTTGCTGGAACTCCATCCCCAAACTCCTTCGACCTTGAGGGTATGTTTACCTTGGGGAAGCGCACCTTCGTACACTTTGAAATTTTGCGGCAGGGCGCTGCTTGATTGAGAAAGTTTATATTCAAAGAGGGGAATGTCATTTAGAAGAACCCGCAGGTATTTGGTCCGAACGTTCTGATCTTGTAGGCCCTTATAGAAAACAGTGGCCCTTGGCATGATCTTAGAGTCTTCCGTCAGACTTGTGGCTTGAACATTGACCTTTTCCGTTAGAGTCTTTAAATCTGAGTCAAGTCTAGAGATTTCTTGAGAGAGCTCACTTATTTTTTTTAGCTCGTCTAGGTTTGCGGGCACACTATCAGAAGTAAATGTCTGACCCATTTTTTTTTCATTTTTTTTAATTACCTTGTAGGGTTCAAGCACTTCGGATCTTTGATCATCTAATTTTTTTTCTAGTCGATCCAGTACAGAGTCAATTTCTCCAACCTCGGCATCACCAGCAAGTGCAGTTATGCTAACGAAAATCACACTCAGTAAGAAAAAATTTGCTTTAGCGAAACACTTTAGAATTTGGCTCATTGCTCACCCCTTCTAACATTAGTTCTCTGGTCATATGCGATCTTTTTCTGTGGCAGGTAGGCGTTGATTGCTAGAAATGCATGGGACTTGCTCTGGCCGGCACTCAAAGGCATTAGCAACTCAAAGCCGCGAGGAAGTTTCATCTGGGGATATCTGCTGGCCACTTTTTTGTTGATACAAGGATTGAATTTTAGAATCTCACTCACGTCTAGCTCGACAATCTCGGATAGATCTTTAAGAGAGACTGACTGCTTCAACTTTCCTGACCCTAACTTAAGCCTACTAGGACGCTGGGACACGGATCCTTCACGAATGGCTTTATTATAGGAATTTCTGGCTGCGATAAATTCAGCATAGAAATTTTGCGAGGCAAAACCAAAAGAAGGAGCATCCCATTTTTCGATAAGATAAGGAAGATAGTCTGACCTTAGTGATTTTACGGCACGAGCAATACCAGCTGGACCATGATTATAGGCGGTTACCGCAAGAGGCCAATTCCCGAGGTCTTGAAAATTGGATTTGAAGAGCTGGGCTGCAGCTCTTGCAGCTTTGATGGGTGAATTGCGTTCATCGATAAGCTGATTCACGATCATATAGGTCTGTGCTGTTCCTGGCATAAATTGAAACATGCCAGAAGCTCCGACTTTAGAAATAGCAGTCTCATTGAACATGGATTCCACAAAAGCGATCCTGGTGAGATCTATGGGCACGCCCACCGCTTTAAACTCCATTTCTAGATAAGGTAAAAAGTCTTGAGCTTTTTCTGCTGCTGATTTGAAGATATCAGCCATACCCCTCTGCTGCCGAATAGAGGCTCTACCACTCATGAGTCTTGCATAGGCCTTTTTATTTTTACTATAGACCTGATAGACACGGTCTTCCATAAGACCGAGATTTCTAGCTTCTGAACCTAGTTTGGAAAACTGGCGAAGTGCCGCTTCATAGCGCCGCTGATATTTTTCAGCGATATTCTTTTGGCCATTGGAAGTCAACAAGAGTTTGTCGTTTTTTAAAGCAGCCATTCTTGAAAAAGGCAGAATATCTAAAATAAGCTGAGGGTCTTTAGTGTCATGAATAATTATGGTTTTAGAGTCATACTCTTGAAAAATTCTTTCCCAATAGCCTACGCGCTCCCCTAGCTCAGGTGGAGCCTCTAGGCTCGCATCATAGGTGATGGCGGTTGCTGAAGTCGCAACTAGGGCAGTTAGGAATAGAGTCCAAGTAGCGCTAACCGCATGCATAAGGATATTTCTTGCTTGATTAGGTGGAAGTGCCATGCTATCAAAACGCTCCATGACGAATTTTGTATGATGTCGGGGTGTAGCGCAGCTTGGTAGCGCGTACGTCTGGGGGGCGTGAGGTCGCTGGTTCGAATCCAGTCACCCCGACCATTAATATAGAGTTCATGCTGCTGCCCCTTCCCCATCCATCTTAAAAATCATCGACTTGTTAAAATTTAGTTACAACGAGTCTGACTCAATAGAACTCACATCCTATTGTATCTCCGACTTAGAGAGCCACAGCTCGGCAATATGTATCTAGGTCTGCGCCGAAAGTTCGCTGACAGTCTAAAAATGCAGGCATAAATGAATTAGAAATAGATAAAAGAACATCTCGACCGCGCCGTGAGGGCTTTGAGAATGCCCATTGGCTCTCTGAAGCTGTTAGCACACGCCGGTCAGGCAAGCCCCGGTTTGGAAAGCCTACCAATCCGTGGTAAGTTCAATTTCTGAGTCGTCAAAGACTCGGACCTGGCACCCCAGGCGCTCCCTGGGCTTAGCAGCCAGGGCTAAAAGATACTCTTGTTCTTTTGGGGATTTGGGGCTTAAACCATCTTTGTGACAAATAAAGGAACAAATACCGCAGTCGGCCTTACGGCAATCAAACTCTAAGGGGAGTTTATGCCTCAAGGAAATAGCCTCTAGGCCAAGGCCTGGGCGAACCTCAAAAGTTCGAGACACTCCGTCGACAAGGACCGTCAGTTTAACTCGTTTTTGCGCTGGATCAATTTTTGTTTCCAAACGTCCCTCTTAAAGAACTTCCCGCGATATTTAGAATGGCGGGGGTTTTCCACCAAAAATCCGGTGCCACGTTCATCTTGAACCCAGTCTATTTTTGAGCCTTTTACAAATTCAAGGGTGTCTTGGTCTGTAATTAGTTGCAATCGGCTGCCTGCAATGGGCCCAAGCTCCACATCACCTTCGGTTTTGGAATCAAAACTTACGCCGTAAAAAAAGCCATCACATCCCTTACCTTCCAGGTACAAGCGCAAAGAATCCGAGCTACTGTAATCATTCCATAGGGTTACGGCTTGGTTCGCAGCCGTCTCGGTAATCACTATCAAAGGCTCTTGACCCTTTGGAGGTATATTGCTAGTTGTCTGATCACTCATGGAAAGCCTTTGTATGAGCTGCCTTGGTCCTAACTCCTCAATAGAGCTAGGAAAGATATATCTAGCAAAATCTTGACTAAATTGCTAAACATATTTCCAGAGAGACTATCTTCATGAGGGAAGCCTGTCTATATACGAGAATCCTTTAAATTGGCAAGAAAATAGGAGAACGCGGCATGTCTGAAGCACCTCTGACTAACCGTGAATATAAATACGGCTTCTATACAGATATTGAAACCGAAGAGTTCCCCAAGGGACTTTCGGAATCCATTATTCGAAAAATTTCGGCGATTAAAGAAGAGCCCGACTTTATTTTAGACTTTAGACTCAAGGCCTTTCGCCATTGGATCACCCTGGAAGAGCCTAAGTGGGCCAATGTAAAATATCCAAAAATAGATTTTCAAGATTTGAAATACTATTCAGCCCCGAAGAAAAAACCACAGCTTAGCAGTCTTGAAGAAGTGGACCCTGATATATTAGAAACATTCGAACGGCTGGGGATTCCTTTATCTGAACAAAAACGCCTGTCCGGCGTTGCAGTAGACGCCGTATTTGACTCAGTTTCCATTATGACGACCCATAAAGCTGATTTGGCGAAATTTGGCATCTATTTTGGCTCTCTTTCTGAAGGCGTCAAAGAGTACCCAGACATTGTGAAAAAATATTTAGGTAGCGTCGTTCCCTATAAAGATAATTTTTATGCTGCTCTCAATTCAGCCGTTTTTAGTGATGGCTCACTGGTATATATTCCTAAAGGTGTGCGCTGCCCTATGGACTTATCTACCTACTTTAGAATCAATGCCAGAGAGACCGGCCAATTTGAGAGAACTTTAATCATTGCGGAAGAAGGTAGCTATGTGAGCTATTTGGAAGGGTGCACGGCACCGATGCGCGATGAAAATCAATTGCATGCTGCCGTTGTAGAACTTGTAGCCTTAAGAGATGCCGAAATAAAATATTCCACCGTTCAAAACTGGTATGCCGGTGACAAAGAAGGAAAAGGTGGCGTCTATAACTTTGTAACCAAGCGCGGGCTGTGCAAAGGGGACAATTCCAAAATTTCTTGGACTCAGGTAGAGACAGGCTCCTCGGTCACTTGGAAGTATCCAAGCGTGATTCTTCAAGGGGATCACTCAATTGGAGAGTTCTATTCCGTAGCCCTCACTAATTTCAAAATGCAGGCTGACACGGGCACGAAAATGATTCACCTTGGCAAAAATACAACGAGTAAAATTGTATCTAAAGGCATTACGTGCGACGAATCCATAGGCACCTACCGCGGTCAAGTACGTATCGCAGCTTCGGCTGAGAATGCCCGAAATTATACTTGCTGCGATTCCATGCTGGTAGGCGACACAAGCATCGCCTGCACAGTTCCCTATATTGAAGTAAAGAACAAATCCGCTGTCGTCGAACATGAGGCGTCAACCTCAAAAATAAGTAGCGATCAAATTTTTTATTTCAAGTCCCGGGGCATTGGCGAGGAAGAAGCCATTAGTCTCTTGCTCAACGGTTTTTGCAGAGATGTCTTTAACACCCTCCCAGCAGAGTTTGCTGTAGAAGCCGTCAAGCTACTCGAATTGAAATTAGAAAACAGTGTTGGTTAAATAGGAGTTTAGATGTTTGAGATAAAAAATCTACATGCCGGTATAGATGGTAAAGAAGTCATTAAAGGCCTCAATCTTACCGTTAATCCTGGTGAAGTACACGCGATTATGGGCCCCAATGGCTCTGGAAAGAGCACATTCTCAAAGGTAGTTGCAGGCCATGCTGACTATGAAGTATCAGAAGGCCAAGTTCTTTTAGACATTCATTTTAAAATGAAAGACATACTACTTCTCGCACCTGATGAAAGAGCAAGAAATGGTGTTTTCTTAGCATTTCAGTACCCCACCGAAGTTCCTGGGGTAAATAATCTCGAATTTTTACGCGCTTCATTCAATGCCACCATGCGCGAGCAAGGCATTCAGGAAATGGACGCCACAAGTTTTGAAGCTTTTGTGCTCAAGAAAATTGAATTTTTAGGCATGAAGCCTGACTTCTTGGCTCGACAAGTCAATGTGGATTTTTCTGGCGGTGAAAAAAAGAGAAACGAAGTCTTACAAATGGCAGTCCTATCGCCGAGGCTTTGTATCTTAGATGAAATCGATTCTGGATTGGACGTAGATTCCCTAAAAGCAGTTGCTGATGGAGTCAATCGTCTTAGATCAAAAGAAAATGCTTTTATACTTATCACCCATTACCAAAGACTTCTCGATTATATCGTACCTGATAAAGTTCATATCTTTAACGATGGACGGATTATAAAGTCTGGCGGCAAAGAACTGGCCAAAGAGGTAGAAACTCTAGGCTATGACCATTTAATTCACTGAGGTTTTTATGGGTCAAATCGTAGAAAGCTTTGAAAAGGTTTGGGCGGAAGCGGATCAATCACATCCCCCTAAAAATTTCGTGCGCCTGATTCGAAAAGAATTAGAATTCCTGCCTTGGCCAGACAGGGGACATGAAGATTTCAAATACACAAATCTATCCAAATATTTAAATTCACCTTTTATAAGTTCGAAAAAAGAACTCTTTCAAATTGAAAACGACAATGCCTATCACACCATCACATTTATCAATGGATATTTGACCTCTAAGAATGTGGATACGAAGTCGATTCAAATTTCTGAGCTGGAGCCAGAGTCCCACTTTTTAGAAAGACCGTCGACTCAGATACTTTCACTTCTCAACTGGGCTCAAGGTAGCAAAACCGTTCATATTCAAGTGCTCTCCACCTGTACTAAGCCCCTTTTCATCCAATATATCAATGTGGGCTCTGACAGCCAAAGCCTCATACAGCCAAGAATAGCCGTCGCTCTTTCACCTCATGCCAAAATCACGATTCTTGAGGATACACTTGATATGGGCGGCAGCGGGGGATTTGTTAATAAACTATTTATGGCAACTCTTGCCGAAGGCTCAGAGCTCAACCATTACCGCATTCAAAATGAAGGGCACAAGTCCACTTCCAATGGCTCCAATCAAGTTGAGGTCCATAGAGATGCGATCTATAAGACATGGCATTTTAACTTAGGTGCACTTTTAGGACGTGAAGCAAGTCAAATTCGTCTACTAGAGGAAGGAGCTAGGGCTCAACTCAAAGGCCTTTATCTTTCCACCGAAAATCGGCAGCTTGATCAACATATTGAAGTCTTCCATGATTCCAAAAACACCTATAGCAAGCAACATTTCAAAGGCATTTTACGTGGAAAATCCAAGGCAGTCTTTAATGGACGAATTTATGTTGCAAAAGGCGCCTCTGGAGTAGACGCCCGGCAGCTAAATAACAATCTCCTCCTCTCGTCAGAAGCTGAGATTGATACGAAACCTGAACTGATTATTGAAAACTCCGACGTCAAATGCTCCCATGGGGCCACAGTCGGACAGCTTAATCCCGATCAAATCTTTTATTTAATGGCTAGGGGAATCCCAGCACCACAAGCAGAAGAAATCATTTGTCGGGCTTTTGCCGAAGAAATCCTATTTAGTATAGAAAACCTAGACATTAGAAAAAAGGTAACGCGAGCTTGTGCTCACGTCTTAAACCAAGGAGGACTATATGCTCCAGTTTAGAATCCAGAGCACCCCAAATCCTAACGCACGTAAATATGTATTAAGTGCAACAGTTAAAGCTGAAGGAAAGGTTTCCTATTCTAGTGCCTCAGAATGCTCTCATGTGCCGATGGCTTCTACACTATTAGGTCTGCCTGGTGTCAAGCAAGTCCACCTTTTTGAAAACGTCGTAACGATAACTCAAAACGGTGAAATCAATTGGGCTGAATTGGATAAAAGTGTTCAGGATGCTATCCTTTCAGAAATTGACACCCATGACATCAACTTCATTGACATTTTAGATAGAGAGCCAGAACGTCGGGCGCTCTTGTCAGAAGAAGGTAAAAGAATCGAAGATATTTTAGACATGACCATTCGCCCCGGATTACAAGCAGATGGAGGTGACGTGGAAGTGATAGAAATTCATGAAAACATCGTCACATTACGCTACATGGGCGCTTGCGGAGGGTGTCCCAGTTCCATGGAAGGTACACTTGAGGCTATTAAAGCTATTTTACGTGATGAGTATGATCCAAATGTTGAAGTCGTAGCCATTTAATCTTCATTGGAAACTTGAACCATGGTCCTTGAGAAACCAAATTTTATAAATATTGATCAAACTAAAACTTGGATGAAAAGCAAGTTATCTCGTGTCGTACCCGAGTTCGAAATAGAAACCCAAGCCGAACTCGTCGTAGAGATAGAAGAACTTAAAAAAGAAAAGAAAGCTATCATTCTTGGCCATAACTATATGGAACCCGCTCTTTATCATACGGTTCCAGACTTTGTGGGAGACAGCCTTCAACTTGCCAGGGCCGGAGCGACCACCAAAGCTCAGGTGATCGTATTTGCGGGAGTAGAATTTATGGCTGAAACAGCCAAAATTTTGAGCCCTGAAAAAACAGTGCTGATTCCCTCACAAAAGGCAGGATGCTCTCTTGCCAAATCGATCACTGGCGATGACGTACGAAGATTGAAACAGCTCTACCCAGGAGTTCCAGTGGTGAGCTACGTAAATACCTATGCTGACGTCAAAGCAGAAACCGACATTTGTTGCACCTCAAGCAATGCGGTTCAAGTCGTTAAATCCTTAAATACGAATCAAGTCATTTTTATACCTGACGAGTATTTAGCTCAGAATGTAGCCCGTGAATTAGGAATAGACCTGATCGTTCCCTCGAACGACCTCTCAAAAGCAGCTCAGATAAAGTCCATGGGACTGAAGCCCCATCTTATCGGCTGGCCTGGAAAATGTGAAGTCCACGACCAATTTCACGTGAGTGATGTATCGGACATCAGAAAGCAGTTCCCTGAGGCGGTGATTTTGGCCCACCCAGAATGTCGAAGCGAAGTTGTAGAGGCTTGTGATTTTTCTGGATCTACTGCTGCGATGATTAAATATGTGCAGACAGTTCCAGCGGAAAAGTATGTTTTGCTAACGGAATGTAGTATGGGCGATAACATTCAGGCAGATAACCCTGAAAAAGAACTTCTACGTTTGTGCTCCACTCGCTGTCCCCATATGGCCCAAATTACACTAAAAATGGTACGCGACGCTCTCCTTCTTAATCAGTTCCAAGTAAGTATCCCTGAAGATGTCAGAATTAAGGCGGAGCGCAGCCTCCAAAGAATGCTAGAAATTGGCTAATGGCACCTAGAAGAGGTTTGAAATGAATTTCACAGCAAAAAGTCGTTACGCATTAAAAATAATGATGGCCCTCTCAAAACAAGATGAAACTGGTCTTCAAACTCGTATTGAGGTGTCCAAACGTCATGGCATACCCCTAGATTTTATGGATCAAATCCTAGCACGGCTTAAATCTTCAGATTTGATTCAAACCACTCGAGGCCGCTCAGGGGGGCTATGTTTGACGAAACCATCTTCTTCCATCTCCCTTTGGGAGATATTTAAAGCCGTAGAAGACAACCTCTATCCCGTTCAGTGTTTAGAAAACGAGGGCTGTGTCTACGAAAATGAATGCATTTCAAGAAATATATGGACAGATATTTTTTCAGGCATTGAAGACCACCTTCGTCAAATCACGCTCCAAAAAGCCTTGGACAGCGCTGCTCCTAATATAGGATTAAATCGCATTGAACATACTCAAGAATGTAAGGCACCCAAAAAACAGGTTGTCGACAGTTTGCCCCTATGACTTCAAGGCTACTTTTAGATCAGTTCCAAAAAGTCTCTTCTTCTTGGAAAGAAGTTCTCGGAGAAGAGTTTAAAAAGCCCTACTTTCAAAAACTCGACCAGCATATTTCCAAGTTAAGCCGTGTGGAAAATGCTTATTATCCGCCTTTAGATGACATTTTTTCAGCCTTTAAATGGACTGATTTTTCTGCTGCAAAAGTCGTGATCCTAGGCCAAGATCCTTATCACGGTCCGGGTCAAGCTCATGGCCTTTCCTTTTCTGTGAAGCAAGATATTCCTATTCCACCATCTCTCAAGAATATCTATAAAGAACTAAAGTCTGATCTCGATATTAACCCTGCTAGCCAGGGAGATCTTTCTTCCTGGGCTAAGCAAGGTGTCTTTTTGCTAAACTCCATACTCACTGTGGAACCTGGCTGCCCCGGATCCCACGAATCGCTGGGTTGGGAACTCTTTACCGATGCAGTATTTAAGGCGTTAAATCGCAGAGAGCAGCCGCTAGTATTTATTTTGTGGGGGGCCTATGCCCAGCGGCGTCAGAAATTACTGGACACCACAAGACATTTAGTAATCGCGAGCCCCCATCCCTCACCACTGTCTTGTTACCGCGGTTTTTTTGGTTCAAAGCCCTTTTCAAAAGCAAACGAGTTTTTGAAACTGCATGGCGTGTCCCCAATTCGTTGGGAACTGCTGCAGTCTTAGTTTTCAAATTTTTTTTGACATCTAAAGAATACATTTCCACTGCATTTTTGCAGGCCTAAGGAATAAGTCTCTTGGTAAGAAACTCAATATGCAAAACTAGGCAATGGGATCTGAAATTTTGTACACACAACGCTCGAGCTTTGCGCCATTCAGGCCAACCTTTTCGGAGTGTCGATCATATACAGCTCCAATTTTTTCAGCAGCACGGCGGGATCGCAAATTATTCGGTGAAATTTCCAACTCCACCGTCTTTACAAATCTCAGCGCAAAATTGACGAGACAACGCTTGATTTCTAAATTAGTCGACCCACCCCAGTACTTCGTTTCCAGAAAAGAATACCCCAACAATACTCTATTCTCATTGGGACTATAGTCATAAAACGACGAGGAACCTATGATCTGAGAGCTCGCTTTATCGATGATGACCAGTGGTGCTTCGAGTGACATGATCTTATCGAAGTAAATTCTAAATCCCTCTTTCTGATAGCGATAAACTTCAGAATGCATGGCCCAAATAGCCGGATCTGAAGCCGCTCTATAAAGGGCGTCATAGTCGGAGGCCAAAAGACTTCGAACGAGATAGCGCTCAGTTTCTAGTTTGTCCACTTTTGTAAACATGGAGATTTCCTTCCCATCAAATAAAGAATTCAGGACCCATCAACCGTAAGCTAAATGAGAAGAAAGCCATTTTTTTACTTCCTCAAGGGGCATATTCTTTCTCCTGGCATAGTCTTCGATCTGATCGCGTTGAATACGCCCTACCCTAAAATACTTCGCCTCAGGGTGAAAGAAATAAAAGCCTGAAATACTGGAAGCAGGATGCATAGCTAGGCTTTCCGTCAAAGTGATCCCGGTAGCCTGTTCCACGTCCATAAGCTTCCATAGTTTTTTCTTTTCTGTATGATCTGGACAAGCCGGATATCCAGGCGCAGGCCTTATCCCGCGGTATTTTTCCGCGATAAGATCATCTGGTCTCCATTGGCCACTTTCTTCGATGCCTAATTCAACGCGAACTGTCATATGCAAAAATTCTGCGTGGGCTTCAGCAAGGCGGTCACCCAAGACTTTTAAAATTATGGAATTATAATCATCGCCTTTCAATTCATATTGCTTGGCGAGTTCTTCGACCTCTTTTCCTGTAGTTAAAGCAAACGCGCCCATGTAATCCTGAAATCCTGAGGATTTTGGAGCCACAAAATCAGCGAGAGAATAATAATTCTTATCGTCAGTTTTTTCTTTTTGCTGTCTTAAAAAATGAAATTTTTCTAATGACTCACTGCTTTCTTTTTTATAAATTTCAATATCGTCACCAACCGAATTACAGGCCCATATTTGCGTCACAGATTTCGGCTTCCAAAGCCGATTCTTAGAAATATGATCCAAATGCGCTAGTGCATCTTGATAAAGCTTTTTGGCTTCGCCACCCCAACGAGGCGAACTTAATATACTTGGAAAAATGCCCTTCATTTCCCATGCCCAGAAAAAAGGACTCCAGTCGATGTAGGGGATAAGATCCGAAACTGTGACCTCTCTTACCTGGCGATTCAAATTTATAGGCTTAACCGCTAAACTTGATTTCCACTCTGGTTTAAATCCGGATGACTTAGCCTCTTCGTAGGTGAGCCACCGACCTTCATTTAAAGTTGAAAAATAACGTTCCTTGGTTTCCGCTTGCTCTAATTTAAGTGATTCCACGAATTCTTCTTTTAAGGTTTCAGACTGCAAAGAATTGCAAACTCCTACAGCAAGCGAAGCATCACTTACGTGAACCACAGGCCCTGAGTAGTGAGGAGCTATTTTTATGGCTGTATGAGCTTTACTAGTAGTAGCGCCGCCTATCAACAAAGGAATCTTCATCTCAAGACGTTCCATCTCTTTGGCGACCAAAATCATTTCATCCAAGGACGGCGTAATCAGCCCTGAAAGACCGATCATATGGGCACCGACTTCCTTTGCCTTCTGGATAATCGTCTCTAGCCTCACCATTACGCCAAGGTCATGAACTTGCCAGTTGTTACAAGCCAATACTACTGCGACAATGTTTTTTCCAATATCATGTACATCACCTTTAACAGTAGCAATGACAAACTGTCCCTGACTGCTTTGGGAAGAATTTTGTTTTTCTTTTTCAAGATGTGGTTCTAACCAAGCAACAGCTTGTTTCATGACGCGAGCACTCTTGACCACTTGAGGAAGAAACATTTTCCCGGCCCCAAAAAGTTCTCCCACCACTTTCATGCCGTCCATTAAAGGGCCTTCAATAACAAGAAGAGGTCGCTTGTATTTTGCAAAAGCCTCTTCTGTATCTTGAGTAATATACTCTGTGATACCGGCAACCAAAGCATGAGACAGTCGTTCCTCGACAGATCCATCTCGCCACTCATGGGCAGCCTGTACTTTGTCCTTAGCTACGCCTTTATATTTCTCAGCAAAAGCAATGAGATCGTCCGTTGCCGTGGCGGTTCGATTCAAAAGAACGTCTTCTACGTGTTTTAAAAGGTCTGGCTCTATCTCTTCATAAACTTCTAACATACCAGCATTTACAATTCCCATGTCCAGGCCAGCTTTAATGCCATGATAGAGAAACGAAGCATGCATGGCCTCTCGAACCGTATGATTGCCCCTAAAAGAAAAAGAAATATTGCTGATACCACCACTCGTGAAAATTCCAGGGCAATTTCGCTTGATTTCTTCAACAGCCTCTATGAAGTCCCGTCCGTAGTTTTGATGCTCTTCCATCCCTGTAGCAACGGTTAAAACATTGGGGTCTAAAATGATATCACAAGGATCCATCCCCACTACTTCCGTAAGAATAGAAAAGGACCTCTCGGCAATTCTAACTTTCTCGGCTTTAGTTGCAGCCTGGCCATTCTCATCAAATGCCATAACCACAACCGATGCCCCATATTTTTGAATGAGCTTTGCTTGCCTAATAAACTCGGCTTCACCTTCTTTTAGACTGATGGAATTGACGATGCACTTTCCTTGAGTACATTGCAGCCCCGCCTCTAAAACCGACCATTTTGAGCTGTCGATCATAAAGGGAACCTTAACGATATCTGGCTCTGACGCTAACAAATTCAAAAACTTCCTCATGCATGCCACACTATCGAGCATGCCTTCGTCAAAGTTAATATCAATAATATTGGCACCGTTTTCAACTTGCTGCTTAGCAACAGCTAGTGCGCCATTAAAGTCACCATTTTTAATAAGTGCGGAAAACTTAGGAGAGCCAGTAACATTGGTTCGTTCGCCGACCATTAAAAAGTTTCTCGACTCATGATCTACAAAAAGTGATTCCAGTCCTGAGAGCTTAAGGCCTTTCTTAACTCTGGGGATGGGCCTTGGGACATAACTCTTAACTGCTTTTGCGATTTCTGAAATATGGTCGGGAGTTGTACCGCAACAACCTCCCACAATATTAATTAGGCCGTCTTTTGCAAATTGTTTCAAAAAGGCTGCCGTCATGGCTGGAGTTTCGTCATAACCCGTTGCACTTAATGGATTGGGAAGCCCAGCGTTAGGGTAGCAGCTTATATAACAGTCCGCTATGCGAGAAAGCTCTTCAATGTAAGGGCGCATTTCCTTCGCCCCCAAGGCACAATTAATGCCTACACTTAATGGCTTTGCATGAGCAATAGAATGCCAAAAAGCTTCTATAGTTTGTCCCGACAAGGTTCGCCCAGAGTTGTCCGTAATAGTAACTGAAATCATTAGAGGAAGCCGGACACCTTTGGATTCAAAACAAGACTCAATGGCAAAGATCGCTGCTTTTAAATTCAGGGTGTCAAAGGAGGTTTCAGGTAAAAGTATATCTACACCACCATCAATCAGACCAAGAATTTGCTCGGAGTAGGATTCCACGAGCTCCATAAACGTCACCGCGCGAAAGCTGGGATCATTTACAACAGGAGACATAGATGCCGTCTTATTAGTGGGCCCAATGGCTCCCGCAACAAAGCAGGTCCGATCTGGATTTCTTGCCACAAACTCTTCAACGCTCTTTCTTGCCACTTTGGCTGCTGCGAAGTTTAGTTCGTAAGCCAAATGCTCCAATCCATAATCAGCTTGTGCAATCGAGGTACTGTTGAAAGTATTTGTTTCTATGATATCTACACCAGAAGACAAATACTTTGTGTGAATATCAAAAATGACTTTAGGTTGCGTCAACACCAAAAGATCATTATTACCCCGCAAATCACGATCATGCTCTTTAAATCGATCGCCCCTAAAATCATCTTCAGTAAGATGGTATTGCTGAATCATGGTGCCCATGGCGCCATCAAGTATTAAAATGCGCTCACTTAGCAAAGTGCTCAATTTACTAGACAATAAAACTTCCCCCGGAAACTAGATGAATCCTAAAATACCAGAGGGATGAGGCTATCTAAAGAGAAATCGACACCTGAAAAAAGAGACACAATATTCACGACTAAATAGATATGGATAAAGACTTAGCCAGCAGGCTCGAGACCTGGGAAGCACCTAGCCATGATGAATTCTTGAGCTTTTTGCTCCCAACGGATTCAAAGTGATTGCCAGCAGGAGGGCAGCCGTCCCTGCGCCAATAACCTCTACCATTCGCTTCTACCATTCACTTCTGCCAGCCACCAGAGCCCCTGGCTTGCGAGAGCCCCTCGTTCTGTCTTAGACCCCAGATATCAAGAGCCTTTTTAGTTTGGGTCGATGAGAATTTAGCCGCAAGTGTGAGCTCAACAGGTGGTTGACTGTTAGTTGAGAGGACCTTCTGGTGAGGGCTCCCCATAAAGGTCTTACTTTAGGTGCGCCAACCCCCATAATGCTCTTGCTACCCGCACAACAAATACCTCAAGCCTTCTTAGGAGTTACTTTGCGGCGAAACAGTAATTCCTAGTAAAGGCGCTTCAAATCCCTACAGGTTGTAGAAAAACTCGTAGAAAAAAGGCTCGATTCGACTACCAAGCTTATGCTCCACGCTATATTTGTTTTTGCGATATTTACCAACTTCTTTATCAATTAAGTATTTCTGCCTATTTTCCGTAAAATACAACTGTATGTGGCAAGAGAAAACTATTAAAACTAGGGAGACGTGATGTTAGCTTCAAAGGTATCTAACCTAAAGCCTTTACTTGAGTCCTCTGGAGGACTTCATGTAACCGCCTATTTTGAAAATCGTGGAGATGTCAAAGACTTTAAGGAACAAATTCGCGATTCTATTCATAGAGCGCATGAGCACATCGCTGTGGTCATGAATACTGAGGATCAGTTGGCTTTTCTTGAACCTTTGGAGGAACTATACAGAAACACTAACGACCTAACTAAAATGGAAGGGAGTCTTGGCGTATTCCTTAAAAAAGAATTCTTCTGCTCTCTAAATGTTCCGTTAAGAGTAAATCATACCTGCCAGGTTGCTACCAGCTTTCATATAAAGCCATTGCTCCAATGGCTTCAAGCCGATGAAGAGTTTCTTCTTATAGGCATTGATCAAGACACCGTTTATCTTGCCAAGGGCACCCAATTTTCTTTTACCATAGCCGATTCAGTTAGCCTGCAAAAATCAAATAGCAAAAGCTCTCTAGGCAGCATCAATACTCAAAGTGAACGTAATTTTGCCAAGGTATGTGAATTGGCAACGATCCATTGGTTGAGAAACTGCCTGTTTGAGATGGCCACTGAATCGAAACCCAAATTGTATTTGGCTGGCAATCAGCCTATTTTGGAGCATCTGAAGGGAAGCCATTTCTACGATAGAGTTGTAAAAAAACCTATTTCCGCGAGTTTCTCAATTGGCGAAATGGACTCGATTTGCGCCAATATTCGAAAAATTCAACGGGCCGAGACATACGATTTCCTTGAACGGTCGTTAGGAGAATTCCGAGCGGCTGAGGATCGATATAGAACTCGAACCAATATTTTTCAGATCGCAAAAGCAGTCGCACAAGGCAGAGTGAGAAAGCTTGCCATATCCGAAGAAGTAAGTGTTTTTGGAAAAATGGATAGAAAAACTGGGGCTCTGGCGATACACCCTTTTGATCTAGATCATGAAGATGACGACATTCTGGACGACTTAGCACAAATGGTCCTCCTGCAAGGCGGTGACGTGATTGTGGTTCCTCAGATAGATATTCCCAATCGCCGCCCCATTCTTGCAATTGTTGACTATGCTGGGCACAATCACGACGCGGCAATAGAAAAATATGAACCTTACAACTTAAGAGGCAAACGCGCATGAAGTCATTATTCTACTATTTAAAGCTTTTGAAAAAGTCCAAATCCAATCCTAATTTTAGAAAACGAGCGATTCTATTTGGCTCTTTGGGAATTTTCACGTTCCTAACTATCGGCAGCTTGGCATTATGGGGAGGACTTTCTGCGCTTTCCTACGTTTCAGATGCTACGCGCCAAGTTCTATCGACTCCTGCTGCCAATGAGCCTACAAGGTACTTAGAGGAGCAACTCAAAGACCTTCCAAACCTTCAGGCCGTAGCTTGCTTGGATAAGGCTCAGAGACTTTTAGCAGTATCCCCTTGGTTAGAAAGGCCTGTCCTAGCCAATCTCATTCAATTGAAAGACGCATGCCTTGCCTCAGGCTCATCTGGAGAACATGAAATTGGAATTGAGTCGGAGGAAGCTTCTAAGCTTTTTTATGATGGAACCAAGATTTAGTCTGGGATTAAAAAAAACCTGGGGAGCCCTATTTTGGACACTTGATTCCGTTATATACCTATTACATGTTTCATGTAGAGGATGCCACCTTCATCACGATGGCGAGGAATCAATTTCCGCAATCGACTGGAAATACGATGGAACTTAGACTGCTGGCTCTAGCCCAGGAAGCACCTTGAGTAATCATTTCTTGTGCTGCATTATTTCTCTCCCCATCTGTTTCAAAGGCACTGGTTCCTGACAGACGGCCACCTTTGCACCAACCGGCACTCCCGTCCACGGGTTCAACATGGCTTCCACGACATTGCCTCTCCCAAAACACAAAGGATCCCACAGAGTTTTCATCAAATCTGGAAAGGAGATAGCGCGTTGGCGAAAAAGTCTTATCATCCGATGAGACAGCCTTTGAATACGAAAGGTATCTGTAATCTCCTTGTTTAAACATAGTAACAGACGACCTAAAGGAACGAATAGATTCGAAATTATCGTCGGTCTCTCCAGAATTTTGGACACCAATCGTGCCCCCTTGTGAGTCTGGATCTACGGTGATTTTAGAAATGATATTCTCAGAGGATCGATTCAGAAGTTTCGGTGCTCCACTATGAAATATTTCTTTTTTCCCTTTATCATTCCATCTCATATAGAGAAGGTTGTGGCCATCAAGGCAAACCTGCATGGAAGCTGTATATCCATCGCTTGCAATGGCCCTGTATTCCACTGATATTTTTCTGGAATCGAGAGTTTTTGAGGTTTTACCCTCAGACCTTATCTTTTCTTCAGTCGCAAATTTTCGGATGATCCTATTTGTTTTTTTGATGGCCTTTAAAAACTCTACACCAGCTTGAGTGAGTCTCATCTGCTCATTGGCATTCAAACGAAATTCTGAACTAAAATTTGAGCTGGACAGGCTTAATGCAGCAGGCGAAGTCTCATCGTAACTTGCTACTCCATTAGGTATTGTAAAATCAATCTCAGTCGGCGCGAATTCTTTAGTTGTCGAGCCTCCGTCTGTTTTCTTCGGGTTTCCAACATAGGTTCCACATCCTGCTAGAACCAACGCCAACGCATATTTTTTTGTCATTGATTTTCACCCCGTTTTAAGAATGGAAAGAGCTGAATATTGAGTTGATAAATGTCGCCGCCAGTAGTCTCTTCTAAGGCTAATGTTTCAGCTATCAAGTGAGTCAACTTCTGTTCCAGTTTTGCAAAGTTTTGGGGGTTCAGTCTAACGGTTAGAGCCTGAATGGATCTTTCGTCTTCTTTTACCCTTGTAAGAGACTCTTTTCCTAAATCGATCATTTGTTGATGAAACCGCGTGACGGAGAGTGAGTCTACATGTTTAGGCGTCTCCACAAGTGGAATTTTGATGCTTATTTTTCCCGACTCGTCTTGTACCAAATACTCCATTTTAAGAAGCTGATCTAAAGCTAACTTTATAGTGTCAAGTCGAAGCGGGAAGTTTAACGCATCTCTGATGGCTTCTGGCTCTTGCAGTAAGTTCGCATTTGCGAATATTTCACGAAGTACCGGAAAGTACCATTCTGAAAGGTATTTGGATTGACGATCATCCAGGCTGCTGTAAGTTTTCTTATTTTTCTCCTCAAGCATTTTGATAAAATATTGGTCTCGTTCTTGTGTGTTTTTGGAATTTTGAAACTTAACAAGATTTTCAAAGTATCTTTTCTCAGCCCCGACAAATCCGAGTGCAGATGAAATCTTAGTAGCTGCCTTGGATGTTAATAGACGTTCATTATTAACAAAAAGTCGCAATACGTTAGTCCTAGAAAATCCTAAATCATTGGCGAATTCTATCCAGGAGTAGGGTTTAACTTTTGATTTAACTTCGTTATAAAGACTCTCTAAATACTCTTGATAAGTGACAAAAGAAGTTACTTTTTCATGGTTTTCAGCGATTTTTTTTAAACTATATTTAGAAGTCATAACTCCCCACCCATAAAGACCCTCATCGGCGGGCGAGAACAGCACCTCTAGTCTTTTTGAAAAAACGAAATAGAATCAGCTAGTTAAGTGTCGAATTTAGGACTTTGGTGAATTTTTTGCGGTTTGTTTCTGCCTCTTTTCCTGTCTGTTTCACGACCTTTTTTCTCAGCAGGATTACTAATAAAAATCTACGAATATTTGGCATAGAATGATCGTTCCCTGGTTAAGGCCGCTATCTCAAGATAGGCCAAGTAGACTGAGTTTCCGCAAGGGTAGGTGTTGACATTCAACAAATGTGGCGACATCAACCTGCAATTTAAAGCATTAACTTGTAGGACTTTTTAAGGTACGCAAGATTCTTTAGAGAGTTGGACGGTACGTTTCCTAACGCACATTGCTTCATCGCGCCGGCCAAACACTTTATTCAGAAAGAGGACATTTTCTTTTTAAACTGAGTCTAACATAGAGCTCTAGGATGACCATTCTGGTTCCTATTCAATAGTCTTTCATCTTATTTAGTTTTAGACAATTTCATTGGGTGCGGCTGATTTCAGACGACCCTATTTTTTATAAATTTCAATAGGTTGTAGAATTTCCGCTTTCCTATGCCGTCGTAATTATCTAACCTAATTCCCTAAGAAATAGTTATCTCATCTTTGTTTTTATGCCAGGGAG
>CAIMVM010000281.1 GCA_903844895.1 uncultured Pseudomonadota bacterium
CAACTGAGGGAAGGTCTATCTTCTATAGCGCATATAGTCTGGAAACTTTCTTAATAGGCGCGCTGCTTAGTCTAAAATATTCTTGTTGCCCAGCTTTTCTATAGCAAAGTCATGCATCAAACCCCCAAAAAAACTCTATCGATGTCATCACATATTTTGAACATTCTATCTAACTTAGCTCTAGTGCTGTAGTACAATTAGTGCCTTCAACTTGCTTGTCAAGAGAAGACTTAACAGGTACTTCAACTGATCAACTGGAAAATTAGAGAACTTAGTCGAAAAATAGAATCCTATTATCAGTGCTGGAATTTTTAGAATTATTTGCTTTTTGTTACCTAATCTACGATCTGGAAGTCTGAACAAGAATGTCTGATATTAATACTTCATCAGATAAAGATATATTACAACTCATTGATTTTATAGTACGCAATCACATCTTGCGGAGGGACTTGTATCGCAAATGACCTCCTTGTGCAGTGTTCTGCTTTTTTAGTGTTTTAGCTCATGAAATATCTCGTCATTACGAAGTAAGGAGTGTGTCAAAGACAAATACCAATTAGTAAGGAGAATTTATGAAATGTCTAAAAGTAGCTTTGGCCTTGGCTGTCATTGTTTCATGTGGCAAGGAGGAATCAGGAAAGAAAGCTGAAGCTAACAATGCTGCAAAAGATGTTCCTGCCGCAGACCCCAACAAAGCGTCATTCCCAAGTTTAGCATTCAATGCCGAAAGCGATCTTCCAGCCTGTACTGGCGCAATCAATGGCGCTCTAGCTTATATTAGGGCGAGCTCTACCTTTAAGAACTGCGAAGCGGGCAACTGGGTAGCTTTACCTGCGGCAGAAGACAAAGATAGCGGAAAAATTGTCAAAGTGAGCAATGTGAATTATGGGTCTGACCTCGACGGTTGGAGCTTTAGACTTACTAGGTTTAGTGGTTCAGTAGTCTATTATGCAGATGGCACAAAATTTTTGCTGGGTTCAATGGAAGTTATCAATGATTTTGGTGATACCGGTGATTCTGATTACGTAAATTCAAATATTCCGATGAACGTCATAACCACTCCTCAAAAGCCTCTGGTGGTCTTTTCTGTCGGTGTGGATGCTAAAGTAGATATTGATGGATCAGGCCCTCAGGGCGACCACAGAATTTATGTTGAATATAATGAAGAATCTAAAGTATGGCAAATTTACTTAGATTCTGATGACAATGATGAGCAATCTGCTGGCGATACGCTTGTCGGTGCACTAACCGAAACTGCAATATAGTGCGATGCTTATGTATAGTTTAATATTAAATTAGACTGCTTTTTGTGCCGAGGGGTTTAAAAGGACTATAGAAATAGACGAAACTGAGCACTTTACGCTGTCTTGAAATAGGCTGTCTGGTAGGTAGTATCACATGCTTGATTGCCCTAGGATGAAAAGTCAAAGTATTGAACTACTTACAAGCAAGCCTTTTCTGAATTGGAGAGTCTTATAACCTAGATACTGAAGCATAGCTCCATAACAGTGCTGAACTTCTGAAAATCAATTGGACTTGTAATTTTACAAATTTGAGAAGATATCCGCTTCAAAAAATTCGGCCCAACTCCTATAAGTCTTGCAAAACGTCAGATGTCCACTAATATTAAATCTAAGCTTGTAATTCTCACTAAAAATTCGTTGATGTAGTTAGGTTGATAAAATGAGCGACAAAAATGCACCATTCTGTATCCTTCATCTACCGCATTCATCTATTACAATACCAAAGGAGGACTTTGAAGCTTTTATTTTAGATGATGGTTTAATTCAAAATGAACTTTTAAAGATGACGGATCGCTTTACCAACGAGCTATTTCAAATTGACGATCAAAGGGTTTCTTCATTAGTTTTTCCAGTTTCTAGGCTTATAGTAGATGTGGAACGGTTTCCTGATGACAATGATGAGCCAATGGCTGCTCAGGGTATGGGTGTGGTCTATATCAAAACCCACGATGGCAAGCCGCTACGGAATGAGCGATTTGATCTTCAAATGCGTGAAAATTTAATATCTAAATACTATCATCCACATCATCTGGCTCTCGAAAATTTGGTGGAGAATGCACTGAAGCAGTTTGCGAAAGTTATTGTAATTGACTGTCACAGCTTCCCTTCACATCCACTTCCCTGTGATTTAGACCAATCGCTTAATCGGCCTGAGATTTGTATAGGCACTGACGATTTCCATACGCCTGTAAAGCTTGTTAACTTTGTAAAAAGCTATTGGGAACACCAAGGATTTTCAATTGACATTAATATGCCCTATGCTGGAACTTTGGTTCCTTTAAAATACTACATTAAAGATAGTCGAGTGAGTTCAATGATGGTTGAAATTAGGCGCAATCTTTATATGGATGAAGAAACAGGACTTAAAAATAAAAATTTTGAAAATGTACAATTCTGCTGCCGTAATTTAATTAGTCAAATTCTTGATACGTTTTGATGAGCTCACAAAATAGACCTAGTTCTGTTGTGCACAAAGAGGCTCAGACCTCTTGCCTATAGGTAAGTTGAGGGTGAAATTTCCTCCGCGTACTCGGCAGATCTAAAGACTTTTTTCAGGCGCTTATTTTCTTTCAAGTAAAGATGTCAATAGTTTCAGCACTCTCAATCTTATCTCGAGATTTATCCGTTCGGTATTTCAATGCATTTTAGACTTTTGGTGCTGGAAATCCATTTGTGACCAAGATATATGTGCTTGAAAACGTTATGCTAAGCGTTGAAGAAGTTGTGGCTCGGCCGAGTAATCCGAGGGAGTTTCAACCTCAGCTTACTCGGCCGAGCATCAAGGCGCCTAAGGCGCCCGCGCAATGACCAGGGCAGCGACCTTTGCGCCAATCGCAATAAGCGCAGCTGCAATACTAGCAAAGCGCAAAATAATCGCGTGACTATTGTGGCCTTCAATTCGGAATACAATGACAAACTTAAAGTCGTCATTTTTCTTGATTTGATTCGCTTTAGTCATTTTGAGCCCTCCCTCACCCGAGCCGTCAGGCAAAGTGGGGAGGCGAGAAAGACTGCGAATCACTTTGGCCTTTGACGATGTATCATTTTTTAGACGAATTGCGAGTCATAATATGTCCGAATGCA
>CAIMVM010000282.1 GCA_903844895.1 uncultured Pseudomonadota bacterium
AGATTTGCTCAACCTGGACTGGGTTCGGTTTTAAATTATAGTGATGATTTCTTTGGATATTTTAGACTTTGTAGAATGTTACTGAACAGGAGAGTGGTGGCGAGAGGCTCCCTTGAAAGTACTATCTAAGCTACCGATTTTTAGAGGAAATTCATTTTTTAAATTTTAAGTTACCCCTTGAATTACACCACAATAGGGAAGCTTGTCATGGACGTCTTCGGAATATTCTTTCACTTCAACTTTCTTTAGCCTCAAGTTTATTTAGAAATTTCCATTGACCCTTCTTTACGCTTTTTACAAGTCCTACAGCTTTCCACTCTGAAAATAACCTTGCTAGCTGGGTAGCCTCAGCTTTTGTATTTGAAAGTCCTATTAGTTGACGGGCCCTTTCTGCTGAAAGAAACCCTTCCTGGTTGTCCAAAAAGGAGATGGTATTTAAAACCTGAAAAATCGACACCTTTTCAGATTCAGTCAACTGCTTAGTTATCTGACCTTCCAAAGCTATCGAGGCCCATCGTTTGGTAAACAGCCTGTCTCCTACAAGCAATACAGGCGCATGCTTATTTGCAAGCACTTCATTTACGGTTAATTTATAGTGCTCATCTAGAAAAGACTGAATTTCAGAAAATTTCTTTTTTCGCCAAAGAAGGAGAGCCTGGGCCATTCGGCAATGATCTGGCTGGGGGAAATTTTCTTTCATTCTTTCAAAAAGTTTTAGCAAGGCTTGATCAGCTTCATCATTGTACAGTGACATTGACCATCTGCCGTAATCACCGTTATCTGCAAAATCGATAATTGGCTCTCTCTTTCCAGATTCGAGCATGAGTCTAAATATTCGAATTTTTCCAGTTCCTTGTTCATCGGTAATCCGCGGGATACGCAAAAGGTTCATTAAATGTCCATTGGTAGACTTATTAATTCTTGAAAACCATTTGTTTACAAATGCTTTTGCCTCTAAGTTGCAATTATTCCTTACGGTGATTCGATTAGGGTGAAGCTCAACCACGATGTCGCCAAAATTCTTTTGATACAATGCATGCGCTACTGCATTAGCTAAAATCTCTCTTAATGCTTTAGTGGGATAAGGCAATTCTTCTGGTGCTGAAGTCGAAAATCCTCGAACTATGGTGCCTTCTTTCCTTGTCCAAGACTGAATTTCCTCGAGAAAACTGTCTCTTAAAATCGATTACAATCCAAGATTTACTGACTGATCTAGGATATCCCCTTGCGAATTGAAATGGACAATTCTGCACTTAAAATTTCCAAACAAAATCCCAGCTGTATTGGTGCCATAAATATTTAGTTTCTGTAATATTTGATCGGATGACATTTTTTCAACATCTAAATGAAAATCATCGTCGGTTCGTTCAACTACTTTTTTGGCAAATAGAAGCACTAAAGCAGAATCGCAATTAGATTCATACCTACCCTTAGAAAAGTCTGCTCCTGGCAGGCGATAAGACAATTCTAGAATCTCGTCAGGCCTCAATTCTGCGCTTGTAGTGCCTACCAGCTTAAATGCGCGATCTTCCCATCTGACGACTTCACCTGGGCTGGAAATCTCAACAAACAGGCACTCTGCCCCTCTTACAGAATGGCCGGTGATTGACCTGACTGCCCACGACGGGGTCAAACTGTCTCTAATTTGACCTGATACAATCTCTTCTGTCTTCTTCAGCCAGGAGGCGTCGGCGTTCTGCCTTGGAAAGCCTTTATCATCAAGGCCTATTACAATCCAACCTCGAGCAATCCCGGGGGCATTGGCAATTGCGGATATGTCTTCTCCATGCCTTTTTTGCCAAGACTGTTTAAATTCGACTCCGGTAAAATAAGGTTCAGTCTGGCCTTTTTCTATTTTTTTAATCAATTCTTCAAACTTCAAGTCTTCAGGCATAGGCTTTGTCCTAAAATCTCAGCTAATCGATTAATGATCTGGAGGAATTTTTAAGTAATCTTGAGAGTTTACAGGCCATGTCTGTTTTTTTCAACTCAGTCCTTAGCCCCTTTTGCATGAAGGATATTCTAGAACCATAAATTGAGATGGTAGTCAGGTGGAATTTCCCCATAAAAACAGTGAATTAAAGATGATTCTTCGTCGCCTTTTGAGACTTTTGCAACAAAAAATCTTCAGACGTATCTCAGGAGGCAATGGCGGCCAAACAGATTTCCCAAATTCAAAATGCTAACCCTTCCGCATTTCGTCATAATATAGGCAATTTATAAGACAGCCTGTCATTCTGCCGATGTTAGAGATTGCCCGCGTCAAAAGAGGTTTCACCTTAGATGAGATGGCCAAGCAGATGGAAATTGGCCTGCTATTAGGTTCATTTGGGGGTAACTTTTTCCTTAAAGTCGGTCCGGTTCCGAAGTTACCGCAATTGTTACCCCACTGTGCTCAGTATTCAACGGATTTGCTAAGACTGGTCAGGGCCAATCTTTAGATTTTAGGGATGATTTCTATGAATACTTTAGGCTTTGTGTGTTGTTCCTGAATAGGAAAGTGGCGGCGAGAGGCCCCCTTGAAAGCCTCATTTAACTCACTGATATGTAGAGATTATTCACTTTTGAAATTTTAAGTTACCCCTTGAATTACCCCACAAGAGATAAGCTTGTGGGGGACGTCTTCGGAACTATAGAAATAATCATAAAACTAATTTGGCTTCCTTAAGTCGTCCCAATTTTTTACATCTCTAAAATTGTACATGGCCATGCGACTACAAAAATAGGCATTGCCTGGAAAGGTTAAGCTTACCATAGGCGTCAGGCTCTTAATGACGCTGCATTCAATATTGTAACTTTGTCCGAGATCAGCGAATAGATATTCATCGCCAACTTCCAACAGTCCATCTTGAGGAGGAAGAGCCAAAATTCTAGGCTTCTTGTTATAACGAAAACTTGATGGCGGGTTAGGCGGCCTTAGCCCTAAGCTCTCTAACGTCTCTTCATTTAAGATAGAGGTTTCAAGATAGACCGGAATGATAGATGCGAAATAGTCATTCGATATAGTGCAGGTTTGACTCGCGACAATCCAAAAATCTGGCTGGACTTTTGTCTTCGGAAAACCAAATTCGCCACCATGCCTTAGAAAGTCACCTTGCCGAAGAAATCCGACTTTGTTTCTATCAAATAGATGTTTTGCATCGAGCATCACGGATTGATAGGTATGCTCCCCAAGCACTGAAGATATAGGTGGAAAGTTCTTATCTAGGGGCGCATCTGGTATAAAATCAGAGAAAAAGTATCCAAGCTGATCAAACTTAAATCGTTCTCTATTAAAAGTACCGACCTTAAATGAGAATCTTTCAGCTTCTTTAGTCTCAAGCCAGATCTTAAAGTCACCAATATCAACAAAATCAAGCCAGTCTTTGGTCACTTCAAATACTCGCTTCAGCTATTTTTTAAAAGACTCAATAACCATAGGGATCACGACTTCTAACAATGGGTTTCCTGGGTCATCTACAATATAATCCAACAAAGTCTTTTCGTCTCGATCGTTTGGAATGGGCTCATTGAGAAGATTAAGGATGACTTTGCCTTTGATTTCGCTTCGGACAGCATCTTCAACTACTTTATTTAAAGTGACAAGTCGTAAAATTTTACCGTTAGCTTGGGTTTCAGCTAGTGACACTTCTGACCATGTGCTTAAAGTTCTTTCCGTTACACCAAGCAATGCTGCAAGCATCGTTGACTTTATACCCATCTTCTCCTTACAGTTTGAAATTAGATCACTCCCAAACCCGAGGAGAGAGCTGCTTGACCTTGGAAGATTCGTTGCGCCCATCGCTGCCCTCTCGTTCATTTCTAAATGGATACCCATAAATGCTGCAAACTCCTTTTCGGCAGGAACTCGAGAAACTTTACACTATTTTCAGAAAAATATTCAATAAACTTCTGAAAAAAATAAGGCATATTGGGTGATTCCGGCTCAAGCTAAATAGTTTTAGGCATTTACAACATGCCTTAGTCTCTTGCCTCGAGATATTAATCGAGCATAAACCCTTGTAATACTACTTATATGTAGTAAAGCCTAAAGAAGACGAGATTGGCCGAATGTGCGGGCTCCTAAATATTATTGTTTAGAAAGCTGACCAAGAGATTGCATTTGCTCATTCTGAGATAGGTTAAGCCAAGGTTCGCAGATGCCTTACAGATGAAGTTCGAGGGCGGGAAGCTTTATGCGGATGGCAGATTTATCTCCTCAGCAATGAGCACTTCAAAACCAAAATCAGGCGAGGTTATTTATGTTAGAAGATCGTAAGCTATATATACACTATGATGTCAAGACGGATTACCTTGAAATACTGACCCAAAAAGGTGAAGTAGTGGCTCATGACGCAGGTAACGGTAAGTTTGATCTTAAAACGACCCGCGGCAAGCTCATTGGTCATGCGTTTATGGATGCCAGTAGCCGGCTTGATGAATTAGAAGGAATGACTCCTTTGGTTAAGTTTTCTGTACAGGTAAAAATAGCTCGCCTCAAGAGAGGCTTCACCTTAGAGAAGATGGCCAAACAGATGGGAATTGGTCTCCTCCCCTACCAAAGACTTGAGTCTGGGAATAACAACCCTACTTTAAAAACTATTTTGAAACTTAAAGAAGTACTGCCCGAGGTAAGTGTAGACAAATTGGCTTCCTGACGCTGAACCTTCCCGGCAATGGAAGGCTTTGAAGGCCTACCAGGCTGCTATCCCAAAAGGCCCGTTTTTAAGTGGTGAGATCACTTGTTACTTTCAAATACCTTTCAACCTGGTAAAATTAATTTGACTTGGCAAATTAAAGGCGAGGCTGCGACAAATGGAAACTGAAAATTATAAAGAAACTATCGCGACAGCACTCTCTAATGTTTATTCCTGGGAGTCTGCCAATCTAGAAGATGATTTCGCAGATTACGTCACAGAACTCTGCCCGCATGTGAGCCGAGAAAGCGCTATCAAGATTCTCAAGTCATTTGACCAACTTGACCCCGTTGAGCGAGACAGTGCTACTTTTCAGATGACTGATTTTGTTCAGAGGGTCATTTCTGAATTGTAGTATTCCTGCTGTTGCAACGTGCAATTAAATCAGAAAGGAAACAGACCCTGCTTCTAGTCAGGGGCTGCCATTGATCTAAAGTAGTCACGAGTTTCTTGGTCCTCAGAAAAGATGTAGCAGCCTTTCATGCCTCTGGTCATAAGTACTCTGTATGTGTTCTTTATGATCCTATCGATTTTTTCTTGAGCCTGTGCAGGGTCACTCTTTAAAAGTGCCTTATAGCCTGAAATCGTGCGATCGCTTCTAGACCTAGCACTTCCATAGGTATGGCATAGGCCTTCTCTTACCACCAGGTCCTTACCTATAATAACTCCTACATAGTCGAGTTCTAATCCTTGGCAGGTATGTATACAGCCTACTTCATCGATAGAATTGGGTCTGATAATCCACGAGTTTCCTTCATTAGCAAGATTCCACTGCTTCCTAAAGGAGCCTATATTTATATCAGTGGCTTTTGTGTCTTTTTTGCTTTTCCAATCCCAGCAATATCCAGCAACCGTGCGGGAGATTTTTTGTTCTCTATTTTTTTCTACAATAGCTGCGTGCATCGCTTCTGGGCTCTCAAAAACCTTAAAGTCATAGGGAATACCCCTTAGATCAAAATTTGCAGTTTCCCGAATCTGAAGAGCCCTATCAAGCCACGATAGATAGCCATCAGAGCCGCCACACCTAAACTGCGAGGCAAGTTCAAGAACGGTCACCTCAGCGTCATACCTTTGAGCCCAGCGTTCAATTTCTTCTGCTGACCCTATATCTGAAAGGGCAACTCTTTGGTCTTCATCTAGAAAGAACACAGCGCACTTAGCGGCATGAATAGTCTCTTTTACTTGATTTTCTCCAATATTTCTCATCATGCCAGATTTTTCATTAAGGCGGTGGGCCTCGTCTACCAAGAGCACATCAAAGGCGTTTTTAAGCGACTTAGTAAAACTCCCTGAACTGACAAAAAGTTGACTCATTCTTGACTTCCTCATTCCCGATGCCAGTTTGTCTTTATATACATCCCGAGGGGCAGAATTCTTGGATACATAGCAGACATTGAGCTCTGAGTTCAAAAGACTGACCATTAGGTTTACGGCTACGACACTCTTTCCTGTTCCAGGGCCACCTTTAACTATGATGACTTGCTTAGATTTTGATATCTTTAGTGCCAGTGATCTTATGGTCTCATAGACTACTTTTTGTTCATCAATCATCACAAACTCTTGATTGCCTTCCAGCATTTTAGCAATACTATCTGCGAGCTTCTTGCTAGGCTTTATCTCTCCAGAGTCGATGAGTTTGACAAGATCTGCATCATCGCCTTGTTCAATCCTGGAATTGACAAAGTCTCTTAACCCTTCTACTTCCTGACGCAAAAAGACCGGCGCATCTTCGAGCACTTTTTGGTACCTAGGGTCTCGTATGACTCCATTGGAATGTAGATTGTGCATGTATACACAAGGGGAGATCTGAATCGGCCGCGTCGTTACAGGAACGCAGAAATCCTGTAGCAGTTGAGCATAGGTCCAGGCTTGATAGGAAGGGTGAGCATGATCTCGATTTCCACCTCCGATGTAGGTTTTGATAATATCCTGCTTGTCGGTCACCTCTAGCTGATCCCACTGTTTAAGCTCGATGATGATCAAAGAATCTCGACCAGCCTTATCCCTCCCAGTCAATATAAAATCGACTCGCTTTGAGGTAAGTGGCGGCATGTATTCTATGGAAACACGGCAGTCTTTAGGGAGTTTAGAACCTTCAAGCATAATATGCATCTGCGCCAAGGAATTGCGCCAAGAAGCAATTTCTCCTTTGGCAGGCTTCATGTGCAGGACTCGGCTAAAATCCTGTAACAGTTTTGAATCGATGACGTTAGTTTGCACATCCAAATGAAACTGAGACTTTAACTCACTGTAGATAATCATGGAATCCTCTGAAGCCAAAACTCAGTTGTGCGATCTCTTACCAATTTAGATAGGGTTCATTTTAGCACACCATGTATATTTTCGGCTTCAGACGTATTAGCCAATTCTTACAAATTACAACGGAGATCCATCTAAGTCTTGCAGATACAGAGATTCATCCTCTAAAGATTTTTATTCCCACCACTGCAAAAGAACAGGATGGCGCCAGTTGCTTGTCGCTCGTCGCTCGTCGCACAGCTAAAAATTAATAGGTTGGCGATTCAAATGATACGCTTTTTTAGATTATTAACGGGTTAGTCCTAACTTTGAGGTTTTGGAGCGCTACTAGCTTGCATGTGAGAGAATGTTCAAAGATCAAAGAAATCAATATTTATGCAGGATATCTGTTCTTCTGGAGACACTCTTACAACTTGAATAGCCTCTTTTAGGGCTTCTGATAAAATTTCCTTAATTCGAAGTGAGTCCTTTTTCGACAACGAAATCACACCAGAATAATGAAGCTGACCGATTTTAGCTTGTGAGATTTCTTGCACTGCCCGAAGCCGCCAATTGGAATGATGTCCGATGAGAAATGGGGAAGCATTATCTAGGTGCAAAATTGATCTTTGCTGGATGTAAATTCCAGGTTCCTTCTTTATAGCAAGCCCTGCTCCCACTAAAAACCGCAGAACATTGTCTACAGTTGCCTGTGGGATTCCCAGATGATCCGAAATAGCAGCACTAGATTGAAAACACTGAATACTAAGCATGACATGCACACAAGAGTAGATCCAGCTGGAGTAGTATTGCGCTTTTACTTCATCAGAAAGATCTTCATTGATTCCGAGTCTATTTCGAATGGGAGTCGCTGTAGCTCTCATCGACGAAAGCATGCTGAAATAGACGGAGCGAAGACTTTCCGTACCTGCTCGATTGAATTGAACAAGTATCAGAAAATATGCAGTTTGATCTCGATCGAGTTTTAGATATTGAGCAGTTTTTTCAGCTTGTTCCGAACTAAAATGCGCATCGCCCCCTAAAACTGCGGTGACATGTGAGGGCTGGCACCCTATAAAAGATGCCAGGTCACGGCGAGTCGCACCTTTTTTACTCATGGTTGCGAGCGATGCATCGACAAATTTCTTGTAGTCGTTGCAGTCATAAATATCCATAAGAACTCCCAAAATCAAGCAACATTCAGTAAATCTGAACAAAGTATGCGTTTATTCTGAACATTTCAATAGAAATAATGACTACTTGGGCTAAGCTCGAATCTGAGTTAAGTCAATCGTGTTAAATATTGAAATGGAGACGACAAAATGAATTCTATTTTTTCCAAATTGAGGCTGTTCGTTGCTGCTACTTGCTTTACTTCAGCATTAAGTTTTGGCGGATCAGTTAGCGGCGGCGGGGGAGACACATTACCGCCTAATCCCATAGGGAGTGCCGGGATAGTCCAGATGCTTCCTGCGCTGCGCGGGCCAATAATTAGCTATTTTTGGGCTTTAGAACATAACGAAAGCAAGGTACCAGGTCGTTCGAATTACTCCGTTTTCTTTGATGGCCCGGTTACGATTTACCAAGTTATAGATTCATTAACGATAGAAGCTTTAACAGAGGCCCCTTGTTTAGATAGCAGCGGAAAAGAAGTTGATGGAAGCGCGTACACTAGCCCACTAACGGGAATTTGTATTAGTGCTTTCAGGCTTGGCTCTAAATTAGACCAAGTTAATGCATTTACCCAAACCATGGGATTGGTAATCCATGAGATTTCACATAAGTTTGGTTTCGATGAAGAAGCTGCATCAAAATTGCAAGCGGATGTAGTCCGTCACATCAGTTTCGATAGCCTATGGAATTTTAAAGATAGGTTTCAACTTAGCCTGTTGAGTTTAGCAGATATCAGCGAGACGTTAATTTCTATTAATGAAAAGTCAAATTGGAATCAAATTTGCACGAAGACCAGGGAGCTGAAGCGCCAGCATGATTTGCTTGATGGGCTCGTGTTTAAATCTCTATGGACAAGCGTGATCCGATGGAGCAGAGTCACGCAAATTAGAGACGACAAGTGGAATATTTTAGGCATTCAAGCAGCCAGCTGTGGCCGAGCGGACACACCCCTTAAAGATCAAGATGATGATCGTAATTTTAAATCATACTCTGAAGCATTTGCTAATGCAGACAAAATGACAATTGAGAGCTTTTCTAAAATATATACCAATGAAAAAGATGTTCATAAGTCTAATCAAGAAATGCTCAAAATAGACTCCATTTCGTCAGCTGTAATTGAAAGTGATAACTTGCGGGAGAGAGCAGCAATATTTTTTGACGACTTGGCTAAATTGCAAGGAGAATTTTTCGTAACCCCTATAGGTGGAAATTAGATATTTGGTGATAGCAAATATTAGTTTAGGCGTCATTTTTTAATGCAGGTGAATTGTGAACGAGACAACACAGGTGGGTACTTCACCGGCCTTGGTTGAATAGCTATTCTATAATCTTACACGGCTGGACAACCTGCCTTTCTTTTTCATTTGAAGTCTAGAATCATCTTTGTCAGGTTCAACAGAACAAGTCATCAAGAAACGAAATCATTTGCTCGCCCTATGACTTTTAATGTTAAGTACTAGTCTGAAGTCCATACTTCTTGAAATCCGCTTTTATTCCAAAAAAAGGCCACTGAAGAGGATTCAGGTTTCATTAATTTCAAATAGGATCCTGGTGTTTTATATATTTTCCCTTTACCACTGCCAGCCATGGTCTCTTTTACTTCGGAGCCTACTTCACATATAAGAAACATCCTGTCTTTTCCTCTGGAAACTACAAAGGTTTCATAACCATCTTTTTTCGCCAGTAACACCAGAAGCTCTCTACCAGGGATACCTTCTACTAACAATGCCTTATCAGCGCGCCCATCGCCATTAAGGTCAATTTCACAGCTAGAAATATACTTTAAGGGCATCCCGTCGCCAGTGAACCCGAGTTGAAACATCAAAACAGCTAGAAATAGATAGAGTTTTATAAAAGTAGGTTTCAAGGAAGTCTCCTGATTTAGCAAGGGTAAACTTTCAAGGTATAGTTCAACTGAATCGACAGTCCTAGTCTAAAGTTGTAAGTAGTTGCTATGTTTGAAATGAAGATCTTATATCTGGCCAGTCAGTTGCCCAAGCAATTAGGCATTTGCTTCCGTCTAGAATACAGGCCCAAGAAGAGAAAAAATCCTTTCAAAGAGTAATTGAACTCAAACTTTGAAAGGAGCCAAACAGATGGCAAATACTAAGATCTCGTATTTAGGAAAAAAAGTC
>CAIMVM010000283.1 GCA_903844895.1 uncultured Pseudomonadota bacterium
AACCAGCGAAGCTTTTACACGGCAAAAGAAATGCTACAAGGGTGAGTGAAGTAACTTCTCGTAGAAAACTAGAATCTATTCAAATAGAGGTTGCTTAATCGCCTGGGCCACAACGCCTACGTGCTTAACCTAGTGCCATTGGTCTATGACTCTGACTGAGGATGGTTCTGTTTGGGAATGGTCCGGTCACATATGTCCCCCAAAAGCATAACTCTTGTCACTCTGGCATTTTGGTGCCTCTAAATGCAGCCACTCCAGTGGCGCCCGGCATATTGGCTGAAGCAGCTGTCTATCAACACCTGTCTATCAACACCTGATAGAGTTTCTTGTTTTCTGAAGCTATGAAACAGAATGTGACACTCTCGCTCAAAAGATTTGATGTCAGTGTTTAGAATTGATTTCCCCTAAATGAGGCTTGTTCCCAACAGAAGGAATTGAAATACGCGATTGACAATTTGTATTTCTTCTGGCTCTTTATGGTTAAGTCATCCTTTTTCGGAGAATTACCTTGACGAGCTATATGATTGTGGAGTCCCAAGATCTTTTTGAAGCGGCCAGTGTAAGATCGACACTAGAGATGTGTAAAAACCTCGCAGTTGATGGAAGTAACGTCGATATAGTCTTTGTCCAAAATGCTGTTTTAGGCCTAAGAGGACGCGAATTCGCTGCCCTTTTGTCGGAAATAGCAAAATCTGGTGTCAAATTTCATGCAGACCTAGTTTCCCTGCAGGCGCGCGGAATTCAGGGAGATGAAATTCCAGGATTTATAGTACCCACTAGTTTAGATTTTGTAATGGAAGCAATGGCCGACGGCAAAAAAATGATTTGGCACTAAAAAGGAGATGAAAAATGAGCAAGAAGACTCTGACTTTCGCTTTGATGGATCCACCATTTGAAAATGAACGAACGACTACAGCACTGCGAATCATCGAAGCAGCCTGCCGCAAGGGCCACAATGTAAATGTGTTTGCCTATGAAGGGGCAGTATTTATGCCATTTGCTCATCAAAAGCAGCATGCAAATTCCGTAAAAGGAACTGATTTAGAAAGTGAAAATCACCCTTTAACAAGGATTTGGATTGCAGAGCTTCAGCAACTTGCAGTTGCCCATGGTGGGCGCCTAGATTGGGTAAACTGTGGATTGTGCGTAGATGAGCGGGGAGCTAATGACGCAATAACAGGAATACGTAGGGGCTCACCTAAAGATTTAGTACAGTTCCTAGAAGGCTCCGATAATTCCCTCGTTATTGCAACGCGCTAAGGAGACTGAAATGGCTAAGAAGATTCTAAATATCGTATCCCAAGGATTTCGAGCGATTTATGAAGAACAGGATGACACCATACTTTGGCTTGTTCATGCTATGAAAAATGCAGGTTCTGATGTTTCCATTCTCTTGCAAGGGAGTGCAGTCACTTATATTGACACTGCCCAAGAGTGCCCCAAGCTCACCTTGGGCACATGGAAACAAAGCAATCCTCCCAATATCATTCATGACATGGAGGCGATGATAGCAAAAGGTATTTCCTTTTATTATGTTGAAGATGACGCTCTAGCTCGCGGAGTGCCTGCCGAAAGAATTGTAAAAGGAATAAAGGCTATCAAAACTACGGAAATTCCAGGTCTATTCCATAAATTTGATTTGATTCATCAGTGGTAGTGGAGTCTCTTTTCGGAGGGCGCCGAAAAGGAATGTTTTGATGTTCTATAATGGACATCCAAGTTGAGTTCATGCAGCTGCTGCCGCTCATTCTGGCTTGCCCATCATGTCTACTTTAGATGGACTAAAGTTGTCACTTTTTACCTTCTTAGTTCCAAAAAGGAACCTGGTGCTAAGCGCAAATAGTTGATTCCATTGATGACAAAATTGAATCGATCGCAACCGATGAATTCAAGAATGCTGCGAGGAATCGTGGACGAGACGTTTCCAAAAGGAGACCGTCCCGAATGATAGCAGTACTTCTTTGCGATTTCTTTTAACCTGCGAGTCACTGTCGTAGCCCCATCTCGCTTTCAAAATGGTCATTAAAATGCCCTTCAAAATGGCTTTGTGAATGGCTTTGAGGTTTGGGGTCAGCTTAAATTCAGGCCTTTTTCGCGTTAAAATCAGGCTTTAATTTCAAAAAAATTAAGACGCTACCAATTTGCACGCCTATCTAAGTGGTTCTCATTCTTGATCGTTTCGAAGTCTAAAAAAAATCTATACGATTCGATATAGCAGCCCCAGCAACGCGATTCATTGTTAACATTGCAACGAGAGCCTATTGGCTCTGGGAATAGAATTGTTCCTTGAATGCCATGTAAATGTGAATCCTCCTGGGAGAGGCTCGGTAGCATTACATTCTGCTTCATTCATTTCTACAAAGAGGCGCAATTTGGGTTTAAATTTTAGCGCACAAAGGCAATTTATGGGCTTACCCGCACTGTCTTGGGAGCAAATGCTTCCGCAATTTTGCATGGCATCTTGCTTTCCTAGAGTAAGTTTGCAAAGAATTTCTTTTAACTGAATTTCTCCGAAGAATGAACTTTCGCAGATAATTTTTTGATTTTAAACTTCCCTACTAGTAATCAAATTCAGTGATCTAGCGGAACTCTGACCAAGTTCTGATTCGACTTGATTATAGACGATACTCGCACGTGGATCCGTTTGAAACATTTCAGCAGCGTTCCCCAAGGTCATCTCGCAAGAATCGACAACCTCTTCATTACATGTGACATTTTCTTGCAACTTTTCAGCAAATCTAGCTAGAACTGCTAAAATTTCTATTTCCCTATTTGAATCCAAAACACAGAGTTGATCTGATACAAATTCTCCATGCTTCCGTGAACACGCTGAAAAATCAGCTTTCTGAAAAGACTGCCTAAATGTGTCAAATTTGGATGCGTCTATGGGTGATGCTGTTCTCACTTCGTTGATGGACTCTGGGTGACTTTGCATCCACTCAGAAGAATGAGCACGATCATTTGGATGATGTTCATAGCTTAAGCCTTTCTCTAACTTTCTATTTGGAGTAAATTTTTCAGTCTTTTTTGCCTAAAAATACAATTTCAAAAAAGCACTCAATTGCGATTTCCTACTATATCAGCAGGTTGATGATTTAGTGTTGTTCTAAGATTTTTTGCCGAACTCGCCAAAAATCAAATCGCGCTTTTTTGCCTGGCTGGTTTTCTACTTTATGACTTTTTTTTATATTTTTAGCGGAAAAATTAGGTGCGCCCGAGCTTTCCTGCATTTTAAAAATCAGCTCTAGCCAAAATGAGCTAGTCGCAAGCGGGAATGGTGCTTTTGGGTTCGGGTGGAGCCTACTTAAAGACGATGGCTACGCTCTCTATTCCGCTTCAGCCCTTGAAACCACTCAGGTTGACCTACACAGTCCATTTTATAGTGATCAGAGTCGATCTCTTAAAGAAGGGATAGAGCTCAAATCTATTAGTGGAAAACGGGTTTTGTTGGCATTTCTGGAACAAGCAAAGGTGTTCCTATGAGACGCTCTGCTACATCTAAATAGATTTGTCCAAGGTCTAAGAGGATTTTTGTTGGGACCTTTGGGACGCTTCCTTTACCTTCAAATCCATGTTCCTGAAGCCATCGTCTAACGTGTTGTTTATCAAGCATTTCTGGGTTCTGGCCCGTCTTGAATCGCTCATGATAGGTATCCTTGATCCAGATTCGGGACGAGTCGGGAGTGTGGATTTCATCGATAACTATGAGTTTTCCATCAGGAGTGCGACCAAATTCATATTTAGTGTCCACCAAAATCCAGCCCTTGCTTGCATACTCTTTTTGTCCGAATAAGAAGAGTTTATAGGCCATATCTGTGATGGTGATCCATTCTTTTTCCGTAACAATTTCACTGCGTACTAGCTCATCTGCTGTAGTTTCTACATCATGTTCAAATGCAGCAGCTTTGGTTGTAGGCGTGATGATGGGGGAAGGGAGCGATTGATAAGGGAGAAGTTTTTCTGGCAAAAAATTGCCACAAAAATCTCGTTTTCCTTCATCATAGGCCTTCATCATACTTCCTGCTAAATATCCGCGGACAATGACCTCTGCTTTCACAGGTGTGGTGCGTTTTACTTTTAGCATTCGCTCACTGGGGGCATCAATGAAATGACTTGGGACGATGTCTTTTGCTTTTCGAAACCAATAATCTGACAAAGAATTGAGGATCAACCCTTTAAATGGAACAAAGCCGATCAAGGAGTCAAAGGCACTGAGACGGTCTGTATGAAGGACGAAAAAATCTTGATTTTTAGCAAAGCACTGCCGTACTTTTCCTTCGTAATAGGAAAATCCGTTGTCTCTAAGAGGCCCGATTTCCTTAGAACTCAAACCTCGATAGCAAAGGGATTCCATAAGTAATTCAGGGTCTTTGGCATCTCGTATTTCGTTAAATATAGCTCTGATAGTCTTCATCAATTAACTTCCCAATAGAGACGGCTTGTTGTTTCCTCGTGTTTCTCTGTCTATGGATACCAGAAGTCCAATGGCGAAACAATTAGTTAACATAGCAGAACCGCCATTTGAAAAGAAGGGGAGTGGCACCCCAACTACAGGTACAAGGCCCATAACCATGCCGCAGTTGATGGCCACTTCGATCAAATAGAAGGCAGCAATTCCAATGGCTAAAAATTGACTAAATGTATTTCGGGCGTGCCTTGCGACATCGAGAGCCAAATAGATCAAAGTACAAAACAAGATGAGAACAGCAGCACATCCAATGAATCCATGCTCTTCAGCAAAGGCTGCAAAAATAAAATCCGTTTGCCTTTCTGGAAGAAATTGAAGCTGAGCTTGGGACCCCTTCAAGAAGCCTTTTCCGCTATATTGCCCACTGCCAATAGCAACAATAGACTGAAACGCGTTATAACCACTTCCTGAACGGTCATGTTCGGGATTAAAGAGCGTTAAAATGCGTCTCTTTTGGTAGTCGTGGAGAAGGAAAAACCAGGCGCTAATTGCAGCCGAAATTCCAAAAAAAATCCCTGTTATTAAATTCTTTCTGTCGATTCGGACAAAGGCGATTTGGCCAAATGCAATGAGCACACAGACTCCTGCTGTACCTAAATCCGGCTGGGCGAAGATGAGCCCAAAAAGAGCACCTATGCCAGCAATAACTTTAGCAAGGTCGACAAATGTATAGGGAGTAGATTGGGCATTGTGATCAAAAAAAGTAGCCACATAAATTGCTGTCACAATTTTGGCCAACTCAGAAGGTTGAAAACGTATGGGGCCAAAACCGATCCATCGTTGAGCGCCCATGGTAGTATGACCTATAGCATCGACAAGCACTAAAAGTAGCACCATTCCTGCGAACATAGGAAAGGAATAGTTTTTCCAAATACGCACCGGTATCCAATATCCGATAACCGCAACAACTATGAGGCCAAGTAGAGCATGCTCGAATTGTCCTGAAAAATAATTTGCTTGACCATAGGCAGTGATCGCATACAAATTCCCTAAACCTATGGATAAGAGTACCAAAGTTGTTATCAATATCGCTGTAGCTTTAGAGCTGCCACTTTTAAGGCTTCCTGCAATTTGGTCAGCCTCATTTTTTTTCTGACTTACAAAGACTTTAGCGAGCGCCATCTTTTTCCTCGACTTGAGTAGCTATTTTGGGCGCTTTAGGCTTTTTGGCTTCCCAATAGGCTGATAAAATTTTTCCAGCTACAGGCGCAGCCGAAGCTCCCCCGCCTCCTACGCTATCGTTTTCAGAAACAACTATAACTGCAATCTCCGCATTTTCGGTGGGTGAAAATGCAGCAAAAATGGCGTGTTCTTTCCATTTCATAGCAACATTGGTTTGATTTCGGTTCTTTTTAAGGCTAACCACCTGAACGGAACCTGTTTTTCCTGCGACGGTCACCCCGGGAACGCGGGCGCTCTTGCCGGTTCCCCGATCATTCATGACGACACCTTCCAGAGCACTTCTGACGATGGCAAAGTTTTTATCCGATATTTCCGAGGATTTATTTAGCATTTCTTGCTTAGCTTCAAAGAGTATCTTGCCTCGTGGGTTCATGACTCGTTTGACTAGATAAGGCTTCCAAATATGACCTCCATTAGCAATGGTTGAGTATAGGGAGAGCATTTGCAGGGGGGTCAGTAAATTTGCCCCTTGGCCAATAGAAATCGACGGGGTTTCCCCTACTGTCCAGGGTGTTTTAAAAGTGTCCTTTTTCCATTGGGTAGACGGAATAAGACCTGGGCGTTCCATATTTAGGCCTAATCCTAACTTTTCACCTAGGCCGAGTGCTTTGGCATATTTTGCAATTCTATCGACACCGAGGGCTAGGCCTGTTTGATAGAAGTAGACATCGCAGGATCGCATGAGAGCAGCAGCTAGATCTACGGTGCCATGCCCTTTACGTTCATGGCAGTGAAAAACTTGTCCGCCAATTTCATAGGATCCATTACAAAAAAAAGTCTTCTCCGGCGTCAGTAGTCCTTCCTGAAGCCCGGCCATTGCTAGGACCGACTTATAGATCGATCCTGGTGGGAACTCTCCGCCTGTTGTTTTGTCAAACATAGGCCGAAACGGGTCACTATTATAGGCGCGCCACTTTTCGGCACTCATTCCCTTTTGATAGATATCTGGTCCTACGGAAGGGCTAGATACCATAGAAAGGATTTCACCTGTTTGTGGATTTAATGTGATTACAGCTCCGTTTTTTCCCAAAAAAGCATCGTTGGTTGCCTTCTGGATATCCCTATCTATCGTAAGAACTAGATCGTTTCCCGGTTTTGCGGGAGTGGTGGGATAGTTCCAATTCTGGCCTGCAATATTAGACTCCCGACCAAAGGTGTCTACTTGGACGAGTTTATATCCTCTCGTGCCTCTTAAGGCTTCTTCCCATTTTGCTTCTAAGCCTGCTTTGCCGACTAAATCACCAGGAAAGTAAGCATCATCTTGAGAAACCCCGATATTGAGGCGTTCCATTTGAATAGGATCAATCTCGGATAGATAGCCGATAAGATGGGGGGGAGTGTCCTCACGATACTCGCGACGAGGTACCAAGTTGACTTCGATGCCCGGGGTAAAAATTTGATAGTGTTTAACCAACGAAACTTCATGAAGACTCAAATTTCTTTTTAAAGTAATGGGCATAAAACGAGGTCCACCCTTGACTCTTTCAATTTGTGCTTCAAAAAATCCTTTATCTATATGAAGAATTGACGAAATTATATTCAGGGTTTTTTCTTTATCCGTAACATATTGCGGGACATAGACGAGATCATAATAGTCACTATTCGTTAAAATAGGTTTTCCATTTCGGTCATAAATTGAACCGCGCGGGGGGGCGATGACTATTTTTCTTAGATGATTGCGTTTGGCAGCGTCTGCATAAAACTCACCACGATAAATTTGCAAATACCACAGCTTAACGAACATTATGCCAAACACCGCTACTATAACCCATACAGCCCAAGACCAACGTTCTTCGGCGATAAGACCAAGACGGGAGTTGATTTTACTCATTTGCCTTCCTCCATCCAATCATCTGATAGCCAGTGGGTCGGAACTAGGAAGATGATAAGTGAGCTTATGGCAATTCTAGATCCCCAAGTCAGCCCGTAAAATCCGAGCTGTCGAGTGGGCTCCGAAATATAGAGAACGATAACCTCTAAGACGCCTAATATTGTGGTGGCCCCTGCCATTGCATAAAGCCAGCTAATGGTTCGTCGCCAAGAGATTTGGTTTTTTACAACATTAAGAAGAATTCCGATCATTCCATAAGCTACCAAGTAAAGGCCTTTGGGTGCTGAGGAAGATGACTCCATAATCATAATCGATACAGCATAAAAAAATAATAATCTCTCAGGGCTCATGCGTAGAACGCATAGAACCAACCATGGTGTAAATAAATCAAACTTAAGATGCCCTAAATCCAGTCCTGCCAAAATTACAGTCTGCATCATAACCAGGATTAAAAACCGACCCAAATCCGCTTTAAAGGTTCCTTTGCCTGGAGCGTATGGGAGGGGGGCTTCTACAATCCAATGTTTTTTGTCGTGGGAAATATCTTCCATTTAGCCGCCTACTTTCCTCAATAAGGAAAGCTCAAGCCAATCTTGCCCTGCAATGTCTTCAATCTGACTTATGCCTGAATCTTCATTCTCCACTACAGCAACTTCTTCGACTTGTCGGTAATCTACCCAAGGATCTACAGTAACGGTCTGGGCAAGGTCATCATTGGTGTACTCAATACGAATAACTCGGCCCACAGGGAGTCCTTTTTGAAAGCTCCCGACAATGCCTGAAGTGACAATTTCATCGCCAATTTTAATATCTGTGCGTCGCCTTAGTTCCAACTTTAGTCTGCCTCCTTCACTGCCTTGAATAATCCCGCGAACACGCGTTCTTTCTACCAAAACATCCAAAGAAGATTTTGAGTCTGTTATCAAAAGGACATCAGAAAAAGCTAACCCAGTTCTTATGATTCTACCTACCACGCCTTGGGAAGCTATCACTGGCATCCCCACTTTAACGCCATCCTTTGAGCCGCGACCAAGTCGCAAAATCTCAAAACTATTTGTATTGGCAGTTCCTATAACGATTGAAGGGAGAAGCTTGAGATCATGCTTGCCGACAAAGCCCATGAGTTGTTGAAGTCGATCAAGTTCTCTGACTTTGCTCTCATAGTCTAAAGTACGAGTTTCGAGCTCTTTGATTTTGTTTTTTAGAAGCACATTTTCATGGGCCGTATGGACCAAGTCAATATAGCTGTTCCAAGAATTATAAAGTCCAGCCCCTATGCGATTCCAAGCAAACTGAATGGGATAGATGAGCTCCTGAATTGCAGAGTTTAAGGGGCGATCTCCGCGATTTGGTAGCAATTTAGATGCAAAAAAGACGAAAGGAGCCACCAGTGCTGCGACCACTAGGAGTCGGTTTAAACTTTGTCTACCGTCCTTGATCACCTCATGGGCTCCTTATCCTCAGTAAGGGAATTGAAAACTAAGAAAGTTACTGCATGGCCACGCTGCTTAGGATCTCAATTTGGTCCAAAGCTTTGCCGCTTCCATATACGACAGCACAAAGAGGATCGTCCGCAATCATCACGGGTAGTCCTGTCTCTTCACGTAACAAAATATCAAGATTCCGGATGAGTGCACCACCTCCAGCAAGCACGATTCCTTTATCTACGATATCGGCTGCAAGTTCAGGAGGAGTCTTTTCAAGAGCAACACGAACAGCTTCAACGATCGTATTGATTGGCTCAGAGATAGCTTCTCGAACTTCTTCAGAAGTAATTTCAATAGTCTTGGGAATTCCAGCAACTAGGTCTCTGCCTTTAACATGCATGGTGCGAACTTCATCGTCTGGATAAGCTGTGCCAATGGCAATTTTAATTTGTTCAGCAGTGCGTTCACCAATAAGAAGATTGTATTTGCGCTTGAGATAGTTAACGATCGCTTCATCCATCTTATCGCCGCCTACCCGCACCGATTTAGAATACACGATTCCTGCAAGGGAAATCACGGCTACTTCCGTGGTTCCGCCGCCAATATCTACGATCATATTTCCGCTAGGTTCAGTAATCGGAAGTCCTGCACCGATAGCAGCAGCCATAGGCTCTTCAATTAAAAATACTTGCCTTGCGCCAGCTGATTCAGCGGCTTCTTTAACAGCTCTCTTTTCAACTTCGGTGATTCCATAGGGAACACAGATGATGATGCGTGGCTTTACCATAGTTCTGCGATTATGGGCACGCTCAATGAAATAGCGAAGCATGGCTTCTGTAATTTCAAAGTCAGCAATAACTCCATCCTTAATAGGCCGAATCGCAGTAATAGTGCCAGGTGTACGTCCGAGCATTTCCTTGGCTTCTTTTCCAACAGCAAGAATCTTCTTCCCACCGCGCGCATCCCGTTGAACAGCAACAACTGAAGGTTCGTTGATTACGATCCCATGACCCTTCAAATATACGAGGGTGTTTGCAGTTCCTAAGTCTATCGCTAAATCGTTTGAAAACATTCCCGCAAGCCAGTTGAAAAGCATAAGGTTTGACTCCGTCAATTATCTGAAAAGGTTAAAGAATAATCACCTGGCAGCTGTTAATACATCATAAACTATATCATGCCCATTGCAGTTTACAGGTCCTAACGAATTTTCTTGCCAATACATAAATTATCATGACAATGGATGGTGTGAAAGTAAAAGATATATTTATCTATGCCTGCGGCACCCTGCCGACGAAAACCTTTGGGAGTACTTTGCATGTTTAACTGGAAACGAACCAAGACCGAGGGCCTGAAAAGTCAGCATTTGAAAGACCTGCCGACTACATCTGTCCTCATTGCTACCCTATTTGCGATGGTCTTTTTTGGGGTTTGTAATCCAGACAACCAAGGGGGCCCAACAGGCCCTAGAGGGGCGGCGGCTAAGATTGACGGCAGTGAAGTGACTTACAACCAATTTGCACGTGCCTATCGCCAGGAGCTGGAGCGGGGCAAACAGCAGTTTGGAGTTGATTTTGACCCTGCCATGTTTAAAGTGGCTAGAAATACTATTGATAAATTAGTTGATCAAGAAATTATGTTTAAAACAGCTCAAGCCAATGGCGTCGATGTCTCAGAAGATGAGGTTGTAGCGTACTTGGCAAAAGCACCTATATTCAAAGATGAAAAGGGACAGTTTAAAGAAGAAAACTTTAAGAACAGGCTCAAAATGCAAGGCTACAATGAAGCCACCGCTTTAAAAGACTTACGGCGTGATTTGACGGTTCAGAAGCTTAATCAATTGATGGTTGGTACAAGTTTCATTCCTAAAAGCGCAGCCCGCTTTGACTATCAAATTAAAGAAACGAAACTTAATGTCGAGTACGTCAAGTTGTCTCCAGAGACTTCCCCTGTGGTTGTCAGTCCTGAAGAAGTCACAGAATATTCAGCTGCGGAGCAAAATAAGTCAAAAATTGAAGCTTATTTCGCCCAAAACAGCGGTGAGTATAATCGCCAAGAAGAAGTAAAGGCGCGACATATTTTAATTCAATATGCGGGCGCAAGAAACGCCCTTGGGGAATCTGCAAAGAGATCTAAAGATGAAGCAAAAAAACTAGCGACCGAAGTCTTGGCCAAAGCTAAGGCAACCCAAGATTTTGCAGCCCTTGCTAAGGCAGCCACCGATGAGCCCTCCGGAAAGACGAGTGGAGGGGATTTGGGCTTTTTTACAAAAGATAAAATGGTTAAAGAGTTTTCTGATGCAGCGTTTTCTTTGAGTGCTGGCTCTTTGAGTGAGGTGGTAGAATCTCCATTTGGATTTCATATCATAAAAGTAGAAGCCAAGAAGGCAGCTGAAGTTAAGACTCTCGATATGGTTAAGAACGAAATCGCGAAGGTGCTTCTCACTAAAGAAAAAGCACCCGCGCTTCTTAAGGCAAAAGCTGATGAAGTGTTCAAAACTGTTAAAGAAAGCGGCAAACTTCCAGGTGGCCTGAAATGGGAAGAAACCGGTGAGTACTCCGCTACGGCAGCAAGTATTCCAAAAATTGGTAGCGAGACAGTTTTTAAGGATGCACTGCTCGGGCTGAAAAATGCTGGTGATTTCATAGTCGCTCCCATGTTGGTTCAAGACTCCTGGTATATCGCTCGTCTTAAGAGCCGAAAGCTTCCAGACCCTGCCTCCCAAGATGCTAAAACCCTTGAAAGTATGTCAACATCTCAAGCTACGAACCAAGGTTACGGGTTTTATACGTCTTATGAAAAGCAGGTCCGCAAGGAATTTGAAGTTCGTGGGGCCATCAAAAGAAATGACGACTATTTAGCAATAGACAATCCTAAGAGCAATGGCGGCTGATTTATCATTTACAACTCTTAGGTGGCTGTAGTGATATTAGTAGTGAGAAAAAATAGTACGCTCGATCGTCACGGAGACTATATCCGTGACAAGGTGAATCGTGGCTTTTTGTCCCACGAACATTTAGATCGTCTCAGTCGAGCTCACGAAGAGCACTACAAAACTTTCGAAGACTTGATGGAATCACTGGCTAAGGCTAAGTTGCCTTTTCAAGAGGTTCATCGCGACGAGGCTTGGCCCTCTTTAGATTCGATTTCCTATGTTATTACTGTCGGTGGAGACGGCACGGTCCTAGAAGCCAGTCATCACATTTCCAATGCCGACGTGGCTTTGATTGGAATCAAGTCAAGCCCGTCAAGCATAGGTTATTTATGCTATAAATCCGGATCTCAGATCTCAGAGCTGATCTCGGAATTGAAATTAGATCAGCTTTCCCTGATTCAGGTCTCTCGTCTTAATGCGACGATTCATCGAGTTAAGGATGGACAGAGTTTTGTTTCAAACCCAGTTTTGAATGATTTTCTTTTTACAGCCGCCAATCCGGCGGAAACCAGCCGATATCGCATTACTCTTGGAAGTAACCAGGAAGTTCAGAAGTCATCCGGCATCTGGATAGCAACGGCGGCAGGTAGCACGGCTGCTATTTCAGCAGCAGGCGGCTCCATTCACCCCATCAATGACCCAAATTTTCAATATTTGGTAAGAGAGCCTTATGCTTCGCCAGGCAAGAGCTTTAAGCTAGTGGGTGGAAATTTCCATCCAGAACACCAGAAATTTGAGTTAGAAAATTTAGTGGATCAAGGGATTCTAGCCCTTGATGGTCATCACGGCATTCTACCTTTAGGTTATGGAGATCGTGTAGTTTTTGGGAGCGCTCCTAGTCTAAAACTGGCTAGGTCGATGTAGTTTAACGATTTGCAGAAGTTTGCTGAGCTGGATGTGACAGCCGAGTTGCTTACCCGGAAAACCAAATTTTAGTTAGAACTCGCGATTACTGCAGAGTAGTTAGGCCTCTCTTCTGAGTAATAAAAAAAGTAGGGTGCCATAATCAAAGCGAGCTTGTTGGAATCTCAAACATGGAGCTCAGATTTGCCTGATTAAAAGTTCTGGAAAAGGAAAATGGGCATCTGGACAGCTTGGTTCCTTTCTAATCGAATAATATGCCGAAAAGCTACCCGCCGCAGTCGAGTACTGAAAAATACTAAGAGGCACTCACAACCTTGATGTCGTCTTTTTAATAGGAATGCCGTAGCTCACCGACACCCTTGACAATATGCTTAGGCTTTAGATGGTCTCGCAGAGTAAGCCAAGGTCGGAGATATTTCCGAATCGTTCCAGTTAGCTTCTACGAGCAAGTGTGGCTTTCCATCCTTTAGCACTTGGAAATCAACTTCACGCTTGTCTTTTTCACGCAAATGTTGAATTCGGCACTCATAGCCATCTCTGGCTTTCAGGAACGGAGGTCCCCTCAAAAGTTGAGTGGCAACGAGATTTTTAATTCTCGCACCCATCTCTCCATCAACGCCGCCAGTATGATAAAAGAAAACTTTCGGATGCTTTAGCAGGGATCTTGGCAAGCTAGGCGCATCGGGTTAGCTAAAAAACATTTATGCGTTCCAAAGCTTGTAACGAAGCCTTGAGAGTTTTGGGCGCAGCTTTCAAATTTTGCGCTATGTTTGCCCATGTCACATGAATTTTTTCGGTGGGAATTTTAGCTCTAAAAGAGTATTGCGATCGAAGTCGTTATCCCAGTTAAAATAATGCTGCGAGTTAGGAGTAGGCGAGCGTTCCGCTAAAAGAGCTAGTGCGCTCGTGGTTTTGCCATACTCCCAAGGTCCTGCAAAAAGAGCCATTTTCTATTCTAAGTGTCTAATAATATTCCATTGTAAATATCCTTTCACAGGTCCTCGACCATTTTGACTCCAACGTCATTATGGTCTCGACCAAAATGACTTGCCGGTCATTTGGGTCGAACTTGTTACAAATCAGCCATAAACTTTTGTTCTCTACAATATGCAACGCACAAAAACAAATACCAAAATCCTCGCAAAACGAGATGGCAGTAGCATCTCATTCCAAGCCACTTCTATTTTTGCAGGCGCAGCACCTTTAGGTCAGCCAATTTTTTTAAGATGAAGGAGATTATAGGCCTTTCATCATCAAATTCATTCTATCGATTTCCAACTTAACAAAGTCATTATGGGGTTCTAGGACTAGCAATTTTACCCATTCTTCTTTCGCTTTTGTAAAGGATTTGGTGGATTCAAAATAAGAAGCATTTAGCTTTCTTACTTCTCGGTTAAGCTCGATGAATTCTTCTGGAAATTCACTTAGCAAGGTGTTTTGAATTCCATTTTTGCGTTTCAAGTAGCTCACTGCGGAATGTTCTCTTTTTGTACTAGAGGATCGTCCTGCGATAAATTCATAGATATCTTGTACTGCTGTGGACTCCTCGGTTTTCAGAGTATAGAGCCTTAACTCGATAGCCCGTTTCATGCTTCGCCCAGGATTTAGAGTGATTTTTGCAAGTACTGACAGTATGTCTTTACACTCTTTTGTCTGTCCTTCGAGGCAAAGGAGATCGGCCTTGAGGAGTAAATCTTCGAATGCGGCGACGGAAGTAGGGGTCTCAACTGGTGCGGAAGAGGTGAGGCGGCTAGTTTCTGGGCTAACAGTTTTTCTGGCGAGACTTTGCTGATGATTTTTCAAAATTTGGGATTTGGGATGGACTTTTTCGAGCCAAGCGTAGTATTCGTTGTCGTTTTTTACAGAAAGCAGAGAAGAACGACTTTGATCTTGGCGATCGACTTTTGCGTGTGGGCAAATATCAGCAAATACAGCTGGGCTGCTCATAAGTCTTTCAACTAGAGAGTTGATTTTAGGTCCATCGAAGGGCTGGTGTTTTAGATATTGGACCCATTCGTTATAGAGTTCCGAGAGGCTCATTCCATAGGTAGACTCAAAAGAACTTCCACCATAGATTCTAAGAAAGCGTTCGCTGCCCCTCTCCTTGATTAGCCAGGAGATGAGGCTTCCGGATACCGAATAGGACATCGTTGAGGATTTTAGCCAGAACAGCGGACCAAAAAGATCCTCTATTCTTGGAAGTTTGCCTCTCTCGAGGAGAAATCTGGCCTGCTCATCAAGAGAAATCAATGAGTCAGAAGGGGCTAGAGATACCGCTATGCCCTCTGTGATCAACATATTGGGGTGAAAACCTAAGGGGGCTTTTTCACTAAGAAGTGCATGCACCAATTCATGGCGAAGAGTGGAATGAGGAGATGCCTCGGCTAGAATGTGGACAGATGGTGTAACGACATCGGTAATATCAGTTTCTGCTCCTCCAAAAAGTATTTTTTTCTGGGCGAGGTTTGAATAGAGATAGATTTCGATGGTGGACTTGGGAGTTAAGGAGAGCCTGTGTGACAAGTCTTCTAAATGAAAGCTGGCCTCAGAAAAAACGACTTCAGCGGCGTTTTTTTCTTCAGGGTTAAAATGTAGCCGGAAGTGCTTACCTATAATTGAGGAACTTAGTTTTTTTTCTATGGCGTGTCTACCGTGACCATTAATGGGTTCAAATGCAGCTGCTCCCCAGACTATAAGCGCGAGCATGCCGAGGCTAGGCTTTTTAAAATGCAAATAGAAGGCGAAGAGCACATGACTCAATCTAGCCAGGAGAACCCCAAATGTTAATGGAATAAATCCGTCATATACAGGCCCGTGTAGATACCCAAACCACAAAGAGACCCATCTTTTTTGCGGAGATAGCCACAAAAAAACAAGGCTGCTTAGGATGATGAGGAGCGCTAGTAGAAGGTTTGACTTAAGGGCAGACGGGCTCCATCTACGGCGAAGAGAGAGGCCCAAAAATACTGCTGGAGGAACTTGGACGAAATACCAGAAGTAGCTTGCCGTAATGTGGCAGGGGGTTGGGAGGAAGATAAGCCACATGCTCATCACGGTTAGGGGCACAGTGATGAGCTTAACAGCAGTCAGGAAAAACCTGCCATCCCTTACAGCAAGGCTAAATAGAAATGCAAAAATGCCACTTAAAGTGGCGTATTCATATTCTAAGTTTCTTCCCGTCTCTAGAGCTAGGGGGAGAAGGGCGATTAGCGCCCCCGCAACGATAGGATTCATTAAAGGTTAGAAAAAAAAGTTTTTGACGAGGAGTGATCGCTACAAAGATTGATAATAGATTTTCTTGCGGATCTTACCCGTTTTGTAAAGTCTTGTGATGTAAAACATCTCGTATGCAGTTTATTCTTTACGATTTCAAGTTCCTGCTGACAGATTGAAGCCAGGCGAAGCCAAGCACTTGTGGAAATGTCTTCTTTGGAGTTAGGATTTGAAAAATCAAGCTCATCTCTGAAGTTTTCAAAAATATGATGGGCGCGCTCATCGTCAAAGAAACCAAAGATCATGCTGAGTCCAGTTATGCGCTTATCAATACTGATGACAATTTCGGCTTTGTAGATACTCGCTTTGTAGAAATTGATTTCTTTTCTAAATTCTTCAAGCTGCTCAGCTGCTAGGTCTAGAATTTCATAAATCAACTCAATCTGACTTCCTTTTTTCACGGTCTCTCCAAATGAATAGCCTACTGCAAGTTTACACGCGTTTGTAGGTCAGTAAAATTTGAATAGCCCAATTACAATTTATGAATTTCGTTGAGAATCTATAAAAAAGTCATGCTTTCGGGGGGATGTATTGCTAAAGGAATTTAAAGCTAGCGATTCCATTCGAGTGTTACTTTAGCATCTGCGTTCGCGATTTTTAATTCCATGGGCTCTTGTTTTACTAACTCGACGCCCCCGCCTGATGCTGCGTCGAAAGTGATTAGGTATTCTGTAGTCCACTTGTTGATGGCAGGAAAGTAGGACAACCACCTCTCTTTGAGGCCCAGACGTTGAATATTGGAAGGTCTTACTTCTTTGTCTTTTACTTTTAGGATCATATTCCAGAGTTGAGGGTCATTGATGTCCATGGCCCGGTCTTCAGGGCCATATAGCGAAACAAAAAAAGCCGCTTTCCCGCCTGCTTCCGTGAGAGCAGGAACATCTTCCATCAGCAAATTTTTAATTCTAGTGGCCAGGGCTTTTTGAAATTCTTTGTCAATGTATGTGACGGACATCGTATATTTTGTCTCAAAATCCCCATAGACTTTAACCGTTCGAGTCGATTGATGATAGGCATGGAGATACTCATCGTCAGAGGAAAGGGGTTCGTTTTTTTCTATAACGACACCGTTTCTTATGCATCCAGAAAACAACAAAGACAGTAAGATAATTTTTCTCATTAGTAACTCACTTTGTTTCTGCCAGTTTGTTTAGAAACATAAAGCTTTTTGTCTGCTGTTTCGAGCAATTCTTTAGGGTCTGTCATGTCACTTTGTAGTTGACTTACTCCTATTGAGATCGTCTGTTTATGGGTAATGGTTCTTTTGCCGTGGGCATCAGATATCTCAAGTTTAAAAGGATGAAATTCTAAGCTTTGTCTAACCCGTTCCGCCAATTCGATTGCTTTCTTTAAGTCCGTATTGGGAAGGATGATAATAAATTCCTCACCGCCAAATCGCCCTTGTATATCTTCTTTGCGCACAACGCCCTTTACTACCGATGCGCTTTCTTTGAGTACAAGGTCACCTGCATTGTGACCATATGTATCGTTGACTTTTTTAAAGAAATCTAAATCGTAGTAAATAATAGAAAGTGGCTTTTTAGTAAGCCGAGCAAGCTTAAATTCGCTTCTTAAGGATTCATTCAAATATTGTTTGTTGAAAATTTCAGTTCCAGCATCGACGGTAGCCATTCGGTAGATTTTGTCATGGAGGATCGCATCTAGGCTTTCATGTTCGTAAAATTTGAAAATTACTTTTCCTAAGCGAATGAGATCGCCATCCTTTAAGACCACTGAGGCGTCGACTTTCACGTCATTAATAACAGTTCCATTTGAGGAACCTAAATCTGCAATCGTAACAGTGTCTCCTGATAAGACGATTTCCGCATGTCTTCGACTTACTGAAGAGTCATCGATATGAACTTCTACATCTGGATTTCTACCAATAACCATCAAATCGTTGTCAAGAATGAAACGTTTTCCGGTTTCGCTGCCGCTGTAAAGGACCAAACACGAGCGTCTTTTCGTGCGAACGCCTTTGTTGTTAAACAGAGTTAAATCACTAGTATTTGAAATTACAGTTTTTTCTTCAGACATAGGTTTCCCGCTGGTATTTTGAATGACAATTAAAGTATAACATAAAGTCGGATTCTTTACTGGGTCAGCGCTATTTACCGCCAAAATTTTTGATATTTATTAAATAAGTGAGAGTTTTTCATGAAAATTACTGTAGTTGGGTCAGGCTATGTGGGGTTGGTAACGGGTACCTGTTTGGCGGAAGTTGGACACTCGGTTACTTGTTTGGATGTAAATCAGGAGAAAATTGACGGTTTAAGGCAGGGGATATCCCCCATATTTGAGCCGGGGCTTTCTGAACTCATCAAAAGAAATGCAGGTCATGGCAGACTGTCCTTCACCACTTCCTCCAAGGAAGCCTTGGCAAAGTGCCGAGCGATATTTATTGCAGTGGGAACACCTGAAGGTGAAAATGGCTCTGCAGACCTGAAGTATGTGCGTGCCGTTGCTCAAACAATAGGCGAACACATCAATGGCCCAGCCTTAGTTATTGTAAAGTCAACAGTTCCCGTGGGGACATGCAGGGAAGTGGCTTTAATCATTCGAGGTGAACTTAGCAAAAGAAAGGTTCAATTTGATATTGCCATTGCCTCAAACCCCGAGTTTTTGAAAGAAGGGGCAGCGATTGAAGATTTTATGCGACCGGATCGCATCGTTATCGGTCTAGATGCTCAAAACGGGCGTGATGATTTTCTAGAAATTTATGCCCCATTTGTCCAAGATGACCCGTCTAAGATTCTATTTATGGATATAGCTTCGAGCGAGCTGACAAAATATGCTTCCAATGCCATGCTAGCTACTAGGATCAGCTTTATGAATGAGCTTGCAAGGCTTGTAGACCATGTGGGTGGAAATATAGATGAGATTAGGCGCGGCATGGGGCAAGATGTGCGCATCGGGCGGAAATTTCTGTACGCTGGCCCCGGCTTTGGGGGATCTTGCTTTCCCAAAGATGTGGAAGCTCTTATGAAAACAGCCGCAGAATCCAATGTAGAACTCTCTGTCCTGAATGGAACCAATCAAGCCAATAAAACTCAAAAGAAATATGTCTCTCATAAAGTCTTGCGTTATTTTAATCACAATCTGGCAGGGAAAACAGTTGCCGTTTGGGGCCTGGCGTTTAAGCCAGGAACCGACGATGTGAGAGACACTCCTAGTTACACGATTATTAAAGCACTTTTAGATGCAGGTGCCACGGTTAAAGCCCATGATCCAGAAGCGCAGGAGACGTTTAAAGCACTCATGGGTTCCACGTCTTCGCTTCACTATGCTAAAGAGAGTTATGACGCAGCCCATGGTGCTGATGCCCTAGTTCTTGTCACGGAGTGGGCCGAGTACAAACGGCCTGACTTTGATCGACTCGCCACTCTTATGAAAGGCAAAGCTGTATTTGATTTTAGAAATCAGTATAGTTTTCCAGAACTAAAGGCTTTAGGTTTTTACTATGAATGTATCGGCAGGCCTGATAGCAGACGTAGTTAACAAGTAAATCATCTAGGAGTTTCTTGCTGGAACTGCCTGATTTCATGATGTAGCGAGACTTTTTAAAACTAGAGCTCGCAGGGCTTGCGGTGGGTTTAGTTTGACCTAAATGAGTCTTGCAGGAGCAACACATAGGGAATACTTAATTTTCTTGAGCATTCCCTTTATTTTGAGACCTACCACAGGCCCGTTGCAGCTATCAAGCAGTGCCACATACGACGGTTCAACCTCTTAAGCTACAAATACTATCTTAATGTGTCACTGCAATGAGAAGTGGGAGGTTCTTGGAAACATGTAGAGCTGCCTAGATGTCTTGAGAGAAATTAAAAATGGTGGGGACCCACCATTTTTCTTCAGGAGCGCATTACCTTCCATTAAGGAGACGGAGCATTTCTATGGAATCGTAAAAAGAGTTTAAAGGTGGTATCCAAATCTTCATCTGAGATAACATAACCGCCTTCACCACAGTTTTCAGATCGATAGGAGTAGCCCTTCTTAGCAATCACAAGGCTTATAATGGTTTCTGGGCTAGGAGGCGGACAGGGTGCAATAGCAGCGGCTTTTAATTTAATTGACGCCAGTTGTTCGATAATTTGATTTTTTTGTTCTGATGTTAAAGTGACAACATCTTCTTTGCTAACTTCCTTACAACCTTCTCGACCGATCATGGATAAGGACAGTCCGACCAGTTTAAACTCCCACACTTTGCCGCAGCTCAAAGTGTCAAAATTTCTCAAAAACCGAATCTCTTCTGCACTGGTTGCATCTTCTAGTTTTACAACTTTATTGGCATCGGCGCCCTGTTCTGAAACATCAAGGGCAGGTTTTTGACTTGCGTCTTTCTTACATGCAAATGCATTGAAGATCACAAATAAAGCTAATATACGTACCAAAATTGCTTTCATAGGGCCTCACAAAAGAATAGCCGTGCTCACACATTAATCATAACGCAACTTAAGAAAAGTTGCAAGTTGCCTAATGATCCATAGAAAAAAGGAGTCTCGAGGTGCCGAGGTGTTTTACCAGTAAGATGAGGCGCAAATACTGACATTGCAAGTGTGGCGGTGATTATGACGCCGTGCGGTGAGTCAGTACATCTAACTGTTTAGGGGGCGAAAATTCACTCGAGCTGATTTGCATTGGTTTGACACGATGCAAGGCACGATCTCAGTACTTGGGACTGGTACACCACAGGGATCCAACAATGGGTTTAAGAATGGTTCTCCCAATGCATTGAATATGATGCTGTGGAAGGAGCTCATCTCAAAGCTTGCAGAAAATATCGGTAGGAGCTGCCGAGATGCTGCAGGACCAAAGGGATTTTTAAAATTCAAATTCTGTTAGTCATCAGGCATCTTGCAGGCTAAGTCCATGATTTTCACCACGCTAAGCACCTGTTTTAAAAACAATCCCCTCATTTAGCTTGATTAAACTAATAGAGGGGATCATTTAGTCCTTTGTAATTTTATTCGCAGTAA
>CAIMVM010000284.1 GCA_903844895.1 uncultured Pseudomonadota bacterium
AACCAGCGAAGCTTTTACACGGCAAAAGAAATGCTACAAGGGTGAGTGAAGTAACTTCTCGTAGAAAACTAGAATCTATTCAAATAGAGGTTGCTTAATCGCCTGGGCCACAACGCCTACGTGCTTAACCTAGTGCCATTGAGTTAATACGGGACTTAATCACCAATTTAAAAAATGAAAGACTCATCTCCAGGAGCTCTTACGAATAGACTATGGAATGCATTGTCTTTGTGCGCTTTGTCTTAGGAAGTTCTAAATTGAAAAACCAGGCTAGCATATATATGCCGGCCTGGCCCTAACGGTATGGGATGGGAGGCAGAGCCTCACCATTTTAGAAATCTTCGTTAAAACTCACGTCACCTTCAATTCCTACTTGATAAGCGGAAACACGGCGCTCGAAAAAGTTTGTTAATTCCTGTACATCCTGAAGTTCCATAAACGAAAATGGATTCTCTGCATGATAAACAGGGCTAATTCCTAGTGCAATCAATCTTTGATCTGCACAATGCTCGAGATATTTTCTCATGTCTACCTTTGGCAGGCCAATCACACCAAACTGCAGAGCGTCTTCAGCAAACAGCATCTCGCACTCAATGGCCTCATCAATCATGGTAACTATGCGTCTCTGTAGGTCTAAGTCAAAAAGACTTGGGTCTTCCTGTCTTGCGGTTCTGATGACTTCAAAAGCAAATTCCATGTGGCAAGATTCATCACGGAATACCCAGTTTGTTCCGGTTGCAAGTCCATGGAGAAGCCCTTTAGATCTTAAAAAGTACACGTAAGCAAATGCTGCGAAGAAAAACAGACCTTCGATGCAACTAGCAAAACAAACCATATTAAGGATAAATTGCTTTTTATCTTCCCTGGTCTCAATTCTTTCTAGGTTGTTGATGCTATCGATGTATTTAAAACAAAAATCAGCTTTTTGTTTGATAGAAGAGATGTTCTCGACAGCTTGGAAAGCTTGAGCCCTCTCTTTTTCGTCAGGAAGGTAGGTGTCTAGCAATGTCAAATAGAGTTGGACGTGTAGAGCTTCCTCATAAATTTGACGGGAAAGATACATTCGTGCTTCTGGTGAATTAATGTGCTTGTAAAGATTAAGTACCAGATTATTGGAAACGATAGAATCCCCAGTTGCAAAAAAAGCCACAAGACGTTTTATGAGATGCTGTTCCCCTGGAGAGAGTTTTTCCAGGTCTTTAATGTCATTTGAGAAGTCAACTTCTTCAACGGTCCAAGTGTTTTTAATGGCGTTTCTATACATATCATAGAATTTTGGGTACTTCATGGGCCTTAGATTTAGGTTAAATCCTGGGTCTAGTAGCATTGGGTCTCACTTTCTTTAAAAAAAATCATTTTAGGGTCCTATTGACAAGCTTCACATGCTTCAGGGTTTTCTAGGGAACAACTAATCGCCTGCGCATCAGAATATCCTGTGGCATTCATTTCTGATTCCGAAGAGCCAACGGTTGTCTTTGCGATTTTAGTCGCTCCCCGAGATCTAAGATAGTAGGTCGTTTTAAGACCTTTTTTCCAAGCGTAGGCATACATCGAGGAAACTTTTCCGATGGTGGGGCTTTCCATAAACAAGTTTAAGGACTGACTTTGGTCGATATAGGCTCCACGTGATGCTGCCATGTCGATTAAAGATTTCATCGGTAATTCCCAAACGGTTCGGTACGTTTTTCTAATGGCCTCTGGAATTTCTTCAAATCCTTGAATCGAGCCTTCGGCAAGCTTGATTTTTTCCTTCATTTCTTTGGTCCACAAATTCAATTTTCTAAGTTCGTGTACCAAGTAGGTGTTTATTTGAAGAAACTCACCTGACAGGGTTTCGCGCTTAAATAAGTTTGAAATTTGTGGCTCAATGCATTCATAGGATCCTGTTATGGAGGCTATGGTTGCGGTCGGCGCAATGGCAATTAAGAGGCTGTTGCGAAGACCATATTTGGCGATGTCTCCTTTAAGCAGGTCAAATCTTTCCTTAGAAGCTGGGGTAATGTCCCAAAAATCAAATTGAAGTTTTCCCTCTGCGGCACGGGTTTCTGAAAAACTAGGGTGTGGACCGAATTTTTTAGCAAGTTCATTCGACTCTACGAGAGAGTGGTAATAGATTTCCTCTTGAATTCGCGTGGAAAGCTCAAGGGCTTCTTCGGAATCAAATGGAAGTTGCATCTGGAAAAACACATTTTGCAAGCCCATGATACCCAAGCCTACTGGGCGCCATCTTGCATTTGAGGTTGCTGCCGAATTGATGGGATAGAAATTTATATCGACAACTCGATCTAAATACCTGACTGCAATTCTGACATTCTTGCCCAGCTTTTCAAACTGGAATTGTCCATTTTCTACATACTTAGCAAGATTTAAGGAACCGAGATTACATACGGCGGTTTCCTTGTTGTCGGTCACCTCGAGAATTTCGGTGCAGAGATTCGACAAGTGAATCACGTTTTCTTTTTTGGCGGTTTGATTCGATTTGAGGTTTGAGGCGTCTTTAAAGGTCATCCAGCCATTGCCGGTTTGGGCGAGTGTACGCATCATCTTGCCATAAAGATCGCGGGCCTTCATAACCTTCTTTGCAATACCGTTCTTTTCTGCGCTGGAATAAGCGGCCTCAAATTCATTACCGAAGAGATCTACAAGCTCGGGGACATCATTGGGATCAAAGAGTGACCAATTTCCATCTTCTTCAACGCGCTTCATAAACAAATCTGGAATCCAATTGGCTATATTCAGATTGTGCGCTCTTAGGGCTTCGTCCCCGGTGTTTTCACGAAGATCAAGGAAATCAATTATGTCAGCATGCCATGGTTCTAGGTATACGCATGCGGCACCTTTGCGCTTGCCGCCTTGATTTACCGCCGCTACTGAGGAGTCTAAGGTCTTTAGAAAGGGAATGACTCCATTGGACTTACCGTTTGTGCCCTTGATGAGTGAGCCCCTAGAGCGCACTCTCGAATATGCTAGTCCAATTCCTCCCGCAAATTTGGAAAGCATGGCTACATCCATATATTTGGTATAAATACTTTCTAAGCTGTCTTGTGGGGAATCTAAGAGGTAGCAAGATGACATCTGAGGGTGAAGGGTCCCCGAATTAAATAAGGTCGGTGTAGAGGGCATATACTCAAACGAGCTCATCAATTGGTAAAACTCTAAAACTTCGTTAACATTTTCCGCAAGGCCGCAGGCCACACGCATGAAAAAGAATTGAGGCGTTTCAATAACGGTTCTATTTGAGGGATCCTTCAAAAGGTATCGGTCGAAAATAGTTCTAAGGCCAAAGTATTCGAATAAGTCGCAACGCTCTTCTAAAATAGCCGCATTAAAGACGTTAGAGTTCTCTGCCACAAATCTGGCTGTTTTTTCCGCGATAAGACCGACTTTATAGCCATGCATCACGGAAGCAGAGAAAGAGTGAATGCCTAAGGTGCCCACTTCCTTATCGATATAGTCTGTTAGCAAACGGGCGGCAAGTTTGGAATATTCTGGATCTTCACCGATCATCATTGCAGCTGTTTGCATGAGAAGGCTGTCAAGCTCGGTGGTTGTAACCCCGTCGTAGATGCCGCTAATAGCTTTTGAGGCGATCAGATAGGGATTGATATGACTGAGTCCAGCGCCGTAGCGGGCTACCTTTTTAGTAATTTGAATGACATCTACAGGCTCCATAGATCCATCGCGCTTCTTCACGCTCATGGTTGGCTCTGCTGTTCCAAATAAAAATGGGTTCTTCGGAGTGGATTGGATAGCATCGTTTGTTGTAGTCATTTTAAGTCTCCATTTATGAACACATAGCGCCTTTCGGCTATTTCCAGTCGCCAGGTCGAAGCAATCAAGGGCTGTATGTGTGTGTTACGTTTAAAAGCATATCTAGTGTCTAGGCAGGCGGTCAACCACTAAATGTAGTGTTTTTTAAAGTGCATGCGCCCCAGTGCCTTGGCCGAAGAAATTTTTTCAATCCTATGAATATCAAGTACTTCAGACTGGTCATAACGTGAGCTGCTTGATTTTCAACATGAACAAGCAGGCGACTCTAGTTTTTGGCGCAAGAATCTGCTCTACTAGCTAGCAGTGACGGCTGAAGTTGCACAGTAATTAGCTAACTAGATGATTAGTAAAAAGGCTCCCTATGAATCCAAAAAGTAAAATATTTCATTTGACACTAGGCGATAGCGGCCCCTGGGTGACTCTTATCAATGGCCATGCGCGCACCCATAGAGATTTCAGAAATCTGTCCCAACAGCTGATTAGCCAAGGCTTTCGTGTGCTGCTTCTAGATAATCGAGGTAGCGGTGATTCTACCGCAGAAGAGCCCTTTGAAATGGCAGACATGGTGCAAGATGTAGTCGATATATGGTCCCAACTTGAAGTTAAATCGAGCTATGTTTTAGGAATATCTATGGGAGGTATGATCGCTTTGTCTCTCGCCACAAGCTCCAAGATACCCAAAGCTTTGATCTTGGTCTCCACGGCAGCTAGCTTAGACTTCTATCG
>CAIMVM010000285.1 GCA_903844895.1 uncultured Pseudomonadota bacterium
ACCAAGTACTTGGCTGAAGCCGCAGAGTGCTTTTGGATGATGGATGCGATTGTTAGCCACTTATGCGAAATCGGCACTGAGGACTGGTTTGTCTCGGTTCGCGTTCAAGTCACGGAGGGCAGGGCTGTAATGATCTATGAGGATGGCAACAGCAGAGAACATGCCAGGCAGGAGATTCCTTACACTGACTTTCCCATGAATTCCATCACTCTCTATGCATGCTGGGATGGCGAGCACTGGGTGATCATGCTGCCTAGCGAATATTGAGTTGTGGATGAATAAACTCAACAATTGATTGAATTTCAGAGATTGTTGTATTGAACCATTCAGTTCCAGGTACATTTTCGCGCCATTTTCCTCTGCTTTTAAGGGTCGCATGTATTGCAGTTTCAACCGTACTGACTCGGCTTACTTGCCAGCGTCCAAGAATGATTGGATTGTCAAAACTAGCACTACCTTTACATTGATATGAGACCCGATCCTCAACATCTTTTATTGTTTTGCCTATTTTTATAGGGAATGGCTCATTTGCTTGCACAAGAATTGGAAAGCTAAATGCGTAAATCCAACCGTCAAATTCCGAAGCTGCATCTTCAACGTCATCATCATCCGTAGCTTCTAATTCGACATCTTCCATTTCTTGCTCGATGTCTGTTGGTTCCTTTAACTTATACATCCCTCCGTCACCAAGCCAAATGAATGGTGAATTTGGAAGTCTTTTGGCGTGTAGTTGTACGAAAAAACGAATGGTTCCGTAAACGGTGTCTATGCGATCTGCATTCGCTGCTGGTAGTTCAATCGCCAATTGCACTGGAGTCAAGTTGCGTTCTATAACTCGTTTTGTGACTGTGTTCATCCGAAACGGTTGTCCAGTCAAAGCTTCAGGTTCTTGAGCAATTTGATCAAGAAATTCGTATCTTGCAACTCTGTAACAAAATGATTTTGTTGGTTCAAATAGGATCGTCATATTCAATTTTTCTTCGTTTAAATGGAAGGATTTTGTTTAGCTTAGATCTTCTTGAAACAACGCATAAGTTTTTGATTTGTCGGTATTTTCCAATTGATCTTTTTGGAACATGATAAAAAATTTTATAACTTTTCCAATGTATCCATTAACAAAAAAACCACGGAAAGTATTCCTATTCCAGTAGTGGATCATGTGCCCGGAAATTTCTTTATTCAAAGGATTTATTACATTAAAAACTTCGCACATAAATTCTTTAATTTCTGTATCAGATTTCACATCGATTGAATGCATGAATAAGCTCTGTCCAGAAAGGGTGAAATTAATTGATGAGTTCTCAATAATGAACCCGTCCTCTGGGTAAGAATGACATAAAGTTAGAAGATGTTCTATGGAGTTGGAATCACTTGAGTGTTGCATTTTTGCCCCAGAAATAGAGGAAATATAGGAACTAGTTGAATATTAAACCTTAACTGGGCCTGCTTGGATACTATGGAATCCGAACTGAGCCCATAGCAACCAACGCGCTTCCTGCGCGCTCATGGCCCGAACTTCTGTTTTGATAACTTGGCTGCGGCCTTTGACATGTGCGCGAACTGATGCTTGATAGGTGTTCATCAAGTACTTATCCAAAAAAAGAACCTGCTTTGTTTTCGGAACTCATTTGCCCTCTTGAACAAGAAGTCGCCTGCCTTCGGCATGTGGTGGCAATGCCACTCCAAGACACCACTTATCCAATAAATTTCATCAATTCAAGCTTATAAATTACTATATGTCTGTGACTTTTTTTGTAGTCGTGAAATCTATAAAAAGGTGCTAAATACACTGGTAACAATAGATTTCATTTGCAAGGAATTTATACCCAGTGATCAAGCTCTCAGTCCATGAGTCGGTAGAAGCGGCACTGCAGAAGGCTTTTCCCAAGCCCGCTGCAGCTGCCAAGCGGGCGCTGACTAAATACATCAGCGTTGTTGAGTCAATGCTGTTTGACGCTTTACAGCGCGGGTTAACACCCGAGCAACGCAAACTAGGACTCTACGCAATTTCACTAGAACAACTGGCAAACAAAGGCGGGCAGATCGGCCCCAAAAAGATCCGCGTTCACAAGTGGCTCACTGACAACGACTGGGATATTGTTCAAACTGTGGTCTTAGGCACCAAGTTTTCTGGACAGAACTCACTGGTGAAACTAACAGCACTGGCCACAATACAAAACTCACTTCAAGTTCCAATTCAGTCACTTTCTGCCGCTACAACCGATGAAGAGATCGATGCGTATCTGAGCGGTGATGATGTAAGCAACATTGCCTTATTCGATCACCTTTATCCAGAAT
>CAIMVM010000286.1 GCA_903844895.1 uncultured Pseudomonadota bacterium
ATCAACGATGTTTTGCAGTTAACTTGAAGAGCATAAAAATCTGGGGGAACTGAGGGTCCGTTCGGTGCTACAAGGTTCCACTGCAAAGAAAAAGAATGGCATCCAGTTAATGATTTAGCATATTCTAATTTGATGGAATAGTAAAAACTTGTCGAGCCAGCAGGCACCGCCAGTGCGATTGCACCAGTCAAGGATGCAGTTGTGGCAGCTGGAGCCGACCACGCGTCAATAAGCAACACATTGTCCACAAAAAAACGAAATTTCTGCGAAACTGTTGAGGATGTCAACGATCCGATGGTGAAAGTATAAGTCTGAGTCGAATTAATGTAAATCAAACCTGCAAACGACGCTTTAGATCGAAAGTTGCACTGTATAACAGAGTTGCCTCACCAGCAAACCGAGCAGACCAAACTTCGGCAGAATAAAGGGGGTACCTAACACGGCAATCAGTCAAAGTCCAATGCTTTGTTTGCCACGTCATGAGGTTAGAACACTAATGCATTAGGCACTCACTGTTGATCATTTTGAATACAACTAAAATCTAGTTTAGACACGACGGTTGCTGCACTGGGAGCATTCAAGTTTGAATCAGAGTAGAACGTTGCCTAAGCAAAAGTCAGAAACTGGCGCAGTTTACAAATGAGCATCGCACATCTAGGCCCGGTCCTCCCGGTGCAAATATCAGGGTATTGAAGTAGTCAGACACGGTTTTCGTAAACGGAGCCGAACCAGAATACAGACCAGGGGACATCAAATTCATTGCATACTGTTCTGACCGCGCTCCTTTCTGAAAAAGTTGAAAAAACACTGCACGAACTGCGTCAAAGTTTCGAGCTCCAGGAAAAGAAACAAAACGGGAGGCCGAATACGAACTGCGATAGTGTTACACATGAATGCAAGCTGTGTATACATTTCTCAACAACTCACAAAGACGATCCCTCAACAAGGTAGCCGTACTTAGTGGTCAGTTCAATGTTGCAATCAAAACCGGTTAAATATGTCGCAGGAGGCTGATTGATTTGAATTTGAATAGGCCGCAGATAACTCTCACTTCTGCAAGCGAAGCTGTCTTGTTCAATATTTTGTCCAGCACTAGATTGCAAGTAAAGTGATACTGATTGGGACGGTCCAGTCAAAGATATGTTGATCCGAACATCGTAGTGCTGTCCGCTGTTCAAAAAAAGGTCCGCATTGAGTTCATTTTGACTCACAGGCGTAAATTTCATCAAAAGTAAGCGGTCATTCACCACCACGGAAAATACGCTCGGCAAGTCAGCAAAGACTGCCACAAGTTTGCAATGGCGCGAATAATCTGCAGGTCTGAATGTAAAAGATACGGATGCGCTTTTTGCTATGTCTGCAATGTCATCAGGGAGATATCTGTATCAAGCGTTATTGAATAACAAGAAACATGATTAGCCATTGAGCGACGTACAAGTAAACCTTCAAGTCTATAATACTAGACACAATAAACTCGTAAATCCAAGAAGCTTTCATTGGCTGGTCACTCGAAAAGATGCGCACCAGGTAACCACTCTTGCAGACTTGGGGATAAATCAGCAAAGGGCCATAGTTGACGTAAGCCACGATTTGCAGCATTTGAGCATCCACTAAATTTGAATATGTGCTGCCGATGGAATACCCGCTTTTATCCAATCGTGTAGAATTTGGAAACGCAATTGTCATATGACTCAGGTACAGCTTCACCGCAGGACTTCCATATGTGGTCGAGCGATTGAAT
>CAIMVM010000287.1 GCA_903844895.1 uncultured Pseudomonadota bacterium
AAGATGTATTATCAGGACTACGCAAGCATTTTCCCGACAACTACCGCGAGATCTTCGCCTTAGCTCTAGGACGACTACTACATCAGGCACCTCTTAAAAATATGGGTTTTATTTATGAGAACTCAATGTTAAGTGAGCATTATAAAGACTTGGACCTGTCAAAAAATAGACTTACTACTTTTATGAAAGAACTTGGGAGTAATCGAACTGCAATAGCTGATTTTACGCAAGGTTTTGTTCAAGGCACCAGTAATATAGTTTTTGATGCCACTCGCTCTATTTCTAAATCGGAAAAAATGCAGCTAAACCAGGTTGGCTATAATTCCACGGACTCTTACGAACCTCAGGTAAATTTATTCTACATGTTCGCAACTGACCAGCAAATGCCGACCTATTACCGCATTTTTCCTGGGAGCATTAGTGGCATGAAGGCACTTAATCTGACGATAAAAGAGGCTGGAATTAAAGATGCTTGCACGGTGGGAGATAAAGTGCATATGTCAAGCCAAAATTTTAGGGTATTTCCAGACAATTAAGGACTGAAACCAACAAAGCAGTCCGTTGTACTCCCTGTCTAGCCCAACCTCCCCCGAACCTGGGAGTAGGAAACCTCCCTTTAAAATCTTAAAATGTCTTCGCAACCTACGGGAACTACTCAATCAACAGTTGGCCACGAAACAAAAATTCGCACGCCTATCGAACAAAGCTCATGAATTGCCGCAGTGCTGCTTAAATTAGAATTTAAGAGGAGCCACACGCAAACTAGCCAAAAGATCTATCAAAAAAGAGAGCTCATCAAAGCTCTCTTTTTTTATTTCTTGCTATTTCTTCTTACTCTTGCCCTTTACAGGCCCTGCTTTTTTTTCTGGCTTCTTGTCTTTAGCGCCGCTTACCTTTTCCAGCAGCCGATCCAGCAGATTTTTTTTTCGCACCCGAACTAGGCTTAGCTGGGGTGGATTTAGCTGGCTTGGATGCTGGTTTTGCTGGAGGTTTTGGCGAAGCCTTCGCCGCCGGCTTAGGTGCTGGTTTTGGTGCTGGTTTAGCAGCTGGTTTTGGTGCTGGCTTAGCTGCCGCCGCTGATTTTGTTGAACTCGCGTGCCCTTTTGCCTGAGGTTTATCAGAAGCTTTAGGATGCGCTTTTTCCGCGGATGCCTTGGGAGCTGGCGCACCTTTAGAAGGAGGAGCACTTTTACTTGGCGCTCCCTTTGCCGCTGGCTGTGGCTTTGCTGCTGGAGCTTTTCCTTGTTGTGCGGCTGGCTTCGCTGGTTTTAAAGCCGCCTTAGGGGCTGGTGCCGCCTTTACAGGACTGCCTTTTTCAGTCTTTCCTTTACCTGTTGCTTTAGAAGCCTGCTTCTTGTTTGAGCTCTTTTTCTTCTTATCATCGTCGTCATCGTCGTCAGAAGCATCGTCAAAGCTATAGTCTTCATCTACATCTTTATCTGCTTCTTCTGTTTCCTCTTCATCTTCTTCATCTTCCTCGTCTTCGCTCTCTTCATCACTTGCACCCACTACCACGCTATCTTCATCATCATCGACAAAGGCTGCATCAAACTCATCATCACCCAATACAGCTTTAGCTACGTCCTCTTCATCAAAAGGGGCGATTTCTTCCACTTCTTCAATATCTTCAGGTTTTTCAACCACGCGTCCATCTTTAACTTCGTCTTCTTCTTGAGCTTCATCATCATTGGCGTCATCATCACGCGCGTCCAATACAGATTCTAGCCCCCTAGGATCCCAAGTTTCACTTTCGCTTCCGTACTCTTCATCATCTGTTATAAAGGCAACTCGGGGTTTTGGCTTGGAACGTACGAGGTAGGCACCATAAGGAAGATCATCTAAATCATCATCATTTCCTTTTGGTTTCTTTGTATCGTCTTCAAACATCGCCATCTCGTCACTTGCAAAAACGTGCAGCTCTTCAACCATTCTTAGCCCCGACTTTTGAAAAATCATTTACTAACGATCCGCCTTCCCAAAACCTGGGAAAACCTCAACACCTTAAAAACTAAATTTGTAATTCCAAAAAAATACTTTTTTCTGAACACTTCTGCAATGATCTAATGAATAATCCTTATAAAAGTAAATTCATTTCTCTTTTGTTGCGCACAATTTAAACAGGCCCGGCTTTACTAATGCCTAGGCCCGGCGATATACATGCAAACTAGTTTCCTTGCTAGTAAAGAATATATTTTCGATTGAAGTGTCTAGTCTGAGCTCAAACAGGCGCAAATAATAAGTTTCCACTCTTGAGAACTATGGAGTGAGCCTGTATGATGCCACGATTAAAATTCGTGGTTAAAGGAAGATCAAAACTTATGGCTGATCAAACAACAGGTAAAAAAGAAAATGCTATAACTCCCAGCCGCGAGGCCAATTTTCCTGAATGGTACCAACAAGTTATAAAAGCATCTGATTTGGCTGAAGCTTCGACCGTGAGAGGATGTATGGTCATCAAGCCATGGGGCTATACGATTTGGGAAAATATGCAACGGGCCTTAGACGATATGTTTAAGGAAACAGGCCATGTAAATGCCTACTTTCCGCTACTTATCCCAGTTTCTCTTTTAGAAAAAGAAGCAGAGCATGTTCAAGGTTTTGCCAAAGAATGCGCAGTCGTTACTCACCACCGGCTAGAAGATAACGGAAAAGGAAAATTGGTGCCCGCAGGCCCCCTAGAAGAACCCTATGTCATTCGCCCTACTTCGGAACTCATCATCGGTCAAAGCTATTCCAAGTGGGTCCAGTCCTACCGCGACCTTCCCATACTGATCAATCAATGGGCCAATGTCTTTCGTTGGGAAATGCGTACACGCTTGTTTTTGAGAACTGCAGAATTTCTCTGGCAAGAAGGTCATACCGTACACGCAACAGCAGATGAGGCCATAGCAGAAACGTTAACCATGCTGGATGTTTATGAAACTTTTGCCCGCGATTGGTTAGCTATTCCCGTAATCAAAGGTAAGAAAACAAAGGATGAAAAATTTCCGGGCGCCGTTGATACTTATACCATAGAAGCCATGATGCAAGACCGCAAAGCAGTCCAAGCCGGCACGAGTCACTTCCTAGGTCAAAATTTTGCAAAAGCATCTGAGATTACTTTTTTAAATGAAAAAGGTGAGTCGCAATTTGCTTGGACCACCTCATGGGGGGTTTCCACGCGACTCATCGGCGCCCTGATCATGACCCACAGCGATGACGATGGCCTTGTTTTACCACCCAAAGTTGCTCCCAAGCAGATTGTGATTTTGCCTATTTTCAAAACCCCAGAAGAAAAAGCCAAAATCATGGCCTTTGTGACTGATTTGGCCCGAAACCTTAAATCAAAAACGTTCTGTGGCCAAGCTTTGCGCGTTGAGATTGATGCGCGGGATATAAGAGGCGGAGAAAAGTCTTGGCAACATATTAAAAAAGGCGTCCCGCTGCGCGTGGAAGTTGGACCCAAAGATCTCGCCGCAGGAACTGTTTTTGTGGGACGACGCGACACCCATCATAAACAAAAGACGTCCATTAATACCCATGAATTCATAGAGACTGCCAGTCAAATCCTGACTGAGATTCAAGGCCAATTACTGGAAAGAGCCACATCGCTCAGGGACTCCCATACCAAGAAAATAGAGAATCTTACAGATTTTAGGGCATTCTTTACCTCTTCAGGAGACGACGATAAAACTATCCATGGTGGGTTTGCTGCCGTTCATTGGCATGAAGATGCCATTGGCCACCCCATTCTAAGTGAGTTGAAAGTTAGTCCCAGATGTATTCCTTTAAATTGGCCACAAGAAAATGGCGTCTGCATCTTCACGGGAAAGCCTTCCGATCAAAGAGTTATTTTTGCCAAAAGTTATTAGATTTGTTGCGGATCAGCCTTTGCTGTGAGCTTAGTAAAAGCCATAGGAAACCAAGAATAAGAAGGTCTACGTATGAAGAAAAAACTTGCTCTAATACCCATAGCGCTACTCTGTTTAGGAAGCTTGATCTATTTTATTTATTCTTACATGGACCAATCCCGTCATGAGACGCAATTAAATGCTGCCATCTCTGCCTATGACCGAGGGGCTAAGGTAGAGGCTTGGGTTATGGTAAAAGATGATCGAGACGCCATTCTTAAACTCGAAAACGGCTGTGAGTTGTATCTCTCTGCAGCTATGGAGACAGCTCGTGTTGACGAAGCCAAACAAGCAGCTCAAAAGTGTTTGGAGCTAAAGAAAGGAATTGGCATCGCCCATGAAGTTTTGGTGCAGTCCTTGGTAAAAGAGAACAAACTTGTGGAAGCCATATCCCTACTCAAAGAAGAGATAAAGATTTACTCTCATCCTCGAATCTATGTTTCGCTGGCCCGAGTGAGTCTCATGAACGAAGACAAAGAAGGTGCCCAACAGGCCTACCTTGATGCTATTAAAATAGCATCCCCTTGGTCACCCTATCTAAATGAAGCCCTTTCTAGAAAAGTGTCCGAAGACACTAAGTTTCTGGAAAAAGCTTTAGAACTCGTCATGAACAAGTCAGAAAAAGCTGCCCCCACAGAAAGAAAGTTGATGGCACTTCTTTGGAAAAATGGATTAACGGCTGAGGGAAATCGACTTAAAGACCGCCTGGGCGACGAGGCAGTGCCACCTCTTACTCATGACGATGCTCCAGAAGTAACCCAAGGAGCTAAGGCCCCCTTAATGCCTTCTGCTGGAAAACTAAAATTGGACCAAAATGGAGAACTCCCAGCTGGACATCCCCCCATCCAGCAATAAGTATGGGCCCAAGGAAAGATCGGTCCTAAATATCGAACTTAATGCCTTGTGCCAAGGGGACGCTCACTCCATAATTTATGGTGTTCGTTTGCCTTCGCATGTAGGCTTTCCAAGAATCGCTGCCTGACTCTCGCCCTCCGCCGGTTTCTTTTTCTCCGCCGAAAGCCCCTCCAATTTCAGCCCCAGAAGTCCCAATATTGATATTGGCTATCCCACAGTCAGAACCATGGGCTGATAAAAACCTCTCTGCTTCGATAAGATCGCGGCTAAATAGGGCCGAGGAAAGTCCCTGTTTTACAGAGTTTTGAATTCCAATCGCATCTTCCAAGCTTCCCGAATATTTGAGTAGATAGAGGATGGGTGCAAACGTCTCTTCACCGACTATTTCCATGTCAGGGCGAGCTTCGATGATCGCCGGTCGAACGTAGCAGCCACTTTCATAGCCAGGCCCAGTTAAAACATCTCCTCCATAAAGCAACTTTCCACCTTGCTCTTTGGCTTGCGTGATTGCTTTTTGCATTAAATCCTTGGAATCATGATCAATGAGAGGTCCCACGTGATTATGCTCATCTAATGGTGACCCAATACGCAACGAGCTATAGGCCTTAACCAACTGCTCTTTAAGACTGTCGTAAAGGCTGGAATGAACGATGAGCCGTCTTGTGGTCGTGCATCTTTGCCCACAAGTCCCTACCGCCCCAAAAACTATAGCTGGTAAAGCGAGCTTCAAATCCGCAAAGGGAGTTAAAATGATAGCATTGTTGCCACCAAGTTCGAGAATAGTGCGGCCCAATCGTTTGCCCACAACTTCGCCCACCCGACGCCCCATTCTTGTTGACCCTGTTGCGGAAACCACAGGAATACGCCCGTCATGAATTAAAGCTTCCCCAATTTCTAAAGCGTCACCAACGATAAAACTACAAACACCTTCCGGAACCTGATTCTTTAAAAGGACACCTTTCAAAATATGAAATGTTGCTACTGCGGAAAGAGGTGTCTTTTCCGAAGGCTTCCAAACAGTTGCATTTCCGCAAACCATGGCTAGCATGGCGTTCCAAGCCCAAACTGCAACTGGAAAATTAAATGCAGAAATAATCCCAACAACACCCACTGGATGCCACTGTTCATACATACGATGCTCAAAGCGCTCCGAGTGCATAGTATTGCCGTAAAGTTGACGCGACAGTCCCACAGCGAAATCGCAAATATCAATCATTTCCTGAACTTCACCAAGTCCTTCTTGGAGGGATTTACCCATTTCATAGCTTACGAGCATCCCCAAGGAATTTTTTTTTCTTCTCAGCTCATCACCGATCTGTCTCACTACTTCGCCGCGCTTTGGAGCCGGAACTTTTCTCCAAACTTCAGCAGCCTTCAAAGCTTCGGTCATCATTCTTTCATAGTCAGAAAGATTCGCTTTTCCGATGGTTCCAATAAGCTTGCCATCAACCGGGGAAAAAGAAGAAAATTTATGGGCTTGATTTCCAAAAGACTGAACCCCAGTCGACACCGGAAGCTCTGTACCTGTCATTCCCAGATCTTTGAGAAAAGAGAGATCTTTCATAGTTTTATCCTTTTAAAGGCCACATTTAGACTGAAGTTCGTTATAGTTTCTGGCAACCGCTTCTGCATAAGCTGCTGCTGTCGCTGAACCGTTGTAGGCCCTAGCTAAGCTTCTAATGTCAGCTGGATTGATGCTTCTAATTTTCAAAGCCAAAACTCGAATGCCATATTTCATATTCGTGAGAACATTATGGGTAATCCCGGTCCACTCGGGTCTCTCAGAAGAATTTGTGCTCTCGCCTGAGTCTGTAACAATAGTTATGATTTGATTCATACCAATTCCGTTACAAGACCCGCCTGCACAAGAGTCATCGAGTCCGCCGAGATTGGTTTCCTGCATGGCAATCGCCATTTTCAACCTGGTGGGATCAACACCGCGACTTTTAGCCCAAGTAAAATAAGCCGTAGATAAAGAATCCGCTCCTGCCTTTTGCATGGCGCGCGCAAAACATCCTTTTAACAATTTCCCATTAGAACACATGGTCTCTACAGTATTACCAGTCCTTAGAATATTAGACCCTTGAAGACTCGAACCTGCACTTCTATCAGGATTAGAATAGTTTCGTCCCAAATAGCTGTCATAGAGAGTATAGTCTGTCGTTCCTGGACGTTCTTCCCAAGAGAACTCACAGACGGTCTTATTTTTAATAAGTATCACACCCAGATCCGCCATCGACCCACTCGGTTGTGACGAAATATCTTGTTTGGCAGGAGTTGAATGAGTGGGCTGTTGAGCTGAACTCATTTCTACATCGGATTTTCGAATATATCCCTCAGTTACGGGGCAGCCAAAAACAGGATGAGAAAACTTCACAAAATAGAAGTTTGAAAAGACAAGTGGTCGACTTTCTAATGGGTAAGTCCCTGAATGTAAGGTACAGTCGGCTTTCTGATCCTTCCATTTTTCTTCCACTGTACGTTCAATGATCGGGTTGATGGCATCCAAAACCATCGCCCCCCCATTACTTTGAGCGGAATCCTCACCTAGTTTCGAAGAACTCGCCTTAAACCCCGAATCATAACCGTACCCTGATGAGATGAGTGCAACCTGATCAGAAACAGTCATCGAATAAACCGTACTTAGACTGTTAGAATTGGCAAGAGTAGGTTCTGTCTTGCAGCCAAAAAAAGCGGCTACAGCAGCAAAAATGATGATTTTGCTCATTTCGTCTCCTTTGATAAATCTTTTAGTTTGCTCTATTTTAACCTCTGAACTGGGATAATTCAAATCTAGAAGACGAGGGAACAAACAAGGCGGTAGAAGAATTCTTCATTCATTCATATATTTGGGAGGTTAGCTGCCACTTAGGTCTCTCTCACATATTAAAAAGAATAGATTTCTATCTAAGATATGAACACTCAAGACCGTTCGCGCAAAACACAACTTAGAACTTATTTGCGAGTCGCAGACACATTTCATTTCACACTCGAAAACATTGATTTTTCGCCGCTGGCCCTTTCCGAGACCGAAACAGTGACCGACACAGTGAACATCACAAAGACCGGCTTGAGTCTGAGATTATCTACCCACTGGAATGCCGCAAATGAGACGTTTGATCAATTGCGCCGGGCCGCGAGTTATGCTACAATCTCTAGCCAACAACCTAGTTGGGGCAATATATGACGGATATTCTAAATTTGAGTTGGGGCTTAACCTTTGATGACGTACTTCTAGTGCCTGCTCACTCGGAAGTCCTCCCCCACGAAGTCCTCTTAGACACAAAATTTTCTCGAAATATTTCTTTGAAAGCTCCCCTAGTTTCTGCCGCCATGGACACTGTAACTGAAGCTGCCACTGCCATTGCGATGGCACAATTGGGCGGCATCGGCGTCATCCACAAAAACATGTCCCCGGAGCTTCAAGCCCGGGAGGTGTCGAGGGTTAAAAAGTCTGAGACGGGAATGATTACAAATCCTATAACGGTTGGCCCCCATCAAACCGTAGGGGATGTGATGCGCCTCACTAAAGAGTTTAATATTTCTGGACTGCCGGTTTTAGACAATGGAAAATTGATCGGTATAATTACAGGAAGAGATATCCGCTTTGAAAAAGATGGACATCGCCTCGTATCTGAGGCCATGACTAAAAATGTCATTACAGCGACTACCGGCACTACTTATGACGAAGCGGTAGCATTACTTCATAAGCACCGCATTGAAAAACTTCCTGTGATAGATCGCGATGGAAAGACATTGGTCGGCATGTTTACCATAAAAGATATTGAAAAAGCTAAGAAGCATCCCCATGCTTCGAAAGACTCTAAAGGTCGGCTGTTAGCGGCTGCTGCCATTGGCGCAGGAGGTGATTTTTTGATGCGCGCAGAAATGCTCCTTCAATCGGGTGTGGATGTCCTCGTTCTAGACACTGCGCACGGACATAGCCAAGGTGTTCTTGAAGCCTGCCGCTCTATAAAAACTAATTTTGCAAAACAATATTCCTTCGATCTAATTGGCGGCAATGTGGCCACGGCAGCAGGAGTGGAAGCCTTAATTGAATATGGGGTAGACGGGGTTAAGGTCGGAATCGGCCCCGGCTCCATTTGCACCACGCGTATTGTCGCTGGAATTGGTGTGCCTCAGCTCACTGCAGTCATGGAGGCAAGTCGCGCTGCAAAAAAACACAGCGTGCCGCTTGTAGCTGATGGTGGCATCAAATATTCAGGAGACGTCATCAAAGCCCTCGCCGCAGGAGCTAGCTCAGTGATGATTGGCAGTTTATTTGCCGGTACAGACGAAGCTCCTGGAGAACTTATCATCTATCAGGGCAAGACTTATAAGTCTTACCGCGGCATGGGAAGTCTGGGGGCCATGGCTCTTGGCTCAAAAGATCGATATTTCCAAGGGAATGTAGATGACAAGCGCAAGTTTGTCCCAGAAGGCATTGAAGGCAGAGTTGCTTACAAAGGATCCCTGGCAGATACCGTGCACCAGTTAACCGGCGGCATCCGCTCGGGCATGGGCTATGTCGGCGCAGAAACCATCAAGACGTTACAAGAAAAAGCCACTTTTATTAGGATAACACCAGCGGGACTGCGAGAAAGTCATGCTCATGACGTGATTATTACGCGCGAAGCGCCCAATTATAAACTTGAACATTGACTCGACCAGCTCCTAAAGAGCTGAGGTCGCAAAACGAAAATCAGTAAAACATTTATTGTAACTTAGGAAAGGATGCTTATGTCCGCTTTTGTACACCCGAGATCCGAAGGTATTTTGGTATTGGACTATGGCTCTCAGTATACGCTTTTAATCACGCGTCGTTTGCGCGA
>CAIMVM010000288.1 GCA_903844895.1 uncultured Pseudomonadota bacterium
AATCTACGAAATTACTGGCCAAACTGTAATTTACAGTTTTCGCTCAATTACACGAAATATTACACGTCGGCTATTTTAGTCTATAAGTCGTTGATTTATAAGGGTTTTTTACGAGCCTGGATTTCTGTTAATCAGGGGTTCTGTGGTCAAAACTTAGGGCAATGTTTAGGTTAATTTTTGTCAGTAATGATGCGTTTAATCAATCAGTCGGTAGCTAAACGCAAGTAGCAATAATCGATCACAAAGCCGCCCTCCTCACTCCAGTTCGGACTTAAGTAGTTGTCTACCGGCTTAGGAGAATGCCAAGAATTTAGTTACTTGGCAGATTTGAGAACATAACCAACAACAATATTCCGCCACCAATCATAAGAATCAAGATGAGCCCTGTTTTATCTTTGGATTCATATTTCTTATCTGTTTCTGATGCATTAGTGGGCGGAGCAGGTAAGCGAAATTTTTTTGATTTCAGTAGGCGCATAGCGGACTGAACGACTACTTGAAACATATTGGATCCTTGAAGACGACAAAGAAGATAAATCTTTAGAACAGGATAACTTGACTTTACTGGGAACTTATTGATCCAAACGAAACGTCCATCTGAATATCATTGAAATAGTCAAGGCTTGAACTATTTGTCATCAACCAAATTTAACAGAACACCAATTACAAGAAATCCTAGCGACACAAAATACAAGCCAGTGGGATTTTCAGTCAAGAGATGAATCACTAGCGCAACAACAAGAACCAATACCCCTGACATTATGAAGCCGATGGCGGTGGGATTGGAATTTGAAGAAGGCATTTGCAACTTTCAATGGTTGCACCAATATAGAAAACCTACCAAGGTATGTAAATTAGCTCTTTACGTACGGGCTACCCTTATATCAACTCAAGTTTTGATGGCGATGCGCAAGATGTCAGCTAATGACTTGATACCAAGTTTCTCCAACACTCTAGCCTTATGAACCTCAACAGTTCTTGGGCTAATTTTTAACAACTCCCCTATTTCTCGGTGGCTTTTTCCTAGGGCAAGAACATCAAAGACTTCTTTTTCCCGAGGTGTCAGCAAACTCAACTTTTGATTTTTTTCAGTTATTTCGGTAGTTGCTGATAAGTTGTGTAATGAGCGATTGATAGATTCCAGAAGCTGTTCAAGTACAAATGGCTTTTCTAAGAAATCCACAGCGTTGCCTAAAAATGCTTCACGCATCACTTGAACATCTGCAAACGCAGTTAAAAAAATGATTTGCACAGGCACTTTTAGACTTAGCAATCGGTTTTGCAATTCAAGTCCATTCATCCCAGTCATCTTCAAATCCAAAATGATACAAGCGGGACGATCGGGCAAACTAGAGAGGAAAGACTCAGCACTTTCATAAGTCCTGCAGTCGTAGCCTTTCAAGCCAAGCACCAAGCTCAGTGAATCACGCACAGATGCATCATCATCAACAATACAAATCAGTTTGTTTTCAGACATCTATTTTGTTTCCTGTAGGTAATGAAACAACAAAACATTTTCTGGGATTTGATCTGTATGTAATTGATCCATCATTGTTTTCAATCAACGATTTACTAATGGACAAACCCAAACCTAAGCCGTCTTTCTTATCACTGTAGAAGGGCTTAAAAATAATTTCGCTTTCATAAGTATCAAGAGTTTTACCAGTATCAAAAATGCTGATTTCAATGCGCTGTTGTTTATCAAATGTAAACATAACTTCAACGACACCATTTGAGTTGGCAGACTCTATAGCATTCTTGATCAAGTTACCTAATGCTGTTTTCACTTGAGTAATGTCAACCATAACCGAAACTGGTTCATTGAGCTTTTCAACCTTGATCTGCACACTTAATTTTTGAGCATAATTTTCTAACTGCGAAACTGTATCTGTCACCAACCGCTCAACTTCCGCTTCTTTGATATTTGATGTGCCACCCATA
>CAIMVM010000289.1 GCA_903844895.1 uncultured Pseudomonadota bacterium
AGCCTGCCATTGAAGCTTTCCACCATTGCATTGTCCGTTGGCTTGCCTGGTCTGCTGAAGTCCAGTTCAACACCTCTTTCATAAGCCCATTTGTCCATCTCCTTGCTGATGAACTCGCTGCCATAGTACATGCAGAATAGGGGTAGTCAGCCATAAAGAACAGGTTCATCCTTTGGATTACGACATCTAAAGAGGAGTGTTCCAAATGACTGACTGTTCGAAGGTTACTACTTATTCTTCCTGGTTGGCAATAGATATTGCCAAGGATTTCAACGTGGTCATGCTAGAAACAATTGATGGCAATAAGAAGCGATTTCGAATGGCAAACTCGGCCAAAGATCATGATCGCCTAATTGAATTGATCCACCAACTCCCTCAGCCCTGTCGAATAGGTTTTGAAGCAACTGGGAACTATCACCGAACTCTTGCCTATCGTTTGGTTACCGAAGGTTTTCAGGTCAACCTTATTTCGTCTCTTGCTAGCGCCCGGTACCGTGAAGTCATTTACAACTCTTGGGACAAGAATGATCCCAAGGACGCAGTCATTTTGCTTGAGCTACTATAGCAAGGTGTGACTCAAATCTACATTGATCCTGTTCAGTCTGGTTTTCATGATGTACAAGAGCTCTCCAAAACCTTCGCCAATATCACCTTAAGCCGCACTCGGCTTCAGCACTCAATATTGAATCACTACATACCGTTGTACTTTCCAGAGATAGGAGCTTGGTGGAACAGCACGCGCAGCGCTTGGTGGGTCAACTACCTTTTACGATTTCCCACGCCAGCCGCTGTCACATGTCTAGACTTACAAGAATTCATCAAGATTGCAACACCCCTCGTCGGCCGCAAGGTGAACAAAGCAGCCAAACTTCTTGAGCTTTACACCATAGCGCAACAAAGCATGGGTTTGCCATTACCTGAAGCTTCACCTGCATGCCATACGTTCCGTCTTAAATTGCAACGCTACCAAGAACTCAACCGCATTAGGCAAGAGCTTGAGAGCCAAGCTCAATCAACTCTTGAAAGAAACCCAGACTACATCGTTCTCAAAACAATACCTGGCATCGGCCCCATCGTTGCTTTGACTATTTTGGCTGAAGGTGGTGACATCAGACGTTTCGCCCATCACCGTCAATTCTTAAAGTACTGCGGGCTTGATTTGGCCAAGAACCAATCTGGAACGTTCAGAAGCCAAGAAAAAATCTCAAAGCGAGGCAATGCACGATTAAGGTTAGCTCTATACATAGCAAGCACCGTTGCTATTCGGCAGCGTGAGAATTCCTTTAGAGATAAATTTGACCGCTATACAAAACTAACGCCAGCCGATGCTGACTGCAAACGCAAAGCGATGACAGCAGTGATGGCCAAGATGGCACGCGTGATTCATGGACTGATTAAATCTAACCAACCCTACCAGAGTTACTTTGAAGTTTCGCCCAGTGGATCGATCCCTCTCTTAGGGCCGTTGGGGCCACAAGGACCCCGTAGATAATGTTCGGACCTTCCACTGAGCACCAGATTGTTTTAAGTTCGGTCAAGACCTCAACTCTGTGCGTTGCAGGATCTTGTGTTCATTATGGTGAATCGTTGCCTTGTATACATAGTGGAAGTGGCCATTGGGCTTTTCGTTAAGGTAAGGCTGTTTTTTTGACTGCTAATTGCAGTCGGGATGAACTTTGTCTTTTTGTTGTAAACCCTATTGCATTTAGTTCGTTGTCACACGACAGCTCCAATCCATCTGAGCACCAGCGGGTGTCGCTTTCTTTGACTGCCACTGTGCCTTCGTGCTTTCTTGTGTCCAGGGGTTTCTGGCCCTGCCTAAACAGCAGCCAGCCCTCATCGCGCATGACTCGGTAAACG
>CAIMVM010000290.1 GCA_903844895.1 uncultured Pseudomonadota bacterium
CATTAAGACAAAACTTATAGCATTACTTAAGATTTTCCTGCATCTCTTTGTCGTGCCGCCCTTAATATTCTATTGGTATCCACAAATCTGGCCTCCAAACGATCATTAGCTTGTTTTAAAAGCACGTAAAGCATCGGGAAAATGGCGATTAGAATGCATGCCATTGAAGGTATAAAATATCTAGACTGCAGGCCATATACCAAACTATACCCATAGGGTGTATAGCCCATGTATAATGCCAAAGAGACAGCAAGTCCAAATCCGATCCCACCTAAAGCATATACCCCACCCAGCAAAAAACTGCCGCCCGGACGGCTCAAATTGGAGTCTGTTCTAAAACCAGCCCACGCATCTAAGACTACCGCTAGGATCATTGGGCACAAAAAATAGAACACGCCCTCAGATGGAAGGGCAATATCAACCCATCCTAGTTTCTCAAACAAGCCTCCAGGATTCAAAAATTCAAGAGTTGAGCCCCAAAGGGCGCGAAATGCCTTATGGGGCTCAGCTAAAATAAAATCCATCTGATGGAGTCCGGGCTTCATATTTGGATTTGCGGAACCCGCTCCCAAACCCCTTATGCCAAAATAGATACTCGCAAAAAAAATAGTCAGAAATGTTATGAATGGAAGAGTGATTATACGCTCGTTCCAAGATCTATAGCCTACTATCAAAAGAGCTACACCCACAATTGGAGCAAGTACTGGCTTTGTGGCTACGGCTGTTAAACCCATAATTAACAAAATTATCGTGCAAAAGTGTGAGGGAACATGATCTTCTTGGGCGCTTTGAAGTGTCATTAAAGTAAAGGCCATTACAATCATATCGCCATTTATCGCCAAACTCTGCTGGACCGAAATTGGTGTGAGGAATAGAAGCCCAATTGTATGGCCCCCTTTTATATTCATCTCTTTCGAGAGATGTAATCCCAAGAAATAGAACAGCACCAAGGCCATAATCCCTAGTTGACATACGCGGCTGAGATGGAAATAAAAAGCTGGATTTGCTTCAATAAAAGCGGCTGAAAGTAACAGTCTTGCCAACAAGACGCCTGGATAGGTGAGTACATTTCCATAGTTAATTTCGTGGGGCCATGGGATCTCAAGGCACTTCTTGGCAAGAGAAGTGCTTCCTGACGGATCTTCCCCCACGTGAAAAGCACTAAATAGGCAGCATGTATGTGAATTTATTGAGACAATATTTTTCAGAAAAACACGTTTACTGGGTACACTGTCCGGGCGGGGCTAGATCTATTTTTAGGGCTTCCAGAATTTTAGTTTGACGTTCATCTGTTTTAGGGAGGACGGTAAGTTCTTGGTTAGCAACCGTATACTTTAAAAGGCAGATTCTCGAGAGTGCAGAAAGTGTGCTTTCTATGGTTTCACCCCCCTTCTCAGTTGTACCTAGGGATGCGTGAAGGAGATGTTCCATTTGTCGGGTGATTTTAAGAGCTAACATTGAAATGAAGACGTGGCCCATGGTACGACCTTTGTTTCTTAAGAAAATAGGCCTAACTTCTAGAAGGCTGGTTTTCATAGTTCTGAAGTCGCGTTCAACTTTTTGTAGGTCTTTGTAGTGGTCGTGAGCCTGCTGCGTATCTAGGGTTAAACTATTTACATTAGTCTCAATCACGTAACACCCATCAAGAAGCTCGTCTTCTGCTTTTGAATCTTGGTCGATAGTATAAGCAATTGAATTATCTTTAGCTTCTAAACGAACAAACTTAGCGATTTTATACTTTTTGACCCAAGATTGGAGTTGATTTAGATTTGACTCCAAGGACACACGATTTGACGTTTCCAGCTTTAAATTGACTTCTTGAACCTTTGTCTCAAGTCGCTCTATTTTATCCCTGCGACGATGTTGTTCTTTTCTAAAAGTTAATTCATCGCGACGCATAATATATCGCTTTCCCATCGATTCAACTTCAACAACAGTCTTATCAAATAGAGTTGGCTGAATAACCTTTCCCTTGATCAGAGATCTTATTTGTGGATCTGTGATTGCAGTTATGTATTTAAATCCATCTACATTAAGAAGGTCCTTAGCTTTAGCTTTGACCATCCCTCTGTCACCAACAAAAATGATCTCTTTAACTCCAAATCTTTTGGCTAGTTTTTCAATTTGATCAGAAACCGTTTGAGGATCAGACGTATTACCCTTAAAAACTTGGACACTTAAAGGCTCACCATCTTGGGCAGCAAGAAGTCCAATCACAATCTGCTTCTTTCCTTTCTTTCCATCCCGATTGTAGCCATAGGCCGCTAATTCATTGCACTCCCCTTCAAAGTAGGATGAGGTAACATCATAAAGAATCAATGTAGGAGGCTGACCACTTTTTTTAACGTAAAGTTTAAAAAGTCTATTTTCGATTCTATCTTGATTTTTGGCTGCCCAATCTAATGTTTCGTAAAGATCATCTTCGTCAAAAGTTCCCATTCCAAGGACCTCCTGTACGGCGTGATCTTTAGCCCAGCGAACGGTCGATAATCGCGAACCTTGATGGGCGATCCGAGCAAGAACGAGCAGTTTGGTAAGTTGTCCCTCCCGACTCGGCCCAAAGACTTTTCCGAACTGAAGAGCATCAGCTATTTTATTTAGAACAAAGAGACTTCCGTAGATGGGTCCGCATTCTGGAGCGGGTGCTTGGTTGGAAGCCGGTACTGCTGATCCTGTCAAAGCCAATTTGATGCCATCGACGACATGGCTAGGCAGCTTGCTTAGATTTGCAAGGGTGCGCTTCTTAACTTTGCCATCCTCACGAAAGGATTCGCGCAGAAGAACTGCTGGTGGAGAATTGCGATTTGGTACGAGCTCTATATACATGGGTACATAATATTCAATAAAATATTATTATGCAAGACTTTTATTTAAATACTTACATGGGTACAAATTGAGGTTTTTAAAAACCACCAAAATAGGTGGCTGCAAGGACTACAGGGGATTTAAGGGGTGTTTTTTGGGGGGAAGATCCGTCAGTGAGATAGAAATCACTGCCTTTTACTAGCGAGTCAAAATTAGAGAGGAGAATGGTAAACAAATACCGGTGTTTCATTCTATGAAAAAGCATTTCTACCATAGAGTTACTATGTTCGATATCTATTTGGGCAATCGTCATTGAAATTGACCCTGAATCAACAAGAACATCTACTTTTTCGTTGATGTTCTCACATCCGCTATCAACTAGAACATTTGGTTTCTCTTCTAGTCCCAACGACCTAGATTTTGCTAAAGCTTTCTCTATAAGTTCTTTGGTTCTTGCGCCACCGTAATCTTTAGATACTTTCCACGCTAGGACATACCTCGAATAGTTATCGATAATACATTGAACAAATGCCTTGGTGCCATCACCTAGCCTCAGAATGGTTTGATCTAAATGCCACATTTGACCTGGGACAGAAGCTCTGATGCCTATCTTTGGCTTAGGAGGATAGATTCGAATTCTATTTTTTTTGAGACCAAGCTCCCGAATCACTCTTGACCCAATGGCACTAGCTTAAGATTAAGTATTGAATTTTGTTGAAGAAAAGCCCACTCTTGTTTGGTCGACTAAAATCAAATAAGAAGGGCTTTTCCATGAAGGATTATGGATCGTCTGTACG
>CAIMVM010000291.1 GCA_903844895.1 uncultured Pseudomonadota bacterium
CGAGGAAACACCTGTTCCCATCCCGAACACAGAAGTTAAGCTCGTCATCGCCCATGGTACTGCAGAATTATCTGTGGGAGAGTAGGACAGTGCAGCCTTTATATAGAAAAATCCCCTCTAGGAAACTAGGGGGGATTTTTACATGCGGCCAACTTGAAACATACCTGATTTTCAACTCGCAGTAATCTGATATAACTAAATGTTTCTCCCGTCTTTGACAGCGAAAAGAAGAAAAAATAAGATCATAATGTTAAGTTTTTGCTGGTGCACTACATTTTAGATTTTTTAGTGATTGCTGCTTCTTTCTAGATCAAATGCTGCGTATATTTCGAGCTGACTTTAGTCTGTAGCAGAGGGAATGACATAGCGATTCTGGGTTGGCTGTCGAAGTCAGGAAAACATAATTCCGGCATAATAGTCCTAGCTTCTGAATGAGAAGCGTTCCCTGAAAGGCGCTGTATAAGTGGCTAAGTCATCGACAATAGCGGACTTTGCTTTACGGATTTTTATCCAAAGCAGATGGGATGGCCAAACATCTAGGGATCAAGTTTTTAAAAAGAAGCGATTGTTGGCCAGTGTTCATTTGTGTTCCGATTTTGAATGCTAAGGACTCCGCCTGATGACGCTAAATCTCAAAGTTTGGGCTAGGTAACCTGTATCTCTAAATCTTCTTCTGGGAAAGCTACACAGGCTAAACAGAGTCCAGATTTCTTTTCTTCAGGTGTTAAACCTGCATCTGTAATCATAGAAAACTTTCCCTTGACCTTACATTTACAGCTTCCACAAACTCCTACGCGACAGGCAAAGGGGTGACTAATATTTGCTTTTTCCAAGCCTTCTAGGATTGTTTCTGTGCCATCATAGGCCACCTCTGTGCCATTCCAAGTTAAATTGAGTTTCCGAGATTGAAGGGTACTGCGGTCGAATGTTACCGGAGATACAAATTTCTCTGTGTGAATCCTATCCTCTCTAATGCCGAGAGTATTTAGAGACGCAATGATTGTATCGGTCATAATGGGCGGGCCACAAAAGAAAAACCTGTGGTCAGGCAAAAAGGATATTTTGCTATTTATGTAAGGAAGCGTGACAAATCCTCTATCACCGGCCCATTCTGAATCTGGATCTGAAAGAATAGGAAAGTATTTAAAGTTGGGCATTCTCTTGGATAGGAAGACTAGCAAATCATGGAACGCCATATCTTTAGAGGTACGCATGCCATAAAATAGGGCCACATCTGCCATATCACGGCCCGTGGCTCTACCAAGGAGCATAGAGACAAAGGGCGTAATTCCGATGCCGCCAGCCACATAAACTTTAGGGGAGTTCGGGTGTTCCTCATCGACAAAGAGACCGGAAGGCGAAAAAGCCCGCACTTTGTCCCCGGGTTTTAGGCTATGCATCCAGTTGGAGCCTATGCCGCCTGGGAGAGCTTTTACTGAGACTTGCAAAGATCGGGGCGACTCAGGAGATGAGGAAATCGAGTAGGACCTAAGTGTCCTTGGGTCATTTCCGATTTGAAAAGATACAAACTGCCCTGCTTTAAATGGGGAAAAATTCTTACCATTCGCTTTTGCAAATACAAACGATCGCACATCCTTTGCTTCATCAAAGGAATTTAATAGGACAAGTTCTATTTTTCCAACCTCGTCGTCTTGGATAAGAGGCTCAGTCTTTCGTTCCATCTCAAAAGACAAAAGTCGAAATCCTAATAGGAGTATGAGGAACAATCCCATACCTGCAAATAAGCTAAAGAGTGGCGGAATATTTTGAATCATTTGAGGTTCACTTATGTTTTGGGGTTTAAAATAGTTTGAAACGAAAGAGCCTTGACGGGACAGATATCAATACAGCCGCCACATCCAATGCAAGGTGATTTGTCCAAGCCAAAGGATTCCCGCTTTGGTGTGCCATTTTCGTGAGCATACTTGGCCACATCAATTCCCATAGGGCACTGGGTCGAACATAGGTTTAATCCTTGGCAACAGTTGTTAGCCACTACTTTAAATCTGGATTTTGAGTATTTTCCAAAAAGCCTCATTCCTCCAGCTAAAGGGCAACCATAGCGACACCAAATCCGAGTTCCCAATAGGGGGTAGGCTCCGACGCCAACTATGGCGCCAAACATGAGGTCAACTCCTAAATCTTGTGCTTCGCGCATGGAGGAGAGAAAATCTGGGGCAGAAAAAATCTGCCAGGTGTTTAGAAAAATAAGGAGACCAAAAGCAAGGGCAAAGCTCAGAATTACGTACTGAAGATATTCCATTTTTTTTGCTGTCTCGCCTCTTGGGGTGCGATCTCTTACCCACTTGTTTCCCCAAACAGTAACACCTATGGTTTCGGACAAATTGCCGCAGGCGCAAAACCACGAACAGTAACGTTTTCCAAAAAACCAAACGGCAATTGGAACCAATAAGAAAATGTAAGCAAATCCCCCAAGTGAGGTAAAGCCGTTGTATACATAGACATAGGCGTTTTTATTGACTGGTATATAAGCATTGTCTAAAAATGGCTTGCCCATTAATGCTGGCAGATAGTACGGGACCAAGTAAAATGGAATCAGCTGCGCAAGAAAAATACTCGCAAATTTGTTTTTTTGATAGCGACTCAAGGGCTTTCGTTTATCAACGCCATAGGGAGTGTGTCCTTTAATCACAACCTTTGCAGCAATTCCACATACGATGGCTGTATAAATGGTCTGGTACCAAAATCCTGTAGACTTTCCAAACCAGTAAAAGGTCGATGCCACTTGTGTTTCATCAACAAACCACAAGGGGTATTTGTATACAAGGTAGAATCCGATCACAATGGGAAAGAAAAAAATCAAAAAAATGATTTCACCTTTGGATCTCATAAAAATTCTCCTGCAATAGACTAAGGCAACTAGGGAGAATTTTACTAAATTTTTTCCAGTGCAGACACTAAAAACGACAGCAAAAGTTCGAGAGCTAAGCGAACCTTCCTGCGCTTTGAGGGTTAGGTTATCTGTGCTGTGCTTAAGTGGCATCTATGGTAGCAATTAAGTTCGATCTTTAACAGAAGTTTCCAGTGAATGTCATGCAGCTTTGGCCTGCCTATACTGATAGTTAAGGGTTTGACAGGTACGCCTGGTCTCCGCTGGCTTAGTATTAAGGTTTTGCCGGTTGTATCTAGCATGAAACGTTTGCAGGGTTTGTTTTTGCGGGTAGAGTGCCAACTTGAGCATGCTGCGATTTAAA
>CAIMVM010000292.1 GCA_903844895.1 uncultured Pseudomonadota bacterium
CGAGGAAACACCTGTTCCCATCCCGAACACAGAAGTTAAGCTCGTCATCGCCCATGGTACTGCAGAATTATCTGTGGGAGAGTAGGACAGTGCAGCCTTTATATAGAAAAATCCCCTCTAGGAAACTAGGGGGGATTTTTAATGTGAAACCATGGAGTCAGTTCCACAAAGCGAGTGACTCGAGTCGGAGTGTTATGAAACAATATGTAGCTGAAGTGGAGCAGGCACTTTCTAAACTCCCCCAAAGAACTTCAAAGCTTCATCCTGAGTCGTATATTGGCGGTGGGCAGTCCAAGCTTCGTTATTTAGGCTTGCGAATGCCTGACTTACATGCAGCTCTCAAAAAGGGGTTTTCATTTTCACATTTAGAATCCGACGAAATTGCAAAAATCTGGGAACAAGTCTGGTCCCATTCGGACTGTTTTGAAGTTATGACAGCAGCCCTTTTGTGGTTTTATCATCCCAAGCAGCGCTTGGAGCTTCGACGATATTGGCCCATTTTAAAAAAAATGTCGGGCAAAATAGACAACTGGGCTCATGCTGATGGACTTTCTGGTATTTATGCCCATATTTTAGAGGATGAATCGAAGACTGTGCTGCCTGTGCTGGAGCATTGGAATCAGTCGACAAAGCCCTGGCTTAGACGACTTTCCATCGTGAGTCTTTTCTATTACAGCTCTCATCGGCAGAAGTTTCTTCCCGTGAAGCAAATATTGACTCTGGTAAAAAATCAACTTCAGTTTGATGACTACTATGTGCAAAAAGGGGTCGGTTGGACGTTGCGGGAAAGTCATAATGTCTATCCTAAAGAAACTTACGCCTTTATCTCCGCACATATTCACATATTGAGTGCTCACGCCTTTTCAACTTCCATTGAAAAAATGTCCGTCTCGCAGCGACAGCTTTTGAAAGACAAAAGACGGCAAGTGAGAAGGAAGACTTAAGTGGCCATAGGCACCTTAAAAATTTAAAATCTAAAAAGAGGTTCTCCCGTCAAGGAAAACCTCTTTATCTATGTAGGTCATTTCTAAATATCAGTCACTGGCGCGTTCCCAGCAAGGCTTGATTTCCAACAGGCTTAGAGAAGATATTTAAGATTGATTTCAGCAGTTACTTCCTGTGTCCCTACGGAAATTGCAACTTCATCAAAGCTAGGAGCACCTATTTTAAGCGGTGGATTTGAGGAAAAACCAAATCCTTCTTTGGGAATACCTAAGCCGCCCGTAGTGTCTAGAGTTCCATTTTCGTTTTCATCATGAAATACAGCTACGGCGTAACGTGCATTGGGTTCAAGCCCGAGTTCAACTACTTGTCCGGCTGCTACAGCTGGCAAGCAGCGTTTGATGATAGCTGCCTCTGCAGATGTGGGAAATCCTTCTGGCTTATTAAATACAGAAAGACACATATTGCCAGTAGCGTTTCTTGTTTTGGTGATATTGAGAGTGACCTTAACCAAGGCAATCTCTGGGTCAGCAATCACTGGTGTCACAGCGTCTTGTTGAGGAGCATCTTTAGCTACATTTGAGTCTGAGTTTGTCCTGTTCTTGTTCTTGTCGTTCTTTGTCGTATCCAAGTTTTGCAAATTTTTTAAAGTATCATCCATGCCGCATGCGGTGATCGTGAGGAGGTTTGATGCCAATAAAAGTTGTAGTAGTTGGGTAAACAAAAGTTTTTTCATAATTTAGCTCCGTTAAAATGGTTTGAACCCACTTTCTATTTGGGGTACATTAACGGGTTGTGTCTATTTTTTCAAGTAGTTTTTATAGTCAATTCTCGTGCACCTTAGTTGTGGTTCTGGGGATTTCGCTTAGAGAATGGGCTTAAATGTTTAAATTGATTGGTAAATTAGTTATTTTGGGGTGCTGTTTAAGTTTTGCGTCAATTTTGCATGCTAGCCCAACATTGGAAGATTCTATTCAGGTTTCCTCGACCTATTTAGAGAGCAGCATCACCAGTCCAGCTCCCAAAGTTGGGCTTAGTTTAGGTGTTGAGATGCCGATAACCTTCATTCCTTCAGACGATAGCTTGGGCTCCTATGCGAATCGCAGACCACCAGTGGCTTCAGTTCCAGGTTTTTGGGTGGGCTATGGCAAGGAGCATGTCTCAGGGGTGGTTGGGGCGGCTTCTTTAAGTCTTGGTCGTATGCGACTCAATGAAGATCCTTTTGGAAATGTTAAGAATTTTAAATACGACGCTTCCCGCATAGGTTTGAGTTTGGGAGCTTCTAAGGAGTTTGAAGGCATTCTTGTGGGGCTCAGTTACAACGCCCAATGGAATCAAAACCGGATTCGCGGTGGGCTTATCGAAGATGATATTGTGTCTCTTTTAAATACTTCTTCGGAAACAAAAGGCTGGAGCTTAGAAAGTAATTATAAAGGATTTCTTTTAGGAGGGGCTCTATTGTCTCGCACAGGGACCGCGGAGTTTAAGATCTTCGATGAAGGATCCTCGATCGTTGTGGATCAAGACGGTTCTCTTTCTTTAAAAACTTGGACTGTCGGCTACGCCGGAGAAACTTTTAGGCTCGTTTTGCAAAGAACGATTTTGGCGGAAGTAGCATCTTTTTATCAGCTCAACTATTGTCATGTCTGGACTGTTGATATCTGAAGTTGCTGTCGCATAAAATCCCTAACTCTCGCAGTTTCAAAACATTTGAGATTAACAGGTTAGTGGGCGAGGCAGTCTTTTATTTTTGTTCCCTCGCGTTGAAACCAATCCACAAATTCGTTGTCTCGGGAAATATCGTCTTTTTTTTGCTGATTGCCCCATTCTAAGCCGGGCTTCAAACGTTCAAATTCTTTTTCCGCAATATCAAACGTGATATCACCTTTCATTTCAAAAAGAATACATTGGCACTGGCCAACGGCTTCAGTAATGACAATGCCGGTACCAACTTTTCTAACCATACGTAAACAGGCAGTAGTTAATAGTTTGTGGACGGGCGTATCTTCATGGCCGCGCCAGGTAGCTCTAGAAATGTCGCGATTGGAGAGGGTTCCCAAGGGATTGTTGTAGGTGCCTTCAAGGTCGGATTTCGAAATGGCGATCAAAACTCCCCCCCCGATGCCTATTGACAGCAGTACGAGGTAGATAATGATGATCTTTTTTGACATTTGGATTTCGGCCTTGGCGCCGTCCTTTCCTGGTTGTAACTAAAAAGGTCGGAGGATGGGTGAAATTACTTAAGGCAAAACACCAAAAAGAATGGGACAAAGGCAGGGTGAATCGGACTTTTTTAAAAACGCTAACAATTTCGTGGTGTTAATTGGTGATTAATTTGTAATCAATTCCTATTTATGCTATTCCCACCGCCCTAAGAGCTTCACTTTTTTTGCCC
>CAIMVM010000293.1 GCA_903844895.1 uncultured Pseudomonadota bacterium
ACTTCTACGGATATTTTGTGGCCCTTGTCGGCATTGTGATTTCAGGGCTTACTTTTAACTCAGGCTCACCAGTCCTCTCCTATAGCTTGCTGTTTTTGTTTGCATGTCTCTATGGGGTGAGTTTTTTGGTGACTTTATATGCTCGATTTAGACATCGAAAGGTCTCCCTCAGCGAAGGATCTTTATTTTTTCTTTGGTATCTCATCATTCCCTATAAAAGGCTGTTTCATCTCATCCGAGGAGCTTACAAATACAAGGTCCCCTTGCGGCTGATTTAATGAGAGACCTTTCTTTTAGGGAAGCCGGCCCAATGGTAGGCAAGACAAGAAAAAGGTGCCTCTTAAGACAAATCCCAAAAACTAGATTTGAAGCTCACTAAGGCTACCAATCACCTCGTAAAGAAAGTCTCAACATGAATTCCACCTCGAAAAAGAATCCCATCCAAGGCAAAAATAACTCTAAATCTTTAGACGGCTTAACTTGGAACTCCCTTGCCTCCGAGCGCCTGGCTTGGTTTCTTCTAAGTGTTGTGGTCACGGTTTTGGTTCTAACGAACCTAGCAGGACTTGGAAATCCCATAGTGGAAGCACACGGCTTTAGGCAGACTCAGACCGCTATCACTGCTTATTACTTAAAACTAAATGGTTTTAAACTCAACTATGAAACCCCTGCTGTTGGTTATCCATGGAGCATCCCTTTTGAGTTTCCGATCTATCAATACATCACTGCCGTCATTTCTAAATACACGTCATTGCCTCTAACTCATACTGGTCGCTTGGTAAGCCTCCTCTTTACTTTACTCTCTGGGTTTCCTATTTGGCAGGCCCTTAAAAATCTTAACGTTTCTAAATTTACCCGTCTTCTAGGACTGACTCTCTTTTTGAGCTCGCCTGTCTATATGTTCTGGTCTGGAACCTTTATGATGGAAAGCGCTGCTCTATTTTTCACTCTATGCTTTATGTATTTCACCCTAAATGTCCTAGGGGGAAACAAGTCCCTCACCAATCTCTTGGGAATGGGAGTCTTTCTCCTTCTGGCAGGCCTTCAAAAAGTAACCACGGTGCTCACTCCTCTTGCGATTTTAGGAGTGGTCTATGTCAGTCAGCAGGGCTTTAGAAATATCTTTAAAAATCTAGGATGGACCCTAAAACTGGTCTTAGCCCTCTTGATTCCTCTGGGACTTTCTTACCTTTGGATCCGGTATTCTGACCAGGTGAAATCTCTAAATCCCATAGGATTAAAACTCACGTCCGCGTATCTCAGCCAATGGAATTACGGAACCTTAAGTCAGAGGCTTTCCTCTGGACTTTGGTATGATGTGATCTACTACCGGAACATCCTAAAAATGTCAGGGCAGTTTCTGGGGCTTTTGACACTTATCTACTATTTTAAGTGCAGCAAAAATGTGCCTCAAAAGAAAATAGTAGGGATCTCTCTTTCCTTGTTTTTAGCGCCATTTCTTGTCTTTACAAATCTTCACATGGTGCATTCTTACTACCAAGTCTCAAACTCTGTCTTTTTCTCCCTAGGATTGGGCATAGCCCTTGCTGCTTTATTAGACCAGGCTAAAACGGAAAAAGGGAGACGATACCTTCATATTTTGATCTCATTGATTATCGCCTCAAATTTGTACTTCTATCTTAAAGGAAGCTTTAGGGAAAAGGTCACTGGGGTAGATGAAAGCAGCCACAGTGTATTGACACTTGCCAAGCACATCAAGGACCATACTCCCTCTGATCGGCCGGTCATTTGGTACGGACAGGACTGGTCTAGCGAAGGACCATTTTATTCGGAAAGAAGATCTCTTGCTGTTCCTGCTTGGTTTGACCAGTTAGATCCCATCATCCACATGGAGAGTTATCTCAAAGATCCGCCTTCTGCGATTGTACTTTGTGAAACACCAGGAAAAGAGACCGTGCGTCAGGCTATCTTAGACTATGCAAAGAATGTCCCCTTAGCTTCTCAGACAGAAGTTGCTAAGTGTGAAGTGTTTCAATTTCTTTAGAAGAAAGGATACAAATGAACCTATTCGCCTGCGATATCTCTTTCGCTGAGATTAAGTGCCTTAGCGATCTTGTAGAGAGTGGAGCGTCGAGGCATAGACCCAGAATTCAAAAGCCGACTAAGTGAGGGCTGCGGCATACCAACTTTTTTAGCAACCGCAACGGGACCGCCGTGACGATCCATCAGATCTTTAAACTTCGCCTTAAAACCGGCTATGTCATTCGCTAGAGAATCAAGATTATGAAAAGAAATTTTAGATGCTTCCACTGGCTTACCATCTCGAGGTAACTCTTTTTCGTCATCAATATGATCCTGAAGGGCAGCAATGATCTCAGCTCGTTCACCCTTGTCGCTTTCGTTAGCCCAAAGTTCCATCAGTCCAAGAATGGAGTTGTCTTGACGAGCTAGATGACACACATCAAGAACGAATGAGTTAGGAAGACTCGCCCGACCCATCTCCTTCATGATACCCATAATGCGGTCATCTCTGGTTTCCATTTTTCTTGCCGTATTTTTCATAATCTCCCCCTATCCACGTATCGACCCTGGCGGATCAAGGTGATAAAGCGCTCCAGGTTTAAACACTCACGCAAATCATTCTTGCCCTTCTTAATATATGCTTGGCAAAGGAAGGCAT
>CAIMVM010000294.1 GCA_903844895.1 uncultured Pseudomonadota bacterium
TACATTATAAAGGTCGGGGCGTGAGGGAGGCTATTATGGATTTATCCCCGGAGAATCAGTGAGCTTCGCTCAATCTTTAACCTGCCGGAATCGTCAACCAACTTTTTTTGGCAAAAGTTAATAATGTCTATTGCTACTACAAGCTGGTTTGATCATACCAATAAGTCCTATATTAGAGGGCATAAAATCCTAGTGTTGGGCATTGTAGACAAAGTGCGTAATGTGCTTATTCCCGCGGCGTGGGACATCTAGCATCGAGACTTATCCGAATCCACTACAGACACTAAATGTAGTAGCATATATTTCAAATTTCGGCGGGAAAACCCTTCCTAACTGGGAAAGGCTATCTTTAAATCCTTAGACAATCGTTCGATGAGATGGCCCCTTGCACCAAATCAAGTTACTTTATCAAGTCGCCGGTGTCCGTTTTTCATTGTCGCTCGACAGGCCTCAAATCTACGCCACGTTTTGCATATTCAATTCGATAATTTTGCTATCTTTTGCCAGCCCGGACTTTACAATGGTGGCGTAAAAATCGTCGATCTTAATTGCCCCTTCTGAAAACTCCATGGCAAGCTTGAGCCTAGCAATCATTTCAGCTTGTTCCACCATGCCCGTGGATCTTTGTCCTTTATTTTCCCATCCCGCGATATTGGAATGTCCCTTTGCGCCAATGACTTTTGCAAACTCTTCCTGGGTCAAATCAAGATACTTACGTATAAATTTGAGCTCAGCTCCCGTAAGGAATGTTGGCTTCAACAAAACGGCTAAGAAGAGACTCTTTGCCAATTTATGATGGGGAATATCGAGATAGGAGCTGCCTCCGTCAGTTTGAACCGTGTCAACGCCGAGAAGAAATACCGGAAATCCGAATCCCATGTAGCGTACATTTGTTTTCATACCATCACCTCAATTCAAGATTAATCACAGTGATCACTAAAACACCAGCTGCTTTTAGTGCAACTGAAACGCGCAACTCCACAGCATCAACAGTCTTGCCTCGGAATGCATAATTCCATTCCTGATAAAGGTCATTCCACTCGTCTTTTTCCTCTTCGCGTCGGCCCTTCCCAAGCACTCGGAAAACATCAATTTCATCGAGCCCGAACTCATGGAGCCTCTCATCCATTCGCTGCATGGCATGATCAGAAAACCGAACGATGTCATTTTTCAAGGCATGAGCCACGTAGGAACTAACATCAGGATGTTTTGCTGCGATCGGCATCTCAGGCCTCCCTGATATCAGTATGGCTAGTAACTTATAAAATGTCAACTATCAACATCTGCAATGGTATCATCATCTTACGATTCCATAAAATAAGAAATTTGACTTCAGAATTCATGAGCAATCGATCACTTTGGGAAGAGATATTTGAAATCAGCACTAGCCACAGAACACAAAACCAGACCCTTAGCACCATTCCGGTATAAAGAACGTCCAGCGAAGTTACAAATATTGTTACTGAGTAAGGCTAAAGCATCATGGCTGCAGATTTTAAATCGCAGTAGGAAAGGCCATCTTGAAAAATAGCTCCCTTGCACCAAATCAAGTTACTTTATCAAGTCGCCGCGGAATATTCGCTCAAAATAATTAAAGCTCTGGGAGCCAACAGCGGTCCAATTTTTAGGTAAACCAATACAAATGAGTGCCAAAATATTCGGTGTCCATGACGGCTAAATTTTTTAAATTTGGCAGTCAGTACAAATAGATATAAACAGATACCTACACACCTTGAGACGCCATGAAACTGGCCGCATGGGCGGGATTATGTAGACTTATTCGGTAGCTGTACTGTCGTAGGCGTCAAAAACTGTGGCGTTAGGAATGAACATTCTCTTTGGAAATGCTTCTTGCCCAGGAAGTACTTTAAAATCGTGCTTCTTGTAAAAACAAACTGCGTTTTCGTCGATCGCATCAGTAATCACACCAACCGACCCGATACCCAATTCTCTTACGGCCTTCACATGTTTCACAAACACATGCATCAGGATATGCTTCCCAATACCTTGGTTCTGATATTGATTTGATACTGCTAGCCGCCCTATAAGCATGACCGGAATTGGATAGTTAGGAAATCCTTTAAGCTGTGGAGCCGGAGGATCACCTTTTTCTACTGTGGAATTCAACACGCTCACGTAGCCCAGAATCGGTTCGTCCTTCCCGTGTGGCACAACTAAAATGCAAGGGCTAAGATTTTTCTTATCATTTGTTTTTGCCATCTGATGAAGGTACTTGTTCATCTCCGGATGTCCGCAATCAAAATCATTCAGCTGACTTCGACTGAAATGTTTAATCGATCGAAAATCAACAACCACAAGAGGCTTGGGAGACAATTATACCCCCTGCGTTTTGCGATATTCTTTCATCGCCTTTTTCAGAGAGGAAGAGGCTGTTTTAGGAGTCTCAAGCATTCCGACGAAAGCAGTCCACGCTTCATTATTGAGACGGATTCTTTCATCTTGAGCGATAATTCGATCTACTTCGGGCATGATTCGCTTGAGAACGAAATCTGCCATTGACTCTCCGACGAAATCGACTGCACGAGCGATCTTGGATTTATCTTCCAGGGAAACTCTAAAATCTAATCGATGGGTTTTCTTTTTTGCAGAGTTCATATTACCCTCCCCTATCAAATCTAAAGCATATTATCGGCATTTGTACACACAAATTTAGCCAATCATATTGATGCAATATCTATACCTTTAAAATGCATCGCTGTTTTAGGTAGTTACGTGTTATTACATCATCTCGCCCTATAATGAACTAAGACTATTTAAGGCTTTATTGCTAAATATTCGTCAAGCTGGCAATCACATGCGCTGAATTAGCCCAACGCATCAAAGAATAGCAGGCCACTTAGATGGAACGCGCCAAAAAGCTGAAACTCTTGCCATCGGAGAACCAGCTCTAAGTCGACGAACTCATTTTATTATTAAAACACCTAAAAGACTTTCAGATTGGTGTCTCGCGCCAGCGACTAAATAAACACACATGAAAATCTCATGCAATTGTCATTTAGCTCAAAAGATCGGAAAAAAAGCGCGTCGGCCTAAAGTACTTGTCTGTTAAATTTTTTTTAGAGAAAATCAGATTCTGTGGATAATGGCAAAAGATTCTGCTTTAGAAGGAAGCTTCCAATTAATATTTATTTTTGCCAATAAAATTAGTCGCTTGAAAAATGGCTCCCCGGAACGGACTCGAACCGCTGACCCTGTGGTTAACAGCCACATGCTCTACCGACTGAGCTACCGGGGAACAATCGTGGCTACGTTTATAGTATTAAAAGCCCTAAAGGGTCAAGGCTTTTTAGGCGAAAACATCCGCAACTTTGACCAACTTGGAAACCGAGGCCACCATAGAAGAAACATCATAGGGTTTCGTTATCAAATCAGCTGCGCCGACGGAAAAGGCCTTGTCCATGTCTTCTTTAGACTGACGTGCCGAAACAAACACGACCGGCACTTTAGTGGTTGATGGGTGACTTTTAATCATTCTGCATAATTCATAACCATCTACCCAGGGAAGATTCACATCCAACAAAATAAGATCGAACCGAGTATTTTCGATATGCTTTGCTAGCTCTAAACCGTCACTTGCAAGAACCACTTGGAATCCCTCAGAAGTCAGGATTCTTTTAAGTCCATTTCTTTGTATTTCTTCATCGTCCACAACCAATATGGTGCCTAATTCGACCTCGCGATTAAGGTCGCGAAATTCACTAAGGCTGACCACTTTTTTTCCAGCAATCTGCTTACGATATTCTGCCTCTACTTTGCGTCGGATTGTCTTATCACCCACGTTCAGTCTCCTAGCTAGCAAGTGCAATGCCTATCGGCCGTTTGCTCAGAAAACTTAAATGAAAATTTGTCCGGGGCCTTAATAAGCGCAGCGCCCCCAAGACCGCAAAAGAAATCGTAAAAACAGCCCTATTTAACTCCTGACACAAGAAAGCTGCTAATTTTTAATTAAGTTAGTAATAACAGGCTCTTGGGTCAGGGCGAGGTAAAGATTGAGGAATCGGTGTTAGACGGCTTGAGGAAGAATAGCGGATGAAAAAAGCGGGTCTAATCATGAGGGAGCCCTGGTGTTAAAACTGCCTCATAGAATTGACCCTGTAATGGAACCTGTAATGGAACCTGCCCCTAACTTACATATTCCTGCGGTACTGCCCACCCACTCGGTACAATGTCGTCGTGATGTCTCCAAGCGAGCAATATCGAACGGTGTGCATCAGCTCCCGAAACACATTGCCTCCCCTTAGAACTGCGTGTTCTAGACGCTCCAAAGCATCAGAGGACTTGCCTTGGGATCTTTCTTTAAATGCCGCTAATCTATGAAGCTGATCGTCCTTTTCCCCGTAAGAGGCCCGAATGAGTTCTACTTCTGGTCTCACATAATTCTGATCTAAAGTTTTTGGATTGCGATAGGTATTTACACCGATGAGAGGCAGAGCACCAGAATGCTTAAGATGCTCGTAATGCATGCTCTCTTCTTGAATCTTAGATCTCTGATATTGGGTTTCCATAGCACCAAGCACACCACCTCGAGATGAAATACTCTCGAATTCCTTGAGAACAGCTTCCTCTACAAGATCCGTAAGGTGTTCAATAAAATAGGAACCTTGATTTACATTTTCACACTTATTCAATCCGAATTCATGGTTGATAATCATTTGAATCGCCATCGCTCGACGTACACTTTCTTCGGTCGGAGTTGTGACAGCTTCATCGTAAGCATTGGTATGGAGACTGTTGCAATTGTCATAAAGAGCCATGAGCGCTTGAAGAGTAGTCCTTATATCATTGAAATCCATTTCTTGGGCGTGCAGGGAACGTCCAGAAGTCTGGATGTGATATTTCAGCTGCTGACTTTTTTCATTGGCTCCGTACAAATCTCTCATGGCAATGGCCCAAATCCGCCGCGCTACACGACCCAATACGGCATATTCTGCATCGATGCCATTTGAGAAAAAGAAGGAAAGATTAGGTGCAAAATCATCAATTTTCATCCCACGAGCTAAGTAATATTCGACATAAGTAAATCCGTTAGCAAGAGTAAAGGCCAGCTGAGTGATGGGATTGGCTCCTGCTTCGGCAATATGATATCCAGAAATAGATACACCGTAATAATTCTTAACCCCTTTCTCGATGAAAAATTCCTGCACATCCCCCATAAGCTTCAAGGCAAATTCTGTGGAAAAGATGCAGGTATTCTGAGCCTGATCTTCTTTCAGGATATCTGCTTGAACCGTGCCTCGAACCACTTGTAGGGTTTTATCTGCAATGGATTCATGTTCCAAGGGAGTAGGAATACGTTTGTTTTTTTCTATGAAGACATCGATTTGCTGATCGATTGCAGCATTTAAGTACATAGCAAGTATCATAGGCGCTGGCCCATTTATAGTCATACTCACTGAGGTGTTCGGCGCCGACAAATCAAATCCACTATAAAGAGCCTTGATGTCATCTAGGGTACAAATAGAGACTCCAGATTCTCCAACTTTACCGTAAATATCCGGCCTAGGATCTGGATCCGAACCATAAAGGGTTACAGAATCAAATGCTGTCGATAAGCGTTTGGCATCATCTTGCGCCGAAAGATAATGAAACCTCTTATTGGTCCTTGAAGGCCCGCCCTCGCCCGCAAACTGCCTTTTAGGATCCTCGCCCTTTCTTCTAAAGGGAAAGAGGCCCGCTGTAAAAGGAAATAGCCCTGCGACATTTTCTTTGAGTATAAAGCGTGCGATTTCTGTTTCTGAGTCATACGGGGGAAGAGCTACTTTAGGTAAATTTAAACCTGAAAGCGTCTCAAAGGAAGATTGTACGTGAACACTCTTGCCACGAACTTCATACATAAAGTGTTCGGAATTGTAATTGTTCCTAGTCTCTTTCCATTTGGCCAATGCGGTTTTTAATGTCTCATCCAAAGGCTTTGATTCTTTAAGAAATTTCCGCTTGATGTCTCCTGAAAGCTCTGGATAAAGCTTTTCAATATGAGCCACAGATTCAGAATCTTTCACAATAGCAAGTTGCTCACCGACCCAAGAATGATATTTCCTGACACAAATCGCCACATCTCCCAAGTAATTTTGCTTTTCCGATGGAATCACGGCATTGCGGTGAGTGGATAAGGTCTCGTAGTTACGGTTTTTTGAGGGCTCAAACTGCTTACCAGCAATTTTAGTATTCAATTTTTGGACGATAGCCTGATAGAGGCCGTTGGTGCCATCATCATTAAAGCGACTAGCAATCGTACCGTAAACAGGGTAACCAGCTTCAGGCTCCACTCCTTGAAAACGACTTCGTCTCAAAGTTGTCCTAATATCTCGAACGGCATCAGGACCTTGTCTTCTTTCATATTTGTTCACAGCTATAAGATCTGCGAAATCAAGCATGTCGATTTTTTCTAACTGAGTGGACGCCCCATACTCAGGTGTCATCACGTAAAGTGAGAGATCACTCACGTCTAAAATACCTGTGTCCCCTTGGCCGATACCGGAAGTTTCCACGACTATGAAATCAAAATTTTGCGATTTTAAAATCTCGACCGCATCTTGGGTTACTTTAGCCAATTCTTTTCCAGAACCTCGACTCGCTAAACTTCTTAGGAAAAGCCTATCGTCCGCCATAGCATTGATTCTAATTCTATCGCCGAGGAGAGCACCTCCCGTTTTTTTCTTAGAAGGATCTATACACAAAAGTGCGATTTTAATTTCAGGAAAGTCAAAAAGAAAACGTAGTAAAATTTCATCCAACAAAGAGCTTTTTCCAGCGCCTCCAGTACCTGTAACCCCTAGAACAGGTGGCGTATGACTGCGAACACTTTGTGGAGAAATCTCTTTGAGGAGCTCAGCTTTTGTAAAAATACCATTTTCCAAAAGAGTCAGAGCCCGAGCGAGTCTCGAGACCTGGCTTTTTCCCATGTCTCCCCAGGATTGGATAAGCTGATCCGTTTCATAAAGCATGTGACCAATGCATCCTTCTAAACCATAGCGTTGGCCATCTTCGGGAGAATAGATTTTTGAAACGCCTGACATTTCTAATGTCTCAATCTCCGAAGGCGCTATCACTCCACCACCACCGCCATAAATGCGCACATGGCGAGCTCCCTTCTCATCTAACATATCGCGAATATAGGTGAAGTACTCCATATGGCCACCTTGATAACTACTCAAGGCAATAGCGTGAACATCTTCTTGAATCGCTGCTTCCACCACTTCTTTTGCGGTACGGTTGTGACCAAGATGAATCACCTCAGCTCCGCGCATCTGCAGGAGACGGCGCATGATATTAATGCTGGCATCATGACCATCGAAAAGACTCGTCGCCGTTACAAATCTAATTTTGTTTTTGGGGATATAAGTTTTAATCAAATTAAGATCTAAGGCGGCAATGCGTTTGTGACCGGGAGTACTATCTGGACCCTTCATGCTTTTTTCCTCTTTTTAATCTAACCTTCGCCATTTCGAATAAACTTCGGGGGGAAAGGCGCAAATACGCCATGGCTGCCAGGCTGAAAAAAATAAATACCACCAAACCGTCAACGGTTAAACCTATTCCAGCTTCAAATTTTCTGGCCCAAATCCCGCCTGAGGACTTCCAAACGAGATCGACCGGCGTTATCAGGCAAACGAGGGCGGAAGTTAAGGCTGCTCCGAGGACCCAAGTGAGGCTTGTAATCAGCCTAGATTTATTCCATTTTATAGGGTCTTGGCGCAGGCCTAGAATCAAAAAGCCTGTATTTACCGAGAACATCAAGGCCGCAGTGGCAGCAAGACCTACATGGCCCAGCTGTTTAACAAAAAGCCAGTTAAGTAGAAAATTGAAACCGATACTTATAAAACCGACGTACATCGGCCATTTCGTACGAGAACTGGCATAAAAATAAGCTGTAAAAACTTTAATGAGGCCATAAGGCACCACCCCCCAGCTATAGGCCGCTAGGGCCATAGACGTCTGGTGGACGCTCATCTCATTAAACTTACCGCCTTCGAGAAGAAGTCTAATAATCGGATAGGAACAAGTGATCAGAAAGACCATGCATGGCGTCATGAGCCAAATCACCAATTCAATGGCATTTTGCAACTCTTTAGAAACTTCCTCTTGTATCTGTCCATGGCTTGCAGCAAGTTTTCGCGTCAAAGCAGGCAAGACCGCTGTTCCAACGGCTACCCCAAAGATACCAATAGGTAGCTGAAGCACTCTAAAGGCAAGGGTAATCCAAGAAACCGCACCTTCTTGCAAACTCGTCGCAAAATTAGTATTTACCAACACATTAATTTGTCCAGCGCTGGCACCAATGATCATAGGTCCCATCATAGCCACGACGCTTTTAATGTCTTCATTCCAGAGCTGAATCTTTGTTCGGGGGCGAATATCTTTCCAAGCCGCTGATGCCTGCCAGATAAACTGTCCGAGGGCGCCTAGAACGGTTCCCAAAGCAAGCCCAAAAAGACGAGGGTCGCCCGTAAAATCATAAAAACTTTCTGGAATATATTTCAAGGAAAGCGCCGAGAGACCCAAAGCACCCAAAATATATCCGCCATTTAAGGCTACCGGCGAAACGCCGCTTACAAAAAACTTACCGGCATGGGCTAGTACCCCGCTAATAATGGAGGTGACGGACATAATTGCGATAAAGGGAAACATAACCCGCGTCAATGCCGTTGCATTTCTTTGCCAATCTGAACTCAGCGCTGCGCCGTGTACCGTCATGCCCTTAACCAGCCAAGGCGCCAGCGCAATGCCGAGCAGAACTACGAGAGCCCCTACCAAAGCCGTAAGCCCAAGCATATTCCAAACTAAGGATTTAGCTCTTGCAGGATCTTTTGCCTTTATCGCTGTATATCGCTGGGTAAAGCTTGAGCCTAAAGCACCCTCTGCAAGCATTTCCCTCAGCATGTTGGGGATTCGATGGGCTACGAAAAAGGCGTCTAACAAACCTGTAGCACCAAAAACGGCAGCAATTACGGATTCTCTGAGAAGCCCTGAAAGGCGACTTACAAATGTCCCTATAGAAAAAAGTAAACTACCTTTGGCTACTGACAAATTAACTCCAAGGCTTGAGGGGAGCCTTAGCTTAACAGGAAGTTATTTAAATCAAAAGTAGTTTAGAAGCTTCTAGAAAAGCCCACCGTAAAATGATCTGCACTTAAACGGACAGACTTCTTTTTTTCTGTTAGGGAACTCACCTCAAGTCCGCTCGATCGATAAGCTGCAGTTGTATCTTTAAAGTCAACTTGAGTTGTCTGGTGTTCTACGGACAATTGAAACTTTAAACTATTAAAAGTTAAATACGAAACTTTAAGCTTCAGTACATTGCTGGAGACATCTACATCCTTCATCGTCTTCGGAGTAAGATCTAGTGCCGCTTCCTCCCATGCAAACCTTCCAAACAACAGCCATTCAGCTTCAGCATCGAAACGAAATTTATGAAACTTTCGAAATCCAGCTCCTGCTAACAGAGCTACTTCATCGAGCAAATGCGCCGTGGAAACATTTCTCCAATCCGTGCGTTTTAAAGACGCTCCAGCCAAAACATCTAAAGTCCATGGAGACGGAGAATATCTGACGCGACTATCCAAACCAAAACGATCATAGGTCGAGGTGATTGAAGGATTTTCTGCCGTAACCATACTTCCCACCTGCATAAAGCTAACGCTACTAATTAAGGCGAGATCGGCTCCGACAATTTGCGTCATCCCCACTTCGGTACTAAATGCGGTTCCCACCCGACGGGTAGAATCATTTTCAGCAATCGTTCCATCTGCCCGAGGCGCTGATTTTCCCCCAAACGTCCCGGCACCATAGGGCACCTGGAGATCGTTGAAGGAACCAAAGCCAATATCAGCATCCCAATTATAGTCCGCCGCTAAGCTCTTATTAGCAGAAGCCATGAAGCAAAAAATGAAGCAAAAAATGAAGTAAAAATTAAATAGAAACCTGGCCATATTCAGCCTCCCCTAGGGCACCCTAGCAATCCGTATGCCATTCTTTTGCTAATAATTCCTAACAAATTCTGCCCTAAAAAGCTCTACCCATCACTTTTTGTGAGTTCAACTGTCTAAATCGGGGACAGTGCGGCTCGAGCCTGGGTATGGAAAAGGGGACCTAATAAGGCCTGCTTCAGCCCTGGAATATTTGCTCAACTAAGTGAAATCGAAACCAATACTCAAGACATCAAAAGCTCAATCATAAGAGAACTGGAATTCTTAGACCTGCTTTTTTAAGGTAGCTGATGCCAGATCCAAGGTAGCCTAATCCTTGACTTTCAGACTCATAGATGGATTCAGCGGCTTTATAAACGGCATCTAGTTGCTTAGCGGAAAGCGCAAGTGTCTCGCCAGTTTTACCGCCAAGCCAGACCACACTCACAGCTTTCTTTCCAAAAAGCATGAGGTGCAAATTACCCCCACTAGGGTCGTAAGATGCGTAGCAATTCACTTTGCCACAAGGAGACGCTTCCATGAGTCCAGCTAGTAAGAGCTGACTTGATGATGATGGAAGTACCTGCTTTGCAGTGACCGGCCTTTTTAAGTAGTAATTTTTACCTCCAAATCCATCAATTCTTGAAATCATAAATCCTGGAGGTGATTCCTTCCCGAAACTTGCCCATATCGCCCCAAGCCTAGCAATTTGCAAGAGGCTGACTTGGTCAAAACCAGCAGCTACACGAATGTCATTATATTTCGAATGGATTCCTGCTCGCTTCAAAGTCTGAATCACCCCCGTCACCCCAACCTGATCGACAACTCCCGACATGGAGAAATAATCTTTTTCTTTCATAGCTTGAAGCAAACTCTGTTTTGCGGAATGATGGCTACTTTCCCAATATCTCACAGAGCTCCCCCACCCAGCCCCATCACGGAAGGCGAGCTCTGCAATCACAGGAATAGCTATCGCTCCAAGTGGTCTTTTCATTTGCATCGCATAGTTATAGTAAATTTGATCTTCGAGATGGGAGCTTTTAAGTGCAGAAATTTCGCCTGAATAAGCCAAAGAGAGCCCAGCGACCTCATAGGCGGGCTGCATTCCCTGTGGTAGTTGTCCGTACAAAACTGCGACAAGTGCATTGAGCTTTTTTTGATCGGAACGGGAGAAAGTTGATTTTATTTTAATCCCATCTCCTAGCGTATCCAATGGCAAATATTGAGAAGCTTCTTTGGGGATTTCTCTTAAAAAAGAAATAGGCATTCCTATTCTGCGCCAATTTGCCTGAACTTGGGGACGTTCGTTTCTGGTGGTTTTCCAAGTAGCATCATCAAGGAAAGAGGCCTCCCTCATCAAAGCTAAAACTTGGAGTCGACGCCATTCGCTACGTTTCGCATTCTTTTGGCTCGGTGCATATCTAGTAGGAGACTTAGGGATTCCCGCAAGGAGGGCCGCCTCAGAAACTGTTAGGAGTTTAGATGGCTTATCAAAATAAGCTCGAGATGCTGCCTCTAGGCCATAAGCACCTCGACCAAAATAAATCGTCGTCAAATAAAGGTCTAATATTTCACGCTTCGAGAGGCTTTGCTCAATAGTCAACGCCATCACAAGTTCATTGAACTTCCGCGTCATGGATCTTTCAGAGGTTAAAAACAACAGCTTTGCTAGTTGCTGAGTAATGGTAGAGGCTCCCTGAACCACTTGACCTGCTTTCAAATTTATAAAAGCAGCTCTTATGATACCTAGCGGGCTCACACCAAAATGTTTAAAAAAACGGACATCTTCCGCAGCTAAAAAAGCATGAACCACATGGGGCGGAAGACTTTCACTGCGCACAGGAAGCCGCATGATGGGGCCAGTGGTGGCGATTAATTTTCCCGACTCATCAAGAACCTGACTTGCCAGCTGAATGTCACCCGAATTAAATTCCGAGTATTGCTTTTGTAACGCCTCTATTTTGGGTGAAACCGATTTATATATATTTCGGCAGAGAACCAGGCTGCTCACAAACAGCATGGCGGCAATCCCCCAAACGATCACTTTCATAGGCCCCTCCCCAAAACCCATTTTACATCTGAAAAGGTTATGGAGTTGATCTAAAATTAGGCAGATTCTGCCTCAAAAACCGTTAATTTTCGTTTATTTTTTCTGAAGATGCCTGAAAAAACCTGGCTTTTTTGCGCATTTCCGCTGAGGTCATGCTCTTAAAAAACTGATTCTTATCCGACTCGACCGACTTGTCTTTAAGATCGGCAAGGCGGTCAAAAGAATCCGCTACCCTCTGAGATGCTGCTTTTACCAAGTCCTTATACTTGGGCCATTCGTCGACAAGCTCCATCGATCTCTGAGCGCAGGCATGCCAAATTTCTTGCTTGCAATAGAAGGCTCCCGTAAACGCAAGAGCCTCTGCCAGACGTCTCTCACCTTTTTCAATATTCGCCTTAGCTTCTCCGGTATATTTAGAACTGGGATACTCTTTGACAAGTTCTTTAAATTCAGTGACTGCTTTTTCGGTAAATTCTTGATCGCGATCAATACTTTCAGGAGCTAAATTCCACTGACAAAGACCCATCCGAAATTTGGCAAAATGAACGTCCTCGTGTTTGGGGTGAAGCTTCATGAATTCAGAATACACGGCACTAGCTTCAGGAAATTGTTCTAAGCGAAAGTGACTATCCGCAATTTGAAGTTCAGCCGTCGCCGTGAGATTGGAATAGGGGAATCGAGCCGTGAACTCCTTAAGTTTCGTCAACGCAATCTCGTAGTTACCATCATCATAAGACTCCTTAGCTGCAACATAGGCCGCCTGGGGATCGTTGGGGTCACCTTTAGTGCTGGTACACCCTTGACTCAACACACCAAAACCTAAAATTAAAATAAGATTCTTTAGATTATACAAGGTTAGACCTTTCCTTTTAGAAAAAAACTCAATTTTCCTGAGTTATGCCGATAGTCTACCTAACCACAAGGCACAAGGCAACCGACTGGTTCATTAGAAATCTTGAGGAACAATAGTATGGCTCAAAGAAGGAAAATTCTAATCATTTCGACTGGCATACATCTTCTTGGCCTTGCCGTACTGCCAAGCTTCAAACTTGACACTCAAAAGATCAAATCTAAGCCACTAGCTCTTAAAATTATGGAGCAAAACCCGCGAACCAACGACACTATGGTAATGAATCGCCAAACGCCAACGGTCCCCCCTCCAGCAGAAGCTGCGGAAAGTTGGCAGGACCATAAAGCAAAAATAAATCAAAGGCCCAAAGAGGTCGTCCTGAAAACCAAAGACCCTTCTGATTCGAGCCCAGCCGCAACAAAAGAATTGCCTTCTGAAGTAGCTCAAACTGAAGTAGCTCAAAGTCCCCAACCTCCTAAAGGTAAAGAAACGCCAAGTGATAAAACAACTGGCAGCAATGGCTTGATTGGATCTTTAAATGGCATCTCCCAAAGAAACCCCTATGAAAAATTCTTAAGCCAGGCAGGCGTCCAACTCCTTAACAAAAATCTAGCGGGTTCTGAAAACCTCGAAACGGGCGATGGAGATCGCCTGGATCTAGATACGAAAGAATACCGCTACATGGGTTACTTCTCGAGTATGAGAAAATCTATCGAGCTTGTTTGGGTATATCCGGCAGAAGCTGCGCGGCGGGGGATCCAGGGAACGGTTACGATTGAGTTCACCATTGAAAAGTCTGGTGCAAGCAAAAAGATCAAAGTTTTGCGATCCAGTGGCTCGGAATCCCTAGATGCCGCTATTGTGGCTGCGATTCGCGAAGCTCAACCTTTCTCACCCCTTCCTGAAGGTTTTGGCAAAGATAAACTTACCGTTACCGGAAACTTCAATTATGTGTTGACGGGCTATGCTGTAAGTCACTAGTCTGACTTTTGCATGACTCTTTAAAAACTCATAATTTGTAATTGATTTTAATCTTTTATATCTTTTTTAAAGGACGCTAGACGGCAGAAAAGTAAGTTTTAAAATCACCTTGCCGAAAGCTTAAGGTCAGACTTGTATGATGTTTACTTTGGGAACCGATGTATAAATTTTGCACTCTCATTCTAATCCTATGTTTACCTGCTGCCTGCAAGGTAAATCCTAAAAATCATGAGCTTACGGAGTTCCCTTCTATCTCATCCGCCGCTAAGCCTGAGTCCAAAAGCAGGAATTACGTAGATTTGAGTGGTGAGGAGCTTTTACCTGAACCCGTCAACCAGATTGGAACCTGCCATGAGGACGTTTATACGTCATGGTTTGTAGAACAATACAAAGCGTCTCATCCCTTTAAAGGAAAATCGAAGTCCGCTAAGCAAACCTGGGAAAAAGAGGCCTTAACTTATGCCATGAGCCGACTGGCTGATTCCAACATTGAGGAAAAAACGAGCTCTTTACCCGTAGCTAGCGAACCTGAAGTGGATCGATGGATTCGTTTTTTTAAAGCTAGCGATAGATCTACATTTTTAAAATGGTTATCCGTTGGCGAAACCGTGGAACATTTGATTTTACCTGAACTAGCGCGCTACGGGGTCCCAAAAGAATTCTATTATTTAGCTATGATTGAGTCTGGCTTTAATTCTAAAGCTAAGTCAGTCGCTTCGGCAGCTGGCACTTGGCAATTCATGTCCGGAACGGCTAAACTTTATGGGCTCAGAGTGGATCGCTTTGTCGACGAAAGAAAAGACCCATTAAAATCCAGTCGGGCCGCGGCTCAACTTCTAAAAGATCTCTACAGTAAATTTGGAGATTGGTATCTGGCTATGGCGGCCTATAATGCAGGACCAGGGCGTGTTGAAAAGGCTATCAAACTTGGAAAAACAAGAGATTTTTGGGCTCTCGCAAGAGGCAAGTTCTTGCCAAAAGAAACCGCTGAATATGTGCCAAGGTGGATTGCAGCCTTTAAAGTCGGCTCCGAAAGGGCGAAACATGGATTTTACCTGAGTGATGAGACCGAAAACCTAGTGCCAAATTCATCCGTTACTCTGAGTAAACCGTATTCCATTAGTGAACTAGCTAAGGCCATAGGGGTTTCAGAAAGTACGTTAAGCCATTGGAACCCTGAACTATTGAAAGGCATCACCCCTCCATTAGCCAAAGGCAAAACCTATGAGCTGAGACTCGAAGATCATATGGCCCAGAAGCTCACCGCCCTCTTAACAACGCTACCTTTTCTAGATATCAAGGAAACCATGGAATACCATGTACGACCTGGAGACACCTTAAATGCTATTGCCAAAAGACATGGCGTAACTGTAGCGGAAATTCATAAGTTAAATCCAGGCATCAAGCCAAGTGCTCTAAAAATTGGTCGGGGCGTCGTGCTACCTGCGGGTTGACTGGTCGTTCTTTTAATCTCGCTCCTATCAAAATGCCGCGTGACTGAAAAAAACCATCGATTCTGTCGAGCAAAACCTTCCTTTACCGCACTGAAACACAGAAAAACGCCTGCGCGACCCTTCTAAGCAACCTTCCACCGGTGTGGCAATAGGATATTCTAACTCAAATATGTTCATCATCATGGGTCACAGACTTATGAAAGGCTGCATGCAGCACCCCGCCTGCCAACAAGGCTTGAAGGGAACCCACCCAAATCCTCGAGTCCACGATAAAAGTTTGAATCCCTCGACTGGAAAAAAAACCAAAAAGAAAGGCGCCGGCAAGCATCGAATAAACTAAATAAGCGTATCGCTTACCCAACTCTTTTTCCAATTGGACCCAAATAAATAAACCCGCCGTCAAACGATGAAACACCACAATCGGGGCAGTTCCCGTAATATAAACCGGCGAATCCACCAGCCGGATGACGAGGCCATCCAAAATGCCATGGAGCCCGAGTCCTAAAACTATAAAAGGAAAAACCCAGGTGTGAATGAGAAATCTTGTGATTTTTGCGGCATCGAAAATGAGAGACGACAAAAAACCCAGGGACGCGATAATCGGGGCCACTAGCCCTGCAAAGGCATAAGCTTCTGGTAAGATATGGAAAAGTATGGTTAAGGAAATAGCCCAATTGATGGCCGTGTAAAGCTTTCTATGGCGATCTGCCATCGCTTCTAAATACCTAGAAATCGAGGGAACCAGGGCCATAAGTATCAAACTTACCACGAGATAAAAAATGGCAGTAGGCTCGATCATCAAAAAGTGTCTCCAATTCGCGCAATGGGAGTCGACTCATACCAGAAAATCACGACAAAAAAGAGTACTTTTCTAAAGCTGTCGACAAGAAATGCCTCCAGGTGTTTAAAAATTAGTCTAAATCACTGATATATGGAAACTTTTCCTTAAAATAGATGTTTGATCTCCTTGCCTTGAATTAAATTTAGCTTCAAAATAGGGTTTGTTGATCCCATATATCCCTTCCCGTATAAGGTAAAACCTATGAAAATACTCGTGCTCCTAAAGCAAACTCCCGATACTGAGGCGAAAGTGTCTCCCAAAGGCGATGGAACTGGACTCGACATTGCTGGGACCATTATCATCAATCCCTATGATGAATTTGCCGTAGAAGAAGCCTTAAAAGTTAAAGAAAAAAATGGCTCGGGCGAAGTGGTGATTGTAAGCTGCGGCCCTGCTGACATTAAAGAGCGGATGATTAAAGCACTTGCTATGGGCGCTGATCGCGGCGTGTATATTGACAATACTGGCCTTGAAGATGCCGATTCTTTAACGACTGCTAGACTCATCGCAGCAGCTGTAAAAGCTGAAAATGCAGATTTAGTGTTTAGCGGAAAGCAGGGTATCGACGCTGATAATATGCATGTCGGCATTATGGTTGCAGAACTTCTAGGTTGGCCCCATGTAAATGTGGTCAATAAATTTGAATTAGAGGGTAAGACGGCACGTGTCGAGCGCGAAGTAGAAGGTGGGCAGGTAGAAGTGTACCAAGTAGAACTTCCAGCTGTTATCGGAGCTAACAAGTCCTTAAATACACCTCGCTTTGCTTCCCTTCCTGGAATTATGAAAGCCAAGAAAAAACCTTTAGACGTCAAAAAACCAAGTGATCTTGGATTAGATCTAGGTCAGCTCAAGTCTGAAATAAAGGCTCAAATAGTCAGCTACAATAAGCCTCCTCAAAAGCCAGCAGGAAAAGTCTTTAAAGGAGAGTCCGTAGAAGAAATGGTGTCTAAAGTTGTTAAACTTCTTCGTGAAGAAGCGAAGGTCATCTAAAAAGAGGATTTATATATGAAAGTACTTGTATTCGTGGAACAGCGAGACGGTAAAATTAAGACTTCTTCTAGAGAAGCCATTGCCGCTGCCCATCAAATAGCCGGATCTTCCGCAAACGTAGCCGCACTTGTAGTCGGAACTCCAGGAGATGGACTTAAAGATGCGGGTGTTGACACGATATTCACCGTTAATAAACCAGAATTTAAATTGTTTAATGTGATGAACTATACCGCTGCAGCTCAAAAGGCAGTCGAAGAGTTCAAAGCCGAGGCTGTCATTGGCATGGCGTCTCCCATGGGAAGAGAACTGTTTCCAAGACTCGCCGCTCGCTTAAATGGCGGCCTCATTACCGACGTGACTTCGTTACAAGCTAGCAGCGGGTCGTTTAAAGGCGGCACAAAACCCATGTACGCTGGAAAAGTGCTAGCCCAAGTTGAATTTAAAGGGTCTGGAATCAAACTCGCCACAGTAAGACCGAATTCCATTCAAACTACTGTGACTGGTGGAGCCGGAAATGTCGTAGAATTGGCAGTAGCGACTGCAGATTCTAAGCTTAAGACCTTAGAAGTTAAAAAAGGAAGTAGCGATAAGCCTGACTTAACGGAAGCTGCTCGAATTATTTCTGGTGGTAGATCTTTAGGTTCAGCCGATAACTTTAAAATTATTAACGAATGCGCTGACGTATTGAATGCCACTGTTGGTGCGTCACGAGCAGCTGTAGATGCAGGATACGCAAGCCACACCATGCAAGTGGGCCAGACAGGTAAAACTGTCAGCCCCCAACTTTACGTTGCATGTGGAATTTCTGGAGCCATTCAACATATGGCTGGAATGCGTACTTCTAAAGTTATTGTTGCCATAAATTCTGATCCGGAAGCTCCGATATTCTCAGTTGCCGATTATGGAATTGTTGCTGATCTTTTCGAAGCTGTACCCATTCTCTCTAAAAAGCTTAAAGAAATTCTATAAGACCAAAGCGGTCATTGCCACTGCAAGCCGCTTCAACCAAGAAAAAGTGAGGGAGTATTTCGATCTTCCCTCACTTTTTTCTATAATTCCCCCGTTTCTGAAGAAATATCAATTGTCCGAAAGAGCCCAAATGCGTTCCAACTTGACATTCTAGCTTCGCCGTGAAGGGAAAGAACCTTGAACTCAATTTTGAGCAGGACTTTAAATTTCCTTTTTTACTGGACAGTGGAGTTCATCAAGTCAAATACCTGGCATTCACTCGGGTCTCGTTTCAAAGTATCTCTTTCGAAATGAAACTTGTATCCATTAATCACGGCAAATGATTTTCGTCATGACGTAGCCATATCCAGCGGGCAACTTCTCAATAGGATTGTCGAAGAACCAAACTTTGGCCCATTCATTTCCATCTTTATCCCGTACTAGCACCTCAGAAGTTACCTCGATCGGTTCTCCTAAAACAGTTTTGCCAATGACTTGGGTTAAGCTTCTATTGAAAACATTAGCAAAGCCATTTTTGCTCTCAATATTGCAGATCTTCGCGTTGGCCTTGTGAGCTGCAGGAGGAGGGACGGGCTCCGGGGTGGGGGCAGGAGTGCCACATGGGTTCGGACTACCAAGCTTCGCTTTTTCAGCCGTACAAATCCAATTGGGATGTTCAAGGCCACTCCAAGTCTTAAATAGATGAGACGTAGCCGGGGAAGAACGAGAAATCGAGATGTCCTTATTATCGGGAGTATAATCGACATCGACAAATTTTCCTGCAAATTGCCCATCAGGTACTTTATCGTAGGATTTATGAGGCAACACTTCTACTACTGTACGTACCGGCACCAAATCATCGACAGTCCATTTTCGATTCATATTCACACCTAGCAAATGGGCCAGTTCAACTACGTGCTCTCCTTGCATACGATTGCAGGCATGGGATACTGGGCCCCGAATCAGTCGCCAAAGACCTGATGAACGTGTGATAGGTCCATGAAACGCAATATTGCGCCCCCTTTCATATTCAATATAAGGAAACCCGCCCCACGGAGTTGATTTATTTTTCTCCCCACCTACACCAAATGGGTTATAGGGAAAAACAGCTACGTTTTTATATTCTTTCGGAGCCGCATTGGAGGCTTGAACTCCTGCGTCAGTAGTAAACCTGGAATCCACTGTTGCTATCGGGTATACGACTGTAATTCTTTGACGACCATTGATCACATCGGATATGGCATGTTCGGGCAGAGTTTCCTTAAAGTCGGGGGGCGCAAAGCCGCTCACTCGAATGGTATGACCACGAACCGACAAAACGATTCTAGTTTCTGTAAGATGGGGAAGCTGACCACCATAAACCCAGACCGGATCACTTCCATCCCGACGAGGATCTTTTAGGTCAGCTTCGGTTGAGTCTTTTTGTGAGAAGCTACACCCCAGAAGACTAAAAGTAGCCCCACCTAACAGAGACAAACCCAAAAAACTTCGTAAACGAAATTTGGAAAATAAGTTCCCCTGCGGCTTCATCATGAAGTTCCTCTATATAATATTGTAAGGCCTTGCCTAACTCTCACCATATATTAACATAGACTCACTTGACTATGACCTGATTTCCATAGCTGTAGAAAAAAACTTCTTATCCATGTTCTGGAAAGCACCATATTTTTTAACCTAGGGCCAAAAAGACGCGGTTTTGACTATAAGTCTTGATCGCTCCTAACTCGCATAGAGAGTCTAAAACTAGATTTTGTTGAAGACTAAACTATATTTGTTTCCTGATCCGAGGCTACCTCGATTAAGATTTGATCGGAAAGCTCGTCAAAGGTTCCCACTCTCTCTAGGCGCGACTCTTTAAACAATAGGATTTGATCTGCAAAAGTAAGCATGGATTTGCGGTGAGCAATCATAATGACAATCGTTCCAGGTTTGGCCAATTTTCGAATCCCCTCGATAATGATTCGCTCCGAGTCAGGGTCTAACGCAGAAGTGCCCTCATCGATTAAAATCACATCATAGGTCTGGCAAAATAACCTAGCTAAAAGAAGTCTCTGGGACTGCCCTCCTGAAAGCTTTTTAGAGCCATAATCAAACACATGCTGCGTACCACCTTCTAATTGATCAACTAGCTCTCTAAGGCTCACGGTTTCCAAAGCATATTCCATGGCCTGATGGCTAACGCTTTCGAGCGGCCATGCTAAATTCTGAGCAATCGTCCCTGCAAAAATTGCTACACTTTGTGGCATATAGCCGACTTTGGGAATACCTTTTCCCGAGTAGAAAACGCGTCCAGAAGTTGGCTTTAAAAGGCCCAAAAGAAGCTTTAGGCAGGTAGACTTTCCAGCTCCAGAAGCCCCTGCTAGCGCATAGACTTTACCAGATTCAAATCGAAAGGTAATGTCACTCAATACACGCGTAGAGGAACCTTCATAGCAAAAACAAAGGTTCTCTAACGACAACCCTAAATGATCAGATTTTTGTGTTGGCAGAGATATTTTCTCTAAGTCTTGGTTGTCCTTAGAAACATCTTTCCACTTTTGAATTCTGCCTATGGCAGCATAGGACTCTCGATTGATGTTGTAATACTTTCCTAGTTTAGAAAAGGACTGAGAAAGAAGCGCTAAAGATCCGAAAAATGATATGAAGATAGACCCAGAAATTTGCCCCTGCTCAATAGATTTAAAACCAAGTATCAGCAGTACTACCATGGCTAAAACAGCTATGGCTTCTAACATGGGCGAAGTTCTGGCCTTAACGCGGGCGACACGTTTAAAAGAGGACAAAAGGTTTACTACTTTTGATCCTACGATTTTTGCTTCTAAATCCTCTGACTTATAGTGCTTGATGGTTTCTAATCCCAACAGTCGATCTAAAATAAACTCTCCCAGCTCAGAAAATTCATTTAAAGCTTTTCCTGCTCGCCTATGAATTTTTTTACCAAGCTGCCTCAATATGAGAACGGAAGGCGCGACTCCAATAAAACAGACCAAAAACAGGTAGGGTGACAAAAGATACAGGCTAGCGATTCCTGCCACCACTTGAAATGCCTCCCTAGGGCCTGCACCATAGAAATGAACAATGAAATCTCTAAACATCCGGGTGTCGTTGGCGAGCGTGGAGCCTAAAGAGGACTCTAATTCCATGACTTCTTTTTTATATCGGGCTCGAACAGATAGGCTCGAAAAGCTTTTGATGATATCAAATCGAAGCCGCCCTGCTACTTTTTCACTAAGGGACTCCCAAAGGTACCACTGCCCAAATGCCATGATTGCTTTGAAAAAGGAAAGGCCCACCAATATAAGCGGAAGACTTGTGAGAAGTTCCCGTGGACCAATAGCCTCATGGCCTGAAAGATACTCAAGACACCTACCAAACCACGGCCCAAGCATTTCCCTAAACGCTGTCTCGCTTTGGGAGTGAATGTCCATAAGGGCCTTAAAAGCAGGCCCAATGGCCGCACCTACGGCTGCCGATAAAATGCCCAAAATGAGAGATAGAAGCGTTCCTATCCCCACTTGAAACCAATAGGGTCGAAGGTACTCTCGTACAAGAGCTTTACTGGTTTGTTTCAAAGACCTCTCCAAAAAAAAACACCCGGGCATTCTCCGGGTGAATCACAAACTTTGCAAGGTCTAGATGCCTAATTCTTGGGTTGACTTTACTACTTTTCCGATCAATCCGTATTTGGCTGCTTCTTCTGGAGTCATCCAATAGTCTCTGAGGGTATCTTTCTCTACTCGTTCTAGCGGCTGTCCACATTCTTCAGCTAACAATTGATTGATTTTCTCGCGAGTTTTTAAAATCTGAGCTGCCTGAATCTCAAGATCCGACGCCTGTCCGTAAATTTGACCCATGATTAAAGGTTGATGAATTAAAAATCGGCTATTCGGCATGCTAAAGCGGCGCTCTTTTTTAACGGCAACATTGATGACCGTTGCAATGGAAGCACAAAGCCCTGCGCTGATGATATATACGGGAGACTTAATAAATCTAATAGTGTCAAAAATTGCAAATCCGGAATTCACCTCTCCACCTGGACTATTTAGAAAAATCTTGATAGGTCCCTGCCCTACTGAGTCCAGTACTAGAAGGTCTGTAACGACACGTCGTGCCGTATCAGAATTCACGCCTTCAGAAATAAATAGGCTTCTTGATTCAAGAAGTTTTTGCTCGCGAGAGAACTCAGCAATCAATCCGCCAAACGAAGGGGCAGCATTTTTCATCTCATTAGTATTCATTGAGGAATTCCTTTAATTTAAATCAAATATAAGTGTAATGGGTGAATGTCATTTTGCAAAGACTTTACAAAAAATGGATTTCAATATTCGAAAAACATGCTCAAATAATAGGCGACCATCGAAGGCTGCCTTTTCTGCGATATTTCTTCCTTCACCTCTTTTGCTTACGAGCGCCCCAAACCTCAGCTTAACTATGCCTTAAAATGGATTCCTTCCAACACAAAGAAAATCAGGTCAAATTCTAAGTTCGATTTAAAAAAATCAACCTAACCGATCAATTGCTAGAGCTCAATGGCTTACCACATTGAACGACGACTCCCATAACGGATTCTTGTTTCCCATCGATTATGATTGGACTATTCGCATTTTTGTAAGAAAGCAGTGCTGTAATAACCTCTTCACCATCGGTCATCTTACTGACATTGATTCGCTGTAAAACCAAGGATTCTCTACTCTTTTCTTGGAACGGCTCAAAAACAGTGACACTTTTATTGCCGCCCTTTAGATCCATTTTTACATCTAAAATTTCTAGTTTTCTTACAAACCACCCATTCGCCGCATCTTTGATAGTGGCTTCATTTTCTTTCGATGTTGCAAAAATCACAGACTTAAGAAGTTTCTCATTTTTATCAATCGTAAATTCTACCTTTACCTTCAAAATTTCCTGAGCATGGGAATAGCAATTAAGAACTCCGGACGAATCTAAAAAGTCCTTAATTTTTATCTTCTCATCAGAAGAATCCTTTAACACCTCTGATTCCTGAAAGTTACGGCTCTTGGCGCAAGACTGAAGGATTAAAAGAAGTCCTGAAGCTAATATCGCAATTTTTTTCATTTCGCCTCCGATTATATGTCCGCTAATAATTATAATGTTATTTTTAAATAGTTCAAAGAAACGTGAGACGCAAAATAGGGAAGATGCACATGAAAGATCAAGCATTAATGAGAAACATTGGGTACTGAACATGGGAGTAAAAACTTTCAGCGATTTCAAAAGAGACGACTAGAATCCATTTGGAGCCTTGGAGGGAAACACTAGAAACTGAAGTTTGTAAAACGTTTCTGGGCTGTTGACCAATTGGGACGAAGCAAGACAGGAACCTTAGCGCAAGACTTCTAAAGCAATGACACAGGATCAACATCGACTTTTAGCCTGAGATCTCCTTTGAGGATAGAAAAGTCCTCAAGAAATAGACGTGCTGCGCGATTGAGAGAGGCCACGTTTACACCGACAACTACCATTGCCATCCTGTGCCTTCCCCTCACCATTTCAATAGCTGGTGCCGTAGGACCAAGAAACTTCAAATCCTTGAAATGAAGTTCACCTTGATCCAGCCATTTTTCAACAGACTTAGTCATTTGATCAAGTTCAGGATTCTGAGTACTGCTCCATTCTATGGCGATCATTCTTGTGTAGGGCGGGTACTGAAAGGCCTTTCTATAAACTAATTCTGCTTCTACAAATCCAGGGAAATCGTGACTAAGACCCGCATGCAAAATGGGGCTAGTTCCCTTAGTCGACTGTACCAGCACTCTGCCAGGCAATTCGTGGCGACCGGCCCGCCCCGCCGCTTGCACCAGCAGTTGGAACGTTCTTTCTCCCGCTCTAAAATCAGGCAGATTCAAAAGTTGGTCTACTTCAAGAAGCACAACCAAAGTCACATTAGGAAAGTCATGTCCTTTTGCAAGAATTTGTGTTCCCACTAGGATATCGAGATTCCCCTGCCTAAACTCATTGAGAGTCTCAGATAAAACTTTTCGGTCTGAAGCAATGTCGCTGTCAAGCCGACCAATTCTTGCAAGCGGAAACTTTACTTTAAGAATCTCGTGGGCTTTTTCACTCCCGTAGCCTATGGCTACAAAGGATCCATTCGGATTTTTTTCCAAAATAGATTTCACCGAAGTCTTATAGCCACAATAGTGGCAATGAAGCCTTGTCGAGCGACCATGAAGGGTCAAGCTAATGGAACAACTTGGACATTGAATGACCTCACCTGATTTAAAATCCAAAATATAGTAAGCATATCCCCTTCGATTTACCAAAACGATAGACTGCTGGCCCCGGCTAAGATTTTCCGCGAGTTCTAAAATAACCTCTTCAGAAATGGGAATTTCGTCGAGACGCTCGCTTTCTATAGATTCTAGTCCAGAAATTTTCATAGCTTTTGTAAGCGTCGATGCTACTTTAATGAGTTTCACTTCAGGCAAAGGTTTTCCACTCACCCGCTCTTCTAGACGGAACAATCCAAATTTTCCGGAAAGAGCGTTTTGCCAAGATTCCATAGAAGGAGTTGCTGATCCTAAAAGTATAGGAATCCCTTCTTGCTTGGCTCGGACGATAGCGGTGTCCCGACCTTGATAACAGAGACCAACAGTTTGCTTATAGCTGGAGTCATGTTCTTCGTCGACGATGATGAAACTAAGATCCGCAAAATTGGCAAAAACAGAAGAGCGAGGACCAATAAGAATGCGGCATTCCCCTCGTCTTATTCTATCCAACTCAGCCCAACGTGCCGCATCGCTAAGCGCCGAATGAACCACGGCTACCTGGCCGGGAAATCTCTTTTCAAATACCATGGTCATCTGGGGAGTCAGAGCAATTTCTGGCACCATGACTAAAACTTGCCCAGAACGCGCCGCAATAAGTTGCAAATAAATTTCCGTCTTACCTGCCCCCGTTACACCAAATAAAAGTGTCGGACGTAAATCCCTTTGCTCCCATTGAGTGGAAATGCCTTGCTTCACCTCCGCTTGTCGGCTGCTCAGGGTTTTTGCTCCCTCAGCTCCGCTCATACCGGCTTCCTCTGTTTGAGCGATCCTAGACTTACTTGCCCGCGTCTTTACTTGACTATGAGAGGTAACTTCGATCCAGCCTAGTTTCTGCCACTTAGCGAAAAGCTCTTGAGACTCTATGAGTCCCAGTTTCTTCTTAAAAAGCTCTAAAGTATACGAGTTCTTAGTCTTAAAAATCTGGGCAAGGCCCGATTCACCCACGAACGCTAGCGTACTTTCTAAATAGGATTCTCGACCTTTAGGGGTGATACTCACATATTGCTTTTTAGAGTGATTCTGACTCGCAGGCAACATAGCCTTAAGGACTTCACCGATAGGATGGACATAATAATGGGCTAGCCATTGGGCAAGGGTTAGTTGCTCGGAAGAGTATACGGCTTCCCCATCAAGTACCTCCTTGACAGATTTGATAGGAACCCCCTGGACGGGAACAGCCTTGCCTAAAATAACGCCAACTTCAGTTCCCTGACCAAACGGCACTTTTACCCTAACCCCCGGTAAAAGCGCATGATTTGACCGATATGTAAACACTTTCATCAGGGGACGAGGAATCGCAACTTCGACAAAATGGACATCTTCCATCGTGGATGGCTCCTCAAACATGAATCTCAATGACTTAGCCTCCCTAGATATCAGAGTTCGCCCCTTCAGTTAACCGGTTTTACCACCCCTTTTGCGGCAGGTTTAACTTTCCTTGCCAATGTGCTCTTATTCATCTTGCTTTGGGCTTTGGAATAAGTTAGTGTCCGCAACTCTGAGTGGGGAAGCGTCTCCCTTAACAGTATTAAAGTAAGTAATCGGTAGCTTGCTTTAAAATACTTGTAAAAGGAAAAGCTTGCAGAAAATTTGCGTCCGAAGCGCTAGCTGCAAACCTATCACTCGCTTATTAGTAATCTACCACTTGCATTTAACAAAAAGTGGTTGTCGGAGGCATCGTGACTATAGTTACAAGAAAAAAGAAGCGCCGTCGGTTGTTGATGCGCCGCAAGCGTACTCTCGATCCTAATATCGTTATTGACTACAAAAAAGCGGACGTTATAAAGAGATTTATTACAGAACGCGGCAAAATTATTCCTCGACGTGTATCTGGAGCCACTGCTGAGCAGCAACGCGCCATTACTGTGGCTGTAAAAAGAGCTCGCTTTTTAGCGCTCATACCTTACAGTCTTTCTCATGAAGTAGAGCGCGGATTCTCAGGTGAGATGACGAGCGTAGCTCAGACATTCTCCGTGGGTTCTTTAAAGTCACGCCGACCTGAAAGAGCTACAGAAGAAGTCGTGGATGAAGCCGAAGACAGCGAAGAAATTGAAGATTAATAAGAGGTTTGAATATGTCTCGTAGATGTGAACTAACAGGAAAAGGTGTTCTGGTAGGAAATAGAGTTTCCCACTCCAACACTAAGACTAAGCATAGATTTCTACCTAATCTTCATCGGAAGCAATTCTGGTCTGCAGATTTAAAGAAATTTGTAGCCTTGCGGGTAACTGCAGCTGCCATTCGTACTATCGATAAACTTGGATTAGACAATTACGCACGCCGAGTTGGCGTTAAACTTAAATAAGGAGAATTTATGGGACGTGCAGATAACCGTCGTACACCAAAGTCTCTTCGCCGTAAGGCGCAGCGTAAAAAGAAGGCTCGCGTAGCAAAGAAAATTGCTGCTGGTGCTGAAAAGAAAAAGACAACAACTAAGAAGAAGTAACCGAAAGGAGTAGCTTGTGGCTACACATAAATCCGCAGTAAAACGTGCTCGCCAAGCTGTAGGCCGTCGCTCTCGTAACCGTGCTTATGTCTCTAGCGTAAAATCAGCCGTTAAGTCTGTAAAGGCTGGTGCTGAAGGCGCAAAAGCCGGAAAAGTTAAGGCTGACGAACTCACCAAGATTTTTCAAGATGCACAATCTCTTATTATGAAAGCCGGCACAAAAGGCTTGATGCATAAGAACTGTGTGGCCCGCAGGGTTAAAATGCTTGCTGGTCTCGTTAAGAACGCTACGAAGTAATTGCCGTAGGGCAAGAACTTACGTAATGACTTTGATTTTAAAAACGATCGCCTGGTCAATTCATTTTGCCAGGCGATCTTTTTTGCGTCTTCCCTCTTGATTCCGCCTGAAACTTCCTTACCTAAGCGCGCCATTTTGGCGCTTTATTTCATAGTGCCCTCTCTTACGACCTAAAAAAATAAAACTCTACTGAGATTCTATCCACAAAGGTGACACTTTTGGTGACATTTCACCCCAGTGGAAAAAATAACCAGGGATTAGAAAATAATAATTGACTAGCCAGTCAACTCTTACTAAAAGCGACTCAAAGGCCTTCAAGGGCAACACCTATAAGGGGAATGGCATGATCTCTAGAAAAAGACAGCTCGCAGCAATAGCGCTTTCTGGCGTAGTGGTTGCTTGTGGAAAAGCTCCACAATCCACCGTAACCCATGATGATGGAAAAATCATTCGATCTTCCCTATCATCTAACTGGATGATTATGGATCGAGCCACATTCCTCACAAAGGTTGTGGAAGCCACGGAAAACGATGCCCTTCCAGCTAACTCGTACACGACTTTACGCCTTCAGAGTTGGATTGATAAAATAGACGCCTATGCAAGAAAGCGCGATCCTAATTTTCTAGCGTCCATTCCCAAGCCAAACGTCGTCGTCCTAAAAACCGAAGACGCCAATGCATATGTGGCCTCCACTGCGGTTTGCTACAATGTTAAAGTGACCTACGGCAATGGCGCTAAATCCGCTCCTAATGGCGTTTATATCGATAAAACTCAAGATCTACTCGATGTTGATATCCCAGCCAATTATCCCTGTATTGATGTAGATCCAAGCGACCTGCCTGGAATTGCAGAAGAGATTTCCAATCGAGGACAGAAGTGCTCGTTCACGGTATCTCCAAGTGGCATTACGTTCCCAGAATCTTGTGGAACTGTGGATCCAGCCTATAGAAATGGATTTACAGCTCCTAAGCTTTTACTTCTTAAAACACCAAACTGGTTCGTAGTCTTATCAGGCATTGCGGATCTCCTTAAAAATGAAGAATCTCTCATTGGAGTTCTAGCTCACGAACTTGGCCATTACTACAGATCCCATTCCAATACTTATAAGAATGAATATGATTTTTTCTACACTCAAAATGAAGCGGGAAATCCTAATCACAAACCCACTCGTGACGCATCCCTAGAGACTTTTGGCAAAACGGTATTTAAGGCTAGTGCAGCTTATTTCCCCGTGAGTTTAATTCCAGATGACAACAGTTTAAAACTAGATCCTATGCTTTATCTCGCTCTTGGCGATATCGCTAGACAGGCAAGTTCCCTTCCCAGCTGCAAGAAAGCCGCTACGTTTGAAGAGCCCATGAACGCACGAGGACTGGGAGTGATGCCCTTTGCAATGCCAAATAGCATCAACACTTTTGATCAGTTTGCAACGTTGGCGAATCAATGCCTAGCAGACATTGAAGCTTCTGAAACCGCCAAACTTAAAGTCAATTTAGCAACTGCCATTAAGAGCCCCAAATGGGCCCCCTACCAGAACAATCCTAATTTAACTAAAGAGCAAAAAGCTCAATTAGTTAGCCTCGCTCAGACCGTTTTTGAAGTCGTGGGTTCCGATGTGACCTTACCAAAAACGTTTACAAAGAATGACGTTTTGAATTTAGCTGCATCTCTTAGAGCTAACGCAGACAAAATTAGGCAGACTTTACAAAAAGCTTACGATGCTAAATTAGGACAATACACGGTTGAGCAAGAAGCCGACGACCTATCTGTGGAAATTCTTTCCAATATTGGTTTAGGCGGGAACGCTGCTGTAGATACCTATATGGCTCTTGTAAATCCAGAGGACGGTCTAGGAGGTTTTGAAATTGGACTTGAGCGTTGTGAAAAAATGCGCGCCAACAATTGGAACGATCCAGAAGGCAAATTTGATATCCAAATCCTTCCTGTGGGAGATTATTCAGAAGTGCATCACAGCGGCTGCTACAGAGCCTTCAATGCCTCTCGCGAAATGGCTGCCCACAGATATGAGTCCTCAGCAAAATCACCGGTAGATCCAAGTGTATGGGCTAAAATGAAGTACGAACTTAAGACTGGCAAGGCTGGACTTATTAAGCCCAATAGAGCCAAGAAACCAAAGAACAAGCTAGTTTTCCCCAAGGGTTGTGCTTTTACTCCTAAGGCTTAATCCCGAAATACCTCTGTTTTCTAAAGATGCCATGAAAGAACTCATGGCATCTTTTTTATATCCGACGAATACATAATCTAAGATGATGCAGAACCGCTGAAGATCCTTTTGTAAATTCAAGCACTTCAAACACCATCAGCTGAGACATGGATACGCGATTTCCTTGCTGGCTCTAGCAAGTGGGGTTTTTCACGGGACACCTGTCACATCAGCCACTTTCCAGCTAGGACCAGGCCATTTTCAAATCATGGGTCCAGAGGTTTAGGAATCCTAAACCCTAGCCGATTTAAAGAAAATGGCGATTTAGTTGTTCCTATAGAACCAAAATACTTGCAAGAAAACTTGATCTGCTCCCAAGAGATTTCGAAGTTAGGGTTAGCCTTCTGGCACATGGGATTTTCAGTCAGCTCAATTTCCCTTAAGGCATCAGCTTGGCTTGGTCGATCATGGAAGACTGTCTTCCTTAAAATCTTTAATGACGTTTTTCGTCCAGAACTTTGTTCATTACAATTGTTAGGCTCTGTAATTCGGACTCTCAGCACAATTGAAGAGTTCTCCGTCTCAGGAACGTAGACCGTTTCTGTAGGGGGCAGTCCAATCCCTGATTCATAGGAACTCAGATCTTTTGTCAAATACATGCGATTGCTAGAAACGGACACTCCCACAGTGGCAGAACCTACGTGGACTTCGCAATTAAAAATGTCCTGAACACCAAATTGAGTTCCCACACGTCCTGTCCTGACTGCTAAAGATACCAAGTATTTTGCCGCCGAATCCAAAAGATCTCTCCCGTAATCGAACGGACCGATGGGGCCATTATCTGCAACATAAATCCCCTCAAAAGACACCTTGTGAAAAAACTCGTGAGCAATCAGAAATAAGGCTTGAGTGGGAACTAGCGTTTTCACTGAGTCTCGATGAAGTTCTATGGGGCCATTAGGTCCTAACTCCGTCCTAGCAGCTACTATCATGGGTTTTTGATCGGGCCCAATCACCGTAAGAGGGTTCTCTCGAAGTACAAACAGAGTTCTATTGGGACCCTGACCTAACTGCAATATTTGTGGAATCACCGCCAGGAAGTAGTCTCTACAAAACGCAATCTGAGCTGAACTCAGAGCTTCCAACTGACAAAAATTTTCTTGCTCTTTAGGGTCGTACAGAACCACCTTTAGGCTTTCAATTAGGGAAGCTCGCGACGCTTCAAAGAACTCAAAGATCGGATCTCCACCATTGCCTACAACAGTCCCGCTATCAGGTCTATTGGCCGCAAACACAACTCCGCTCATGAAAAGATATGAAATAAAAAAGAATTTGAAATTCATTTCGAACGTCCTATAGGGGTTAAGTGCGTGGTAACTTGCATCAATCGATCTTTTCCCTTGGGGTGCTTTTCAATAAACTCTAGAAGCTGGTTCTGAAAGGAATCCAATAACCCTCTCAACTCGTCCATATTGTGGTCGTCTACAGCAAGGATAACCGTTGAAGCCTTGCGTTCAGACACGGAAAACGCTTTGATGCCCTTCAAAGCAAGCTCTAAGGCTTTGATGTGAAATCCTCTAATTTTTTCACTGGGAATGCCGCTGGTCGTAGTTACAGCCGCCTCTTCCTCGACCACCTTTCCGTCAAGACTCCGCCTCCAAAAACCTTCCCTAAACAAAAAGTCTACTGACTTTTTTAAAAGCTGAGGAGACGCCATGCCCTGCAACATAAAAAACAGTGTCTCAGGATCCAGGGAGAAGCCTTTTAAGTTAACTAAGTCCTTAACATACGGATGAAGCCAGTTTGATAAAATATGGTTCTTCGTTTTACGATTCTGAGGCTTTTGATCCTGAATTTCTTGAAAAGAAGATTTCCAATTTTGGGCTGACAGACATTTATCGAGATAGGTCTGCTCTAACTGGGTGAGCTTAAAAATCAA
>CAIMVM010000295.1 GCA_903844895.1 uncultured Pseudomonadota bacterium
GGGTCTTCCGCAGAATTAGTGGGTGCTTTTAGATAATATGCCTGCTAGTCCCCCAAAATCCGAAAGCCATTGTTCACCATAGGGTGTGGTCTGAAAAACAAAAGGCTAATGTGTGAAAAAATAGCTGCAAACTAAATCAGCACAACATCGTTCGCTGAAGGCACAAAGAGATTTTGGGGTAATTCCATTAAGAGGCAGGTTGTCGCATCGGAACAGTTCTTGTTATTTTGTTGTTACCACACAATAAAAAAACTAAAGGACTGCCGATGCTTATGAAGACACTACTAAATCACGTGCAGCCTTTCAAAGGCTTTGTTTATAAAGATGCTAAGCTCACAAAATCTTACGATAAATTCGAGTGGCCTGAAGACAGAATTGTCTTTGAGATCATCCCTAGAAAGAACTCTAAAGCCTTTTGCTCAGGCTGCGGCATTCAAGCCCCAGGGTATGACACTTTGCCGGTTAGGCTTTACGATTACTTGCCGGTGTTAGGCGTGCTTACCTATTTTGCTTACGCCCGCAGGCGGGTTAAGTGTCCCGACTGTGGTGTTAAGGCAGAGATGGTTCCCTGGGCCAATGGTAATAGCCAACTTACTTTGACCCTTCAGTGGTACCTAGCAGGCTGGGCTAAGGATCTTTCATGGAAGGCGGTAGCTTCAAAGTTCAGAGTAAGCTGGGACAGTGTCTGCCGTTCGGTCGAAATGGCCGTTGAGTGGGGGTTAGATCATCGTAATCTTAATGGCATTAAAAGCATAGGAGTGGACGAGATAGCCCACGCAAAAGGTCATAAATATCTGACCCTTGTATATCAGATCGACGCCGATATGCGTCGCCTTCTATGGATTGGAAATGATAGAACTGAAGAATGCTTGAAAGGATTCTTTACTTGGTTCGGCAGAGCTAGATCTAATAGAATTCAGGCTATTTGTTCAGATATGTGGAAACCGTATTTAAACGTGATCAAAGAGCTTATACCCAATGCCCTTCATGTTCTCGACAGGTTCCATATAGCCCAGCATTTGGGGAAGGCCATTGACGAGGTCAGGGCCGAAGAGCATCGAAAGCTCCAAGAAAATGGCTATGAAGCCATTCTAACAAAGACCAAATGGCTTTTACTCCGCAATCGCAAGAATCTAAAAGAAGACCAAGAAGTAAGCATGAAAGAACTACTGAAATACAATCTTAAGACCATGAAAGCTTATCTACTAAAAGAAGAGTTCTCTCTTTTTTGGACATATAGTTCACCCGCATGGGCAGGCAAGTTTCTTGACCAATGGTGCACAAAAGTCATGCGATCAAAGATTGAGCCCTTAAAGAAAAAAGCTAAAATGCTCAGAAGACACAAACCCCTCATTTTGAATTGGTTCAAGGCAAAAGGAGAGCTTTCATCTGGGGTTGTAGAGGGCCTAAATCTTAAAGCAAAACTGACAGCGAGAAAATCTTACGGTTTTAAGAACCCAGAAATGCAGAAAATAGCCCTGTATCATCAGCTTGGAAAACTACCAACTCCTGAATGGACCCACAAATTCTGCTGACGGTGCGCCAAGATAAGCGGCGCGTGTCTTGCGGGTGAAAGTCCCGCTGCAGAAGGATTAGTCAGATCCACTGCATATCGAGTCTTGCAGTTCAAGAGGTGACAAATGAATTGAAGCGTAGACAGAGAAGCATCCGGGTGCCTAGAGCACTGTAGTGGGCGACTGCTACAGCCGAAATCCGAAAGGGTGAATATCGTAGCTTCGAAAAGAATTTTTCTTGGGCGTGCCGATAGATTCGTCAGTCTAGCAGGCAATAGCAAACAGGTGGTCAAACTGACGAATCCACCTGTAAGCGCGCTCCGGAGTTTTAGATATCGGCGAGTTTGCAAAGACGTGCGACTGAACTTGGGAAGCCTGCGAAGCTCTTCTAGGATGGAAGTATTGGTGAGGCAGTGCCTTTAAAGCACGAGAGCACCGAGAAGGCCCGCAGGTGGCAGAGTCGACCACAGTAGCGAGGAAGCGGGTAATGACCGCGGAGCCAAGGGTCGGCAGATTTAACGAGCGTAGAGGGGGAAACAATGTCCATACACAGCGTCGATGGATCAACATGGTCAACGAAACTCCTGCGCATAGGTGAGCTGTCAGCGCGCGATAAGAACCTCGTGTTTAACAACCTGGGGCACATTATCAGCACTGACTGGCTAAGGGAACTATACCGAAAGCTCGACGGATCGAAAGCTATCGGTATAGACGGGGTAACTAAATCGTCCTATGGGACCAAACTAGAGGAGAATTTAACTGATCTCATAAAGCGAATCCGCCGAGGGCAGTATGCCCCGAAACCAGCAAGAATAGTTGAAATACCCAAAGAAGATGGAAGCACACGTCCTCTGGCAATAAGTTGCTTTGAAGACAAACTCGTTCAATCTGCAGTGAGTCAAATCCTCAGCGCGATCTACGAGCCAGTATTTCTTCCTGCTTCCTACGGGTCCAGACCCGGGTTAAGCTGCCATGATGCCCTAAAAGCCCTAAACAAAGCTACTTTTGAGATGCAAGATGGTGCCATAGTCGAGATTGATATTAGAAAATACTTTAACACGATCCCTCACGGACCCTTGTTTGAGTTTTTGAAAAGAAGAATCAGCGATGTGCGCTTCTTGAAGCTTATAGATGTGCTTGCGAAGGCCCCAACGATCCACGATGGTAAAGTCGTCGCTAATGAAAAGGGAAGCCCTCAGGGGTCCATTCTCTCTCCGATTTTGGCAAACATTTATCTCCACCATGTGATTGATGAATGGTTTGCAGCGATCTCAAAGTCGCACTTAAAAGGAAAGACGACCCAAATCAGGTTCGTTGACGATATGTGTTTTGTCTTCCAGTTCTACAGCCAGGCTGAGAGGTTCTACCAAGTCCTTGGAAAACGCCTCAGCAAGTACGGCCTGGAGTTGCATGAAGATAAATCGCGTTTGCTCCCTTCTGGGGCTAAAGTCGCAGCGCGGGCTCAAGCAGCAGGTACTCGGATACCCACCTACAAATTTCTAGGTTTTACTTGTTACTGGGGGCTTTCACTCAGTGGCAAATTTTGGCGACTCAAAGTCAAGAGTCGAGGGGATAGGAAACGCGCGAAACTTGTTGGGTTACGAAAGTTCCTAAAAGAAAACTGCAATACTCCGAATACCCCGCTCTTGATCGAACGGGTTAAATCTGCTGTGAGAGGATGGGTCAATTATCATGCTGTCTCAGACAACCAGAGACAAGTCAGTAGCTTTATTCATGAGAGCAGAAGAATTCTCTTCAGTTGGTTCAATAGGCGAGGAGGAAAGAAGAGATGGACCTGGGAAAGATTCACGAGGCTACTAGATCGCGTGAACTATCCAACTGTTCCACAACTAAAATCCCTTTTTCCCACATCAAACCAGGCGAAAGCCTAACGTTAAGTCGGGAGCGGAGTGCGGGAAATCCGCATGCTCCGTTCTGAGGAGGGGTTTCCCAGAGTAATCTGGGAGATCTACTCACTAGGCAAA